>CABQLM010000017.1 GCA_902465105.1 uncultured Collinsella sp.
GGCTTTGTCTTTAACATGTCCGTGGGCTATGACCTGGAGGGCATCAAGAGCCCCAAGGTCGACGCCTACATCGAGGGCATGAAGGACGCCAGCGGCTCCGAGGTTTGGAACGAGTGCCGCACGTGGGCGCTCGCTAACCTGGACAAGTTTGAGCACGTTGACGCCGCATTTGTCGAGTCCATTCCGGCGCGCGTCTCCAACTCCATCACCGAGTCTACCCTGCACGGCTGCCCGCCCGCCGAGATCGAGCGCATCGCGACCTATCTGATCACCGAGAAGGGTCTCAACACCTACATCAAGTGCAACCCCACGCTGCTGGGCTATGAGTTTGCTCGCCAGCGCCTCAACGAGCTGGGCTTTGACTACATCGTCTTCGATGACACGCACTTCCGTGAGGACCTGCAGTGGGCCGATGCCGTGCCTATGTTCGAGCGCCTGATTGCCCTGTGCGCCGAGCGCGGCCTGGAGTTTGGCGTCAAGCTGACCAACACGTTCCCCGTCGACGTGACGAGGAATGAGCTGCCTTCCACCGAGATGTACATGTCGGGCCGTTCGCTGTTCTCGCTGACCATCGAGGCCGCCCGTCGCATTACCGAGCAGTTCGATGGCAAGCTGCGCATCAGCTACTCCGGCGGCGCCACGGTCTACAACATCCGCGCCCTGTATGACGCCGGCATTTGGCCCGTCACCCTGGCGACCGACGTGCTCAAGCCCGGTGGCTACGAGCGCTTTAGCCAGATGGCCGGCGAGTTTACCGATCTGGACGGCAAGCCGTTCGCGGGCGTCTCTCTCGAGGCCGTGACGGCGATCCAGACCGACTCGCTCACCAACCCGCTCTACAAGAAGCCGCTGCGCCCGCTGCCCGACCGCAAGGTTGCCGGCAAGAGCCCGCTTTCCGACTGCTTTACCACGCCGTGCCGCACGAGCTGCCCCATCCAGCAGGATATTCCCGCCTACCTGGCGGCTGTTGACGAGGGCCGCTACGAGGATGCGCTCAACATCATCATCGAGCGCAACGCCCTGCCGTTCATTACCGGCACCATCTGCCCGCATCCCTGCGGCCGTGCCTGCGAGCGTGCATTCTACGAGCCCGAGGGCGCCCAGATTCGCGCCAGCAAGCTCAAGGCCGCCCGCGAGGCCATGACCGCCGTGCTGCCCAAGCTGCGCGCCCAAGCCATCGCCAACGACGGCGAGCGCAACGTTGCCGTTATCGGCGGCGGCCCGGCCGGTCTGGCGACGGCGTTCTTCCTGACGCGTGCCGGTGTGCCTGTCACTATCTTCGAGGCCCGCGATTCGCTCGGCGGCGTGGTCCGTCACGTGATTCCCGAGTTCCGTATCGCAAGCGACGATATCTCCCACGATGCCGAGCTCTGCCTGGCCTTTGGCGCCAAGGTGCAGCTCAATGCCCGCGTGGAGTCCATCGACGAGCTCAAAGCCCAGGGCTTTACCGACGTGGTCGTGGCCACCGGTGCCTGGATGCCCGGCTCTGCGGGCTTGGGCGAGGGTGCCGAGCTCGATGTACTGGAGTTCCTCGAGGCCGCCAAGAAGGGCGAGAAGCTCGAGCTGGGCGAGGATGTCGTGGTCATCGGCGCCGGCAACACCGCCATGGACGCGGCTCGCGTGGCCAAGCGCCTGGCCGGCGTGAAGAACGTGCGCCTGGTCTACCGCCGCACCAAGAAGCAGATGCCCGCCGACGAGGAAGAGCTCGATTTTGCCCTTGCCGACGGCGTTGAGTTCTGCGAGCTGCTGGCGCCTAAGGCGCTCAACGGCGCTGTGCTGACCTGCGATGTTATGGAGCTTGGCGAGTCGGATGCAAGCGGCCGTCGTAGCCCCGTCGCTACGGGCGAGACCGTCGAGCTTCCCGCCACCACGGTGATCTGCGCCGTGGGCGAGGGCATCGATGCCAGCCTGTACGATGCCGCGGGCGTCGAGCACGACCGTCGCGGCCGCCTTGCCGCCACCTCCACCGGCGTCGAGGGCGTCTGGGCTGCGGGCGACTGCCGCCGCGGTCCTGCCACCGTGGTCGAGGCCATCGCCGACGCCGCCGAAGTCGCCCGTGCCATCGCCGGCGTGGACTTTAACAAGTACGCCGACTGCAACGAGCGGGTCGGCCGCGAGGACGCCTGCTACGAGCGCAAGGGGTCGCTGTGCCGCGACAAGCGCAACTGCACCAAGACCCGCTGCCTGGGCTGCGGCTCGGTGTGCGAGGTCTGCTGCGACGTGTGCCCCAACCGCGCCAACGTGGCAATTAAGGTGCCGGGCCTGGCCAAGCATCAGGTCGTCCACGTCGACGGCATGTGCAACGAGTGCGGCAACTGCGCCGTGTTCTGCCCCTACCAGGAGGGTCGTCCCTACAAGGACAAGCTCACCCTGTTCTGGAGCGAGGAGGACATGGAGAACTCCGAGAACGAGGGCTTCCTGGCCGTGGACGAGGACCACTTTAAGGTCCGCGTCGCCGGCACGGTCCGCACCGTCTCGGTCGATGCCGTCAACACCGGTCTTCCCGAGGCCGTCCGCCTGACCATCAGGGCCGTGCGCGACAACTATTCGTACCTTCTTAAGAAATAGGCGAGTCTCTTATGGCCAAATCCATTCAACATAACGTGGCCTACGTTGCCTGCGGAAGCGGTTGTGCCTCCGCAGGCGGCGACGCCCGCTGCAGCGAAGGCTGCATTGGCTGTGGCGCCTGCGTCACGGCCTGTCCCCACGGTGCCATTGCGCTGGTCGATGGCGTCGCCCGCGTGGACCGCTCCAAATGCACCGGCTGTGGCCTGTGCGGCATGGCGTGCCCGCAGCGCGTGATCGCCTTTGTTTCCGGCTACCAGAACATCCTGGTGCGCTGCAACAACACCGATAAGGGCGCCATTGCCCGCAAGATCTGCGACACGAGCTGCATCGGTTGCGGCATGTGCGCCAAAAGGTGCCCCGCCGGCGCTATCCGCATCGAGGACAACTGCGCCCATATCGATGGCGCGGATTGCTTGTCGTGCGGCATGTGCGCCGTCGTCTGCCCGCATGGCGCCATCCACGACCGCACCGGCATCGCCGCCGGCGTGTAGAAGGGAATCGCCATGGCACAGGAATTCACTTTTACCGTTAACGGCGTGGAGCGCACGACGACGCAGAACAAGCCGCTGCTGCGTTACCTGCGCGACGACCTGCATATTCATTCTGCCAAGGACGGCTGCTCCGAGGGCGCGTGCGGTACCTGCACCATTCACGTGGATGGTGCGGCCGTCAAGGCCTGCGTACTGACCACCGCTCTTGCCGCCGGTCGCAACATCGTGACCGTCGAGGGCCTGCCCGAGGACGTGCGCGAGGCCTTTGTGTACGCCTTTGGCGCCGTGGGCGCCGTGCAGTGCGGTTTTTGCATCCCCGGCATGGTCATGGCGGGCGCGGCGCTCATCGCCGAGGACCCCGAGCCCACCGAGGAGCAGATTAAGTACGCCATCCGCGGTAACGTCTGCCGCTGCACCGGCTACAAAAAGATTATCGAGGGCATCTCGCTGGCCGCTGCGGTGCTCCGCGGCGAAAAGCAGATCGACGAGGACTTGGAACGCGGCGATGACTACGGCGTGGGTAAGCGCGCCTTCCGTATCGACGTGCGCAAGAAGGTGCTCGGCGAGGGCAAGTACCCCGACGACATCGACGAGATCGACCAGCCGGGCCTGACCTATGCCAGCGCCGTGCGCTCCAAGTATCCGCGCGCCCGTGTGCTCTCCATCGACACCTCCAAGGCCGAGGCCCTGCCCGGTGTGGTGGGCATCCTGCGCGCCGAGGACGTGCCGGTCAACCAGGTCGGCCACCTTATCCAGGACTGGGACGTCATGATTGCCCAGGGCGATATCACCCGCTGCGTGGGTGACGCCATTGTGCTGGTGGTCGCCGAGGACGAGGCGACGCTCGAGAAGGCCAAGAAGCTCGTAAAGATCGATTACGAGCCGCTGGAGCCCGTGCGCAACATCGCCGAGGCCAAGGCCGCCGACGCCCCGCGCCTGCACGACAGCTTCTTTGCCTTTGGCAACACGGTGGAGCTCAAGGACAACGTGTGCCAGAGCCGCCATGTGACGCGCGGCGACGCCGCCAAGGCACTGGCGGAGAGCGCATTCACCGTGACACAGCGCTTTACCACGCCCTTTACCGAGCATGCCTTCTTGGAGCCCGAGTGCGCCGTCGCCTTCCCGTACAAGAACGGCGTCAAGGTGCAGTCGACCGACCAGGGTGCCTACGATACGCGCAAAGAGTGCGCCCACATGTTTGGCTGGGATAACGAACCCGAGCGTGTGGTCGTCGAGACCATGCTCGTGGGTGGCGGCTTTGGCGGCAAGGAGGACGTGTCCATCCAGCACCTGGCCGCGCTCGCCGCATATAAGTTCCAGCGTCCCGTGAAGTGCAAGCTCACGCGTGCCGAGTCGCTCGCGTTCCATCCCAAGCGTCATGCCATGGACGGCACCTTTACGCTGGGCTGCGACGCCGAGGGCAACTTTACCGGCCTGGACTGCGAGATCAATTTTGATACCGGTGCCTACGCATCGCTGTGCGGCCCGGTGCTCGAGCGCGCCTGCACGCATGCCGTCGGCCCCTACAAGTACCAGAACACCGACATCCGCGGCTTTGGCTACTACACCAACAACCCGCCCGCCGGCGCGTACCGCGGCTTTGGCGTGTGTCAGTCCGAGTTTGCGCTCGAGAGCCTGATCGACTTGCTGGCCGAGAAGGTCGGCCTAGATCCGTGGGAGATCCGCTACCGTAACGCTATCGAGCCGGGCGAGGTTTTGCCCAACGGCCAGATTGCCGACTGCTCCACGGCGCTTAAGGAGACACTGCTCGAGGTTAAGGATGCCTACTATGCGCATCCCGGACACGCCGGTATCGCCTGCGCCATGAAGAACGCCGGCGTGGGCGTGGGCCTGCCCGATGCCGGCCGCTGCAAGATTCGCGTCGAGAACGGCGTGGCCGTGGTCTATGCCGCCACGTCCGACATTGGCCAGGGCTGTAACACCGTCTTTTTGCAGGACGTTGCCGAGGCCTGCGGTCTGCCGCTTCGCTGCATTGCCAACGGCGAGTGCTCCACCGAGAACGCTCCCGACTCCGGTACCACGTCTGGCTCGCGTCAGACGGTCGTGACCGGCGAGGCCGTGCGCGGTGCCGCCTTCCTGCTGCGCGACGCCATGGTTGGCATCGAGGCCGGCAAGCCCGCGCCCGCCGCTCCCGTGAGCGCGCATGGTGACGGCGTCAAGATCGAGTACGACGACGGTCGCGTCTATCAGCTGCGCACACAGGAGCTCGTCGCCGGTCAGGGCATGCATCCTCAGGATCCCGCGGCCGCCATCAAGGCGCTCGAGGGATGCGAGTTTGGCTACGTGTATCTGGAGCCGACCGACAAACTGGGCGCCGACGTTCCCAACCCCAAGAGCCACATCTGCTACGGCTTTGCCACGCATGTGGTCATTTTGGATGATGACGGCCGCGTGAGCGAGGTCTATGCCGCGCACGATTCCGGCAAGGTGGTCAACCCCATCTCCATTCAGGGTCAGATCGAAGGCGGCGTGCTCATGGGTATGGGCTATGCGCTTACCGAGGATTGGCCGCTCAAGGACTGCGTACCCCAGGCAAGGTACGGCACGCTCGGGCTGTTCCGTGCGCCCGAGATTCCGGATATCCACGCTATCTACGTGGAGAAGGACGAGCTGTTGCCTGTGGCATACGGTGGCAAGGGCATCGGTGAGATCGCAACGATCCCCACGGCGCCTGCCGTACAGAACGCCTACCGCGCGTTTGACGGCAAGCTGCGCCCAGATCTGCCCATGGTGGATACCCCGTACAGCCGCGCCCGTCACCGCGGGTAGGGTAGAGCGCAGACGGCATTGCTGACGGGCTGTTCGCGCTCAACACCAACTGTATATGCTGTGCCTTTGGCCCCAGCTCCATCGCGAGCCGGGGCCTTTTGTTTGGAGCGATTTGGCTGCTCGCAGAAAGCGCGTCCCGGAATTGCCGCTCAGAATGGGATGCGCTTTCCGGAACGGCCCTCGGCGGAAACTGCGTCCCGGAATTCGGCCTCGGAACGGGCTGTGCTTTCCGGAACGGCCCTCAAGCGGAAGCTGTATCCCGGAATCGTGCCTCAAAATGGGACGCGCTTTCCGCTGGCCGGTCGTTTGGAAAGTGCATCCCAGTTTGAGCGTTTATTCTGGGATGCGGTTTCCGCTGAAGGACTCAACCGGAAAGCCTGTCCCACCCCGAGGCACGATTCCGGGACACGCTTTCCACTAGACCCACCATACGGAAAGTGCATCCCGTTTTGAGTGTCCGAACTGGGATACGCTTTCCGCGGGCGTGGCTGCTGGGAAGCGTGTTCCAGATTGGCGAGATGCGGCGCGGCAATGCGTGGCTCAACAGCCCCTACAGCTCCACCTCGTTGAGCCATGTCGGAAGCATTGTTTGCCTGATGCCTGCCGTCTGCAGCTTTTTCGCGAGCACACCTGCCGAGCGAACCTCGTTCATGGTAAAGCGAAGCAGGGGATGGCCGTAAATCGACAGATGCGCCTCGCGCTGCCGTTCGGCAACAAGCACCTCGGCCGTGGTGCGCCCGGCAAGCATGGCCTGGTCGGTATATTTGGCGAATCCGTCGAGCTCGCCCAGCGTGAGTTCCCGCACATGGCATTCCCAGGCAAAATCCGTTCGCATGGACTCGGTCGAGTCGAAGGGATCCGTCAGCTCGTATTGGAGATAATCGGGTGCAAAGCCGGTCTCGATCATGACAGCCCTGGCAACCGATTCTCCGCCGCTCTCGGCGCGTGCGTCGGCATATTGGAGCGTGGTGAGAGCCGTGCGAATGGCGCGGTCGTTGCGAGCACCGGCCCGTTTCTCGACAGCTTCCATCAGCTGTTCTCGCATAAGGCCGAGCTTTGAGATCGCAGAATCGGCAATGGGCATGCCGCCGGCAAAACCGGTCTGCAGCAGGCAATCTGTCGCCGTTTGAATGGGCGGCGTGAGTGGTATGCCGGCTCTATGTATTGCGCCGGTGGGCTCTATCTGATGCCGCTGGATTCGTGCGCCCGGGCGAGCCGATGGCTTGGTTGCGCTGCAGACATGCACAACATTCAGGTGTCGCCACGAGACTTCGAGTCCTAGCAGACATGCTGCCGAAAACGAGCAGAACGTCCAATCGGGGTGGATAATCGCAAGGGTACGGATGATCTCGCAATGCCGTTGTGCCCGGTTGAGCTCCTCCCAATGTGTCTTGCGTGCGAACAGCCCCGGCATGGGCGAGACGACCGCGCCGCCGATGCGCCGCAGTAGCGCCTTTCTGATTGCCGCGCTTGGAGGAACAAGGCATCGTCCCTCCCGTTCGGCTTGGGTTAGCAGTTGTTCGATAAGCTGGTCATTGCAATGCGCCATGGGCTACCGCCTCCTTTTTGGGGTAGCGAAAACGTACCAGCCGGAACTTGCCGCTCAACAAACCAAGGCCTTGACAAATAACTAACCAGGCAGGTAGATGGCTTATTTCTGGCGACATTTTTGTGCTTGAATCGGCAAACGGTAATCGGTGCCCGTGAGCGGTTGAGAGATGTGGAGACCTAGCAAGTTTCCTGACGTGTACTTTTTCGAGAAAGGACGGCCTTTCTGCTGTTTTGCGTCGTTCGATCGCGCGTTTGGGGACGTCGGAGTGGAACGTCGTTTTCGGTAAGGGCTCAAGCGGAAAGCATGCCCCGGAGTGGGATGTGCTTTCCCAATGGGGCCTCGGGCGGAAACCGCGTCCCGGAATGCGCGCTCGGAACGGGATGCGCTTTCCGGATCGGCCTTCAAGCGGAAACTGCAGCCCGGATTCCAGCTCCAGAACGGGACACACTTTCCCGACGGGGCCTCAAGCGGAAACTACATCCCGGAATGAGCGCTCAGAGTGGGATGCGGTTTCCGGTTGAAGCCTTCGGCGGAAAGTCCATCCCGGAATCGAGTCCCAGAATGGGATGCGGTTTCCCTTCGAGCATACTCGCGGAAACTGCATCCCAGAATTCGACTTCAGAATGGGACGCATTTTCCGGCAGGGGCCTCAAACGGCATCCGCATCCCAGAATCCGCAATGGCATCGAAGCGCAATTTATGTCCGCACGGGCGGCTACGCTTACCGCAACGTAGCCATTCGTGGAAAGGACGGATGTCATGTCGATGGACAAAGCTGGTTATGTGAGCGTTGGTGCCGAGGTCGAGGACGAGGTCATGCCCGATCGCGTTGTGTTTAGCATCTGCTTTGGGGGAGGCTTTGATACCAAGGAGGCGTGCCTGGACAACTACAACGCCGATCGTGCCAAGGTTGCCGCGGCATTGGCGCCCTTTGGCCTGGATGCCGAGCTAACGTGTCGC
The DNA here is from genome assembly GCA_902465105.1 of uncultured Collinsella sp. GTDB lineage: Bacteria > Actinomycetota > Coriobacteriia > Coriobacteriales > Coriobacteriaceae > Collinsella. The sequence goes on from CABQLM010000017.1 coordinate 8,362, forward strand.
GGGTACACCTGCTATGCGCGATCGACGCGCAGAAGGGCGACCGTTCTGGGCTATAGCTACCATGCCTATGGCACGATTGCCGCGCAGATTGACGCCATCGATGTTGCAGCTGTGTGGACGGCGCTCAACACCTGCGGATCACGCGCCAACATGAGCGTGGATTTCGATCTGGCAGACCGGCGCGCCGCCGAGGACGTTCTCATTGCCCACGCCGTCGAGCGTGCCCGCGGCAATGCGCAGGCACTTGCGGTGGCCTCGGGCTCTAAGCTGGGCGGCGTCAAGCACATCTCCTACAACAGCCGCTTAGGCGACATGGGGCAGATTCGCTATGCCAGCGCATGCTTTGATGCTGGCGCTCCTTCTGTGGGGCCCGGCGATTCTAAGGTGACGGTGCTGGAGCCGGAGCCTATTGAGGTCGAGTGTTCCGTGGATGTTGAGTGGTGGCTGGAATAGAGCGACGAGTTGAGCGAGCGCAGGAGCGGGCGCCGAGAGTTCATTACTGAAAAACCATTTGTTAAACCTGGCGCTCGTGGGTAGAATAAAGTCGACGGCAGCCCAAGTTGTGGATAGCTGGGCAGCGCCGTTGCTTAGATTAAGGGGTCAATGCCTTAACGGCGTCGACCCCTCTTTTTATGCTTCGAACACTGCTTGAGTGCCTCGGTAAGCCCGATAAGCGCCGTGAGGAGCGAGACCAGAGCGGTCAGGAGCTTCACGAAATCAATCAGATCGGTCATGGGCATCACCTCCCGTCGCACGGAGGGTGCTGCCCGGCACATGAACTGCCGTCAACAACAGCTATTCTATCAAATTGCAGCTAGAAATACGAATGTATGTTCGCTTATAATGGCGCAACGGGTGGTGGCTCTTTTGGGGCTGTCCATACAGCGTGCAGACAACACACTTTCAGCTGATGGAACGATAGGGACGCGTTTCGATGGGCGCGGTGGCTATGCGGGCTGTCCCGGCTTACTCCCTTGTCTTTTCTAGATGGCAAATCCCCAAAGGCGGCGCGTCTCGCGGTAAGCAGACCTTCTTATTGAGCGGAGCAGGGAAAGGATAGGTTCCTTGCCCTTTCCAGCAGAGCCTCTTCTCGTTCCCCGAAGCAGAACTGTGTCATCGGTCCCCAGAATGTACTCCCAGTAGGGGCCGTCGTAGATCATCCACGGGTCCATTTCGCGCTCACCGTAGCGGGCGTCTTCGCTGATGGCGGTGTAGGGTGCGAGCTTCGCAGCGGCAACTCTGAACCTGGCGGTGGGGAGGTTACTTTTCGCGGAGATGTATTCAGCCTCGCACCGGCCCGTGGTCAAATCGCAGCGTATGTCGATATCGCCCTCGGGGCCAGGCCCCCACGTCCAGAAACGTGCCCAGGTCGCCTTCTTGCCGATAGTTCCCGCAAGGGGTTCCTCCTTGGAGACAGGCGCGGGGAGAAAGCTCACCTTGGCTTCTCCCTCGGCGTCGGCGCCCCATTGCGCGTAGGTGAAGCGGCTCTCGTAAAGCTTTGCGATTTGCTTGTCCTCGCATGCCACAAAAAGTTGCTCGAATGGCTCCGCCTCTGCCCGTGGGATAAGATAACCCCAAAGGTCGGGGCACGCGATATCTGCGAGACTTTCTGGCCCGTATTCGGTCGGGTAGAACGTACCGTCCGCCATGTCCTGAAGTGTCTCGATTGCATCAAGAACGGCAGGGTTTTCCAGAAAAAACCAGTCGTCGCGCAGTCCCAGATACACGTTCACGGCTACACTTCCTGCGACTTGGCAGGCAGGATGTAGACGTTCTCGGCGTCCACAGCGATTTGCGTGGGGCGGTTGTAGAGGGTGTCGATCTCCATTATGCTCTGCCTGAACGGCGCGACGTCGGGCGTCTTTGCCTGGTGGAGCTTCTCGATGAGTTTCTCGGATTGCTCGTCGTTGAACCTGCCGATGTCCTCTCCTGCACCCTCAAGCGCCTCGTCTATGGGCGTGAACTCGCCGATGGGCGTCGCCGCGATGGCGCGACCGAGTATCTTGCCCGCGGAGGCGATGCCGCCCAGAAGTGCCACGTCGATAGTGTCGGCAGCGCTCGCCTCGAGTGCGTCGTAACACTCGGTGTAGAGCTCGCGGTGCGCAAGCGAGTCCGCTTCGATTTTTGCGGCAGTGTCTGCGAGCTTTGCAGGTTTGAAGTTCTGGGTGAGCATGGGCTCGAGGAACAGCGAGAACACGTGGATATAGGTGGCGAGCTGGTAGTCCTTGAGATAGTCGAGAACCTGGTCGAGACGCCTTTTCACGTCGTCTCGCACCTCGATGAACCCTTTCTTTTTCAGGTCCGCTTGTACCTGCGAACGGAAGTGTTCCATGTCCTGCCCGGAGGCCTGTTTGATGTCGAGCACCTTCATATGGGCATTGGCCATGTAAACGGCTTTGTCGTAGTTGAGGCCGTAACCGTTGAGGATGTCTGCAAGTGTCTTGAGGTTGCCGCGCATGTTGGCCTTGTCGCGCTGGCGCATGTAGTCGAACATTTCGTCGACGGATTCCTGGATGGAGTCGAGCTTTTGGTTTATCTGCGCGATTGCGGCTGCCATGAACAGCGACGTCGGGTCGTAGGGCACTTGCGTGACGCTCTTTGCGATGTCGCCCTCGACTACGTGGAAGCGCGCCTGCCCGAAGCCCTTGGCTGCATCGCGGTAAGATCCCATGAGGCCGCTGCCGTCCTTGAACGATTGGAGTATCGACGGGTCAAGCGGATTGCCAAACTTGTCGGTTGGCTGAAGCAGCATAGGCACACTCACCGTATTGGTGACGGTGCGGAATGTCGAGGGGAGTGAGGCGAGCGCTATGCCGAGCTGGGGGACTCGTTCGAGCGGGAGCTTGATGGCGCCGGAGACGTCTGCCCGCTCCTGAGTGAGCGCGAGGTGGATTTTGGTGGATGCGAGCTGTTTTGCCACGAGTTCCTCGCGGTCGCCGTCCGTCGAGGGTTTGATCTCGTTGTCTGTCATAGTGCGCTCCTTGCTTGTGTTGATGATCGTGGGCATTATCTCACCGTTGTGTGACCTGTTGGAGCGGGGCAGATCGTCGACAGCTTTTGACCGAGTGCCAGGCAAAGCACATCGATCTTGCCGCATTTCCTACGGACTGGGCCGACCTGCAGGCGTTTTACACCTCGATCATGGACGTGGGCAGCCTCGGGTGCGTCTCTTTGAGTGACGCGGCAATGTGGTTTGGCATCGAGTTCGACGAGTCGACGGGTCACGCCCACAGCGCCCTTGCCGATGCGCGCGTGACCGCCAAGCTGCTCAAGCAGATGATGGACGGGGACTACCGTGTGAGCCCGCGCGCCCAAGAAGTCCGTCAACGGTGGGGGATGGGCGAGCGAGCCCAGACGCGCCTTTCCAGCAAGTGCCCCGAGCTGGGTGACCTACTGCTGAAGCTGAAGGCGGAGGGAAGGTAAGCGGAGCGGACAATATTGTCGTTTTCGCCTGCGAAGAAGGAATCAATTAACTACAAAGTGTGGATGGCTTCTAGTGAAGATTTAAACACCAGACTATGAAAGGGTTATCGAGCCATTGGGACTGCAACATTCGCCCATCGCAAGACGTTACTCGTTCAAATTGGGACGCTCCACATCCTATGAAATGGTTAATGCGGAGCGTCCCTAGAAGTCTGTCTTCTGTTACCTAATAGTAGAGTTCGATATACGAATACGCCTTATCAAAAAGAGCCTGGTCTTTGAGCTTGTAGCGCATCCATAGAATGGCACGGAGCTGTTTTTTAACCTCTTTCACGCCAGCCGTGGTAGCTTGCCAGCCGTCGAAGCGAGTTATCTTAACGATCTCGTCAATGTCATTGACGATGTTCTCGACGATGATAGGCGTGTCGCCGTTCTTGATGCCGTTAAAGAGCTCAGTGAGAGCAGCCTTTCCCTTGTCCTCCTCTTCCTCGGGCACGACTTCCTTTTCGGCGGCTCGTGCTTCTTTGGCGAGGTCGATGAGCATCTTGAGGAACTCGACGCTGTTGATGAGACCTTGCTCGTGACGTTCCCTCAGGTCCTCCAGGCGCTCGCCGAGCTTCTGGAACTTGCCATTCTTATCGTGCCTGCGGATTCGGGCGACGAGATCTATCTCCAGCTTACGCGTGATCTTCTCGGTATTGCTCTTGTCGTTGATGAAGTGCTCGATCATGTCCTCGTCGAGTTCAAGGATGTCGTCATCGTCTCGGACTCTCTCGACGGTGATGTTCTCGTGCACGAGCTCGATTGTCTTGGGCCCGAGCGCTGCCCAGATGAGCTTCCCGCGATTGTCTACCGGTCTCACGGAATCGTAGACCTGCGAGAGCCAGATGAAATCGGGCTTGTAGGGATTGAGACATGGGTCGGGCGAAAGGGCTTCCCACGCTCTGTTCAAGACCGAGAAGTCGGCCCCAAACTGGTCTTTTACCTTTGTCGTTGGCAGGCATTGTTGAGCTTCGAGAAGGGACTCCCAATCCGCGCTGCGGCGGTCTCTGACCGTTGAGAAGTACTCAAGACAGCAATGCATAAGCCCGGGTAGCTCGGCCTTTACCTCGTCGATGTTGGTTATGACCTTCTGCACCTCGGCCTCGTCGAAGTGCAGAGACTTGGCGACGTTGTCGAAGAGGCCGATATAGTCGACAATGAGACCGAATGTCTTCTTGTCGTTGTAGACGCGGTTGGTTCGACAGATTGCCTGCAACAGCGTGTGGTCGCGCAAGGGCTTGTCAAGGTACTGAGTTTGCAGGATGGGCGCATCGAACCCCGTGAGCAGCTTTGCAGTGACGATGAGAATCTTGAGCGGATCGTCCGGGTCGCGGAAACGGTCAAGGAGCTTTTCTTCGGCATCGCGATCTCGACGGTATGCCTTGTAGCGGTCTTCCTTGTCGTTGTTCGTGTCCATGACGATTGTGACCGCATCAGCGCCCAAGAGCTTGTCGAGCTCCTCCTTATATAGCAGGCAGCACTCTCGGTCGTAGCAGACTACCTGCGCCTTGAAGCCGTCGGGCTCAACCTTTGACTTGAAGTGCTTGGCGATGTGCTCGCATACCTTGTGGATGCGGTCGGGGGCCTTCATGACGGACTCGATCTTGACGCGTCTGGTGAGTTCCGCCTTGTCCTCTTTGCTGAGGTCTCGGGTCATTTCGTCAAAGGCGGCGTTCACGACCTCTTGGTTGACGTGGAGCTCGACGGGAACGGTTTCAAAATGGAGCGGCAATGTGGCGTGGTCGCGGATGGAGTCGGCGAAGGAATAGCGGCTCATGTAGCCGGACTTGTCCTCTTTGGCACCGAAGGTGTGGAACGTGTTCTTGTCGGTTCGGTTGATGGGCGTGCCGGTCAAGCCGAAGAAGAAGGCGTTTGGCAAGGCGAGTCGCATCTTCTCTCCGAGGTCGCCCTCTTGGGTGCGGTGCGCCTCGTCGACCATGAGGATGATGTTCTCACGCTCGTTGAGCGTCCCTGCAACCTCGCCGAATTTGAAGATGGTGGTGATGAGGATCTTTCTCATGTCCTGCTTGAAGAAGGACTCAAGCTCTTCCTTGCTGCCGGCGCTTGCGAGGTTGGGGATATCGGATGCGTTGAAGGTCCCCGTGATTTGGGTCTCGAGGTCGATTCGGTCATCCACGATGACGACGGTCGGGTTCTTGAGTTCGGGGACCATGCGCAGCTTCTGGGCGGCGAATACCATGAGCAGTGACTTTCCTGAGCCCTGGAAATGCCAAATGAGGCCACGCTTCGGGTATCCTGCGCGGACGCGGTCCACGATGAGGTTCGCGCCCTCGAACTGTTGGTAGCGACAGATCAGCTTGATGCGTCGATGCTTCTTGTCGGTGGCGAAGAGCGTGAAGAACTGGAAGATGTCCATGACGTTCGAGGGGGTGAGCATGGATGTCATGCTTCTCTTGACGTCGGCAAGTGTGCCCTCGCTCTTCTTGTCGCCCTCATGCCAGGGTCCCCACATCTCGGGAGGCATGTTCACCGACCCGTAGCGATAGCATTTTCCTTCGCTGGCGAAGTTGACGGCGCTACAGACGAACATCTGCGGGATGCTCTTCTCATATTTAGCGATGTCGCCAGCGCCGTCGAGCCAGGTTATCGAATCGCGCACCGGCGTCTTGAACTCGCCGATGACGAGCGGAAATCCATTGACAAGAAGGACGAGGTCGAGGCGCTTGCCGCCTTGCTCCTGGGGGTAGACCCACTGGTTGGTGACGACGTACTCGTTTTTGTCAAGATCGCCGTCCGCCGCCGTGCCAAAGAAGCGGATGGGGACCATGCGGCCGTCTTTGCCGTAGGGGAATGAGTTCTCCTCGATGACGAGCTTTTTGAACCGCTCGTTGGTGGAGACCAGGTTCTGCGGACTTGTGGACTGAATGAGGGCCCTGAGTCGGTAGATGATCTCGTCGGCGCGATCGGGGTCTTCTGCGATCTCCGGGTTAAGCCTGATGAGGGCGTCCTTGACCATGGGCTCGACCATGACGTCGGCATGGCGGCGCGGGAGGTCTTCGGCAGCCACGTATCTCCAGCCAAGGCTGGCAAGCGCCTCGACGCTCATTTGCTCGATGGTGTTGTTCTCGTTAAACATCTCCGAGTCCTAACTCCTGGTTCAAGATTTTCTTCGTCGTGGCGTTTAGCTCATCGAGGGCCTTTTGTACGGCAAATTTCGATTTGTCGACCTGGGCGACGAAGTCAGCGAACTCCTGCTGGAAGGAAAACGGGGGAACCGGGACCTTCATTTCCTTGAAGCTCTTCAAAGTTACGGTTCGTTGGGCGGCGCCTTTTGCGCACCGATCCATATATCTTTGTGCGTCCTCAGAAAGTAAGGCAGCGTGTAGATAATTGCTGTCGATCAAATCATGCCGAGGCTTCAGGTATGCGATATGGCGCTGAAAACAAAATGGCTTATCGTCTTCGACAATCGCAGGATGGCCAAACGAGCCCACGGCAGAAACAAGGACATCACCGACCTCAATCGGAGTTCGACGGATAAGCTGTTCATAGTCTTCTACGGAAATGAACTTATTCGTATCGTAGTTGACAGTATCTGAGGTGATATTGCTGACAAAAAGAAACGGGATTCCCCTGTCAACGAACTTCGGGGGCTGGTGCGTTCCATCAGTAATAATTGAACACACATCCTTGAGAGGCTTCAAGCCCGTGCCATTCAGACCTCCGAACATCTCGACAAATTGTGATTTGACGACGTCGTCGCAGGCCGTGAGCAGCTTACGATAATGCCCCTTGAGGCTCTCGGCTTCCGAGAGGATGCCGGCAAGCTCGCGTTGTTTTCCCGGCGAGGGCAAGTCAAATTCCAAGGTCCGAAGATCTTTCCAGTTTGCCGTCGGCGAAAGAGAACCGACGGAAACCCGTATTGCCTCGTCAAGGAATATATCGGAGCTGATGAAAAACGGGAAGAACGTCGGATCGACGACATTGACCTTCGGGCGCAGCACCATCCCGTGAGCCGAGAAGATGCCATCGAAGGGCGCTATGCCGACCTTCTTCTGATAGGCCCTTCGGCGGCCGAACAGGACATCGCCTTTCTTCATGAGCAGCTTATCGCCCTTGGGAGTAACCTCGGCGCCCCAACGGGTCACCTCAAGAGTGCCCGGATCAAGGTGCTCCAGCCCAACGTACCGGCTGCGATCGCTTTCCTCGGGCTTTTTCTTGGCGGTGCTGTTCTCGGCTATCTGGTCGAATCTATACCTTGTCATGCCGCGCACCTCCGGCAGCTAAATTGTGATTTGACGACGTCGTCACAGGTTGCAAGTAACGAGCGATAGTTCTCCTTAAGTTGCTCGGCAACACACATGATGTCAGCGATTTCAGTAACTGTTTCTGGTTCCGGAAGGTCTATCTCAAAGTCCGCAAGATCGGAGAACAGGACGTAAGGGTTGGTGGAACCTTTTGATTTGCCAATCGAGTAGCTAGTGAAACGATCGGAGAGCAGCAGGAACGGAAGAAGCCTATGAGGAAGAATGGACTCATCCTTGGTTTCAAGAACGAACGTCACGTTGGACGTCACGCCCTCGAAATCGGCAACGGAAACTTTCTTGAGATAAGTACGCCTAGATCCATACAGGACTTGCCCTGGCTTGAACATTCTGATGAAGGCAGGGCCGACGTCGGATTCATCAAATCGCCCCCTCATCGTAAGCTTGGGCCTTTCTGTTTCCATGTGGTCGCCGGCAACAAAATACTCGTATGGGTTGCTGTCTCGATCGACCTTTTCTTTGCAGTTACGCACGAGGTCGCCGAATAGATACTTCGTCATGCCGCGCACCCCCGGCAACCAAATTGTGATTTGACGATGTCGTCGCAGGCCGTAAGCAGCTGCCTGTAGTGAGACCTCGTTTCTTGTGCGGTCCAGAGTATGTCGGCAAGATCTTCTTGCTTAGCGATGCTGGGAAGTTCGAATTCAAATTGCGAAAGGCTCTGCCACTTGACTCTTGGCGAGAGGGAGCCTGCCGAATTGATGACGGCGTGCTCGAATAGGGCGTCGTTCTGGATGATGAACGGGAGCAGCCTCGGAGAGAGGTTGTCCTTGGGGGCGATGACGGTGATGTCTCCAGAGCAGATTCCGTCGAATGGGGCGACGGCCGCTTTACGCAGGTAGGCCCTGCGACGCCCGAACAGCACCTGCCCCTTTGAGAAAGCCTTAGTGAAGGTGGTCTCGACACCTTCGTCCCAATGGGCGAGTTCGACTTCGCCGGGGTCCAGATGCTCAAGGCCGACCGTCGGCAGCTCCTGGTCTACAGGGACCTTCTGTTTGATTTCGCGGGCCACATCGCCCAGGCAAACGTGGGCCATGTTACTCACCATCGTTTTCATGCAATTTCGCAGCAATATCATCGAGCAGGGACGCTGCCTCTGTGGAGGCGGCTCTCCAGCTTTCTACTGTCTTCTCGATGCTTCTATCGTCAGCGTTTTCGTCACTGGAGGGCTTCACGTACAGAGGAATGGAGAGCGAGAAAGCGTTGCCCTCGATCTCACTAAACGAGGCGTGGGATGAGAAGCCTTCGATGTCCTCGTCAGATCGGTAGGCCTCGACGATTCTCTTGATGTGTTGAGGACCAAGGTAGCTTTGCGCGTTCTTGCGGGTTACCTCAGTAGAGGCGTCCACGAACAGTATCTCCTTGCGTCGGTTCGGCGCTTTCTCGCTGCGGCAGATGAGGATGCAGGCCTCCATGGGCGAGTTGAAGAAGAGGTTTGCACCGAGTCCGATGACTGCCTCGACAAGATCGCTTCTCACGAGCCTTTCGCGCATCTCCGATTCCTCGTTACGGAAGAGTACACCGTGGGGGAGGAGTATGGCGCACCTGCCGCTCTTCGGGTCCATGCTCTTGAGGATGTGTTGGATGAAGGCATAGTCGGCTCGTCCCTGCGGGGGCGTGCCGAGGAAGTTGCGGCCATAGGGGTCGGATGCGAACGACTCGCGATCCCACTGTTTGATGGAGTAGGGAGGATTGGCGAGCACCATGTCGAAGGTGCGCAGCTTGCCCGCTTCGAGGAAGGTGGGGTGACGCAGTGTGTCGTCGTTGGCGATTTCGAAGTCCTCGACGCCGTGAAGGAACAGATTCATACGGCCGATGGCGGATGAGAGCTGGTTGATCTCCTGCCCGTAGGCGTGGACGTTGCGCCATTCCTCCCCATGCTGCTTGAGGTGGGCGATGGCGGAGATGAGCATGCCGGCACTGCCGCAGGTGGGGTCGTAGATGGACTCGCCCGGCCTGGGTTGAAGGATCTCGGTCATCAGGTGGACGACCGTGCGGTTGGTATAGAACTCCTGGGCCGTGTGACCCGAGTCGTCTGCGAACTTCTTGATCAGGTACTCGTAACCCTGGCCGAGCTCGTCTTCAGGGCAGTTGGCGATGGACAAAGTCTTGGCGCTGAAGTGTTCGATCAGGTCTTTGAGCAGACGATCGGGAAGGCGCTTCTTGTTGGTCCAGGCAGCGTCACCGAAGATGCCCCGCAGCTTGGAGTCGTTGGCCGCCTCTATGGCGCGAAAGGCGTCGACGATGGCCTTGCCGACGTTCTCAGTGGTTTCTCGGATATCGGCCCAATGGGCACCGTCGGGAATGGCGAAGCTGTGGTTCTCGGGCAGGGCCGCGAACTCTTCGTCGCCGCCAGAGGCCTCCAGGGCCTCGTCGGTTTCCTCATCGTAGACGTCGGAGAGGCGTTTGAAGAATAGCAACGGGAAGATGTACTGCTTGTACGATCCGGCATCGATGTAGGTACGGAGCAGCACTGCCGCGTTCCACAGATGGTTGTTGAGCTCCTCCTGGGGGATTCTACTTTCCATCGACGTAACCTCCCTTCATGAGGAGATCGAGGAACTTCTCCTCCGACTCTCTTGTTTTCTGGATGAGGTCGTAGAAGCGCTTTCTGGTCTCTGCCGGTGGCTCGACCTTCTCGCGTTTCCTCTCGATGTAGTTGTTCGCCGAGAGTACGTATCCCTCGCGCTCGATGTCGGCGAGCGTTGCGATGGCGCATTTCTCGATGACGGGTTCATAGGAGCGGTAGAGGGAGAGCATCTCCCGTGCGTCCTCTTCCGAGATCATGTTCTGCGCACGCTGGGCGGTGAAGATCTTGCTGCCGTCGATAATGCAAACGCGTCCCTGGTGCTCGATGGACTTCTCGTTTCTGAGGAACAGCACGCAAGCAGATACGCCGGTGCTGTAGAAGACTCCGCCTGCGAGCGCGATAACGGCTTCAACCTTGTCCGACTTGATAAGCTCCTTGCGTATGGCACCCTCTTTGCCGCCATGGAACAGCGCTCCTTGGGGTAGAACTACGGCGCAACGGCCGTTCTTCTTGTCCATGGAGCAGACCATGTGTTGCACCCAGGCGAAGTCTGCCGATTTGTCGGTGGGAACGCCCCAGACGTTACGGCCCCACGGATCCGAGGCAAATTCATCAGAGCCCCAGTTCTTAAGGGAGAACGGAGGGTTCGCAAGGACGCAGTCGAAGGTTTTGAGTGCATTGCCGTTGCGGAAGGCGGGCTCGCGCAGGGTGTCGCCCTGGGCGACGCGGAAATCCTTCGCGCCGTGAAGGTAGAGGTTCATTCGCGCTATAGCGGACGTGCTGAGGTTCTTCTCCTGGCCGTAGAGCTTGCCGTAGGTGAGTTTTGAGTTGTCCATTTGCCGGACGGCCTCGATGAGCATGCCGCCCGTGCCGCATGCCGGGTCGTAGACGGTCTCGCCGGGCTTCGGCTCAAGTAGGGAGACCATCATCTTGACGATCTCGCGTGGGGTATAGAACTCGCCGGCGTTCTTCTTCTGCATATCGGCGAACTTCTTGATCAGGTATTCGTAGGCATCGCCCATCATGTCAGCGCTGTAGTTTTTGTTGCCGAACCTCTTTGCCGAGAAGTGCTCGACGAGGTCCTTCAGTCGCTCGTCGGAGAGCTTGCTTTTGTCTGTCCAGCTCGCATCGTCGAAGCTACTGAAGAGGCCGCTGAGGGTGTCGGGGTTGGCGCGCTCGATTCCGACCATTGCATCGACGATTGCCCTGCCGACGTTCGCGCCGGTGTTGCGGACGTCCTGCCAGTGGCAGCCCTCCGGCACCTCAAAGCTGTGGTTCTCGGGTAAGGCGGCATAGTCCTTGTCTCCCCCGGAAAACTCTAGGGCCTCAGCGCTTTCCTCGTCGTAGACGTCAGAGATTCGCTTGAAGAAAAGCAACGGCGTGATATAGCTCTTGTACTCGTCCTGGTTGATGGGGCCTCGCAGGATGTCGCAGGCCCCGAGCAGGTGGTTTCCCAGCTCGGATTTGCTTATTGGTTCTTCTGACATTCAGGTACCTATGAGCTCAAAAAATGAAATTACAGCTCTAGTGATTATACCGTCATATTTGTCGCGGTAAATCTCCTGCGCATCGTCGTTCAATCAGGCGGTTTGAGCGACGGTCTGAGCTTGTAAATCACAATTTGTCGAGATGTTCAGCGATGTTGATCATACAAATCCGTTGGAAAAACTCATCATTCCTAATACGCGTATTTCATACGGTATTGTTCAGCCTGGCCCTGGGGGCACGGGTGACATGGGCGTTCTTCGTCCAGTGGACATCGTCGATGGTTACCTTTGTCTTGATGAAGTCAAAAGAATCGATGAAAAAATCGGTTATCCGTACCGCAGGACTGAGTTAAAGGGAACCGAGGTATTAACGGTCGTTCGAGGCGCAACTGGTCAAACTGTTCGGTCGAATGCGAGTTGCATTGGCATGAATGTGACTCGAGGGATTGCAGTAATTCGATACGACTCGGGGTTAATCGACCCCGATTACCTCGTGGGATATATGAATTCCGACGATGGCCAGCGTTATATCGCCGACCATACCAAAGGGGCGACTTTGCAGCAAATCAATATTTCCGACTTGAAAGTGATGCCAATACCCGTGCCATCGATCAGGCGCCAGCAACAGTTTGCTGCCTTCGTCACCCAGGTCGACAAATCGAAATTTAAGTTAGGTATCTACGGTGGGATGCTTTGACGTTGCGCTGGTCGACCATTGCGTACCTTAATGTGGTGTCTATTTTTTTATGGCCAAGGAGCACCTGGACTTGTTCGATGGGCATTCCTTTGTCGATTGCCTTTGTAGCAAGCGTTCTTCTGAACTTATGAGGGTGGACCCTTCCTAAATCAAGCTCGCGCCCCAGTTTTCTAAGCAGTGCCTCGACGCCGCCAATTTGTAGCCTCTCGTGTGGCGCCTTGCTCGACACGAAGAGTGCTTCCGAGCTGTCCATTCGGGTTGACAGGTAATTCTCAATATGGACTTTAGTCTTTGCGTCAAAATAGACGATGCGGTCCTTATTTCCCTTGCCGTGTACGATGCACTCACGATTGATGGTGTCGATGGAGCTCCTGTCCAACGAGACAAGTTCGCCCACACGCATGCCCGTGGAGCGCAACAGGTCGATCAGGGCAAGGTTTCGGGGCGACCCGCAGTTATCGCAAAGAATCTCAACGACTTCATCGCTATACGTTTCCTTTATGGGTTGCGGAGCCTTGACTCTTTTAATGCGTCTAACCGGGCTCTTAATGATATGGTCCTCGTCTTCGAGCCATGAGTAGAAGCTTGAGATGATTCTTCGGACATTGTCGACGGTGACGCGACTGACGCCGGCTTTTTGCTGATAGTCGGAAAGATAGGACCTAATCTCTTCGGTTCCCAGGTCGCAAGCTGGCGTATCGAATGATTCAAGCATTTTATTGATGGTGGTTTCGTAGTAGGAGATGGTCCTATCCGAGCAGCCTTCGAGGCGTTTTGCAGACAGAAATAGATCTAGGAATGATTCGCTTTCACCGTCGCCGCCGTCTTCAGCTAATTGGCTTTCATCGAAAAGGCAGTGCGATAAAACCTTTTTGAGCTGGCGGTTCTGCTGCGTGGTCAGGTAGGGGAGCATGAGGCGGGTAATTTCTCTGGCTGTTTTCGTGAGGTCCATGGCGGCGTCCTTCCTTGCGCGGTGGGTGGCGCTATTTTCCTTTGTTTACCCGTGCGTTATGGAAGGGATGCCGGGCGGCACTTCCGCTAGGCAGCGTCAAGGGGACCCGTGAAACCCCGCGCATCCCCCCCGCATCACTCCGGTACGGCTTTGCCTGCAGAGCGAGATATTCAGAAGCGTTTTATTAACGGGGGACGCCTTTCGGACTCCTTTGATGGGGGTGCGGAAACACTGCTGAGGTTTGCGAATTGAGCGAGAGCGAGGGGTTCACTCTGTGCCCATCGTCTCTCGTGTGCGGATGGATGGTGCCGGTGGTTGTTTGAGATTGCATTCACACCGACGGGGTTGGGCGGGGTCGGTACAAGGCGAGCGCGCCCCATGCCGTTTTGGTAGATGCATCTTTGTCGATAGAGCGCTCGATTAATCTACGCGGGAGCGCTGAGAAGATCTTCCAGCATCGGGTCTACCCCGGCGGCGACCATGCCCTCGATCAGGTGCTGGGCGTGGAACCGACCAACTGTCCATGCGATATATGAAAGCGTCTGACAAGCGCGCTCCTTGATATCAAATGTAGCTTTGCTTAGAACGATTGCCTCTGCGATGTTGGCAAATGCGTCGTGATCTCCCCATGTCTTACAGGCTTGTATCATGCCTTGGCCGATAGCATCCATAACAAAGGCGGCGTTGGTGCTGTCGAGTCTTGCAAATTCGGCAACCGTGTTGGCGAACGTGGGAATTGACACTATCCGTGTGCATAACTGCTCGTCAGTCATTTCGAGAACCCATTCCGTAACATCTTCGTCGAGGATCCCCCGCGTCGCCTTATCTGCTAGGTTCGCTTCTCGGTCCGCATCTGCCAGCAATGCTAGCTTTCGCCTTATAGCATTCAATAATTCTGCTGCGTCTTGGTATCTCTTCGATGGATCGTCTGCGGTTGCTTTCTCCGCAAGCGGACGAAGACGATGATTTGTTTTTACCGGATGCCCTGCGAGCACGAAGTTGATTATTCTTCCCAGGGAAAAGACATCGCTCCTCTTGTCCCCGTCTCTCAGATAGACGAGCTGTTCGGGTGAACAGTAGAACCACTGTCCGTAATTGTTTGTGTTCGTAGTCTGGTAAGACGCGATCGTGTTCAAGTTTTTTCCGAGCCCGAAATCGGCAATCTTTAGCTGTCCGCCCAGTAGAAAAATGTTCGTTGGGCTTAGATCGCGGTGAATGTATCCGCGCGTGTGAATATCGGCCATGGCGCTGACTATCTGCTCAATAATGGTCATCTTGATTTCTTCGGGCAGAGGGTTGCTCATGAACTCCAGCAGCGTAGTCTCGCCGGCTTCCATTGTGTAGGAGCAATTGTTCTCGTTGAAATCATAAACACGAAGAACCCCCGGCACCTCTGCGAGGTCCCTCATTATCTCGAATTCACGCTTGAAGCGATGACGGCTTCTTGCGTCAAGGGCCACTTCGGGCATGAGTTTCTTCAGGACTTTGCCTGTTGACTTTTGTTTGAACGCTTCGGCAAAGCCGCCTTTCCCGATCGGGATTAGATCTGAATCGACCGCGATGAGCTTCATCTCGCCATCTGTTCCAACTACCTCAAGCTCATCGGAGATTAGTACGCGGTTGAACTGCTTCCTTGCTTTGTCTGCCTTTTCCCGGGCTTCTATTTCATCGCAATTAAATGCACTGACCATGTACCTGAATCCAAGAACGATTGAGAAAAAAAACGGTCAATCCTGCCGCTCGATGCAACGCTGGCTATCTTTTCGGCGGCGTATCGCCATCTAGTGGGAGCGTTGCCGCTTTGATAAATGTCCCGGAAGCCGAAATTGTCATTAAAAAACGTTACTATTTGCGGTCCTGTCAAGTAACAGAACAATTCTTGTTCGTCACCTATGAATATTTTTGCGATAGATTCGACTGATCGTTCACTGAGCGACGGCATTAAGTTCTCCCCGTATTGTTGTCGCTATCCAATCCATTTTGCTATGTTAAGCCATCCGTGCTTCTCTTTTTTGCTTGGTATGAGGCGTTATCAGGGCATGTAAATCACGGCAAAAGTGGCTTGCTATGCGTGTGAATATATATGGGCTAACCTCCAGCTATTAGTTTGTTATATCAAGTACAAGCCGCGCGAGGCGGCCCTTATAGATTGAAGACTAGTGGGATTGTTGCGCCACGTCTGGTGCAATGTGACAATTCGGGTAAAGACCAGTTGACAGGGGAGAGTACGCCATGGGCGCTTATTACGGATGGGTCAACGCAACGAAGATGGAGTATCTGGGCAATGCGCCGTTCGCGTATTCCGTTGGGATTATGGAAAACTGTCGCTTTCCCAACGACCGCACTGATGTCGCCCTCACTCTGCTCGCCGGTCGCTGGCATGGTGATCTCGTCGCCTACGTGAGCGACTATACCAACCTTGAGGCGCTCGAGGGTGAGGGCTTTCGACGCATGGCGGAGCTTATCTCCGAGAACCCGCGCGATTACATCGAAGACAATGGAACCGACGTCGGCGGCTTGTTCTCGTGCTTTAAGGGCGCGGAAAGGTATTGCTCGACAGACGATGATCCCGATGCCGATTTCATGCATCCCTATCAGGGGCCATTCGACGAGGAGCCTGTATTTTATCGTTATGTGGTCAACGAGACACGCAAGGAGTACATCGACCGCATGGGCGGCCAATATCTCTGCACGGTTGAAGGGAAAGACATTCTGGAGGACGTGACCCCAGCGATCCTAGGAGACACCAACCGTTTGGACCGGGGGCAGGAGGTCTTGGAAGGGCCTTGGGTGGGCGATGTTATTACGCCCACCAACGACCGGCCGGCCCCTGTTTTTGCTGACGTAACACCTGATTACACCATCTGGTAGCAAGTCGAGCTGTAGACGGTCGCATTTGGGTTTGTGTACTTGGGTTTAAAATCGATATGTCCGACTACACCTCCGCAATCCCACGCGCGGCGCTCAGCAGCTCGTACTCCCTCTGGCTCCACTGGTATAGATCTGCCGCCTCGACGGCGTCGCGGCACAGGTCCAAAAACACCTCGGCACCCTCGCAGAAGCACTCGCGGGCAAAGGCGCCGGATCCGTCCGCAACGCACGCGCCGTCGGCAAACAGCTTCCAGCTGGACGGCTCACGCGAGTCATCTCCGAGTAGCTTGATTTGCAGCACATGCGGGCTGCAGGCGGCGCAGAGTTCTTCCTCGAGCTTTTGCACCGTAAAGCGCATCTGGTGGGAGAGGCTGCTCTTGACCATGGCCGAGGCATAGCCGCTCGGCTTGTCCAGAAGATGCATTCGTTTTGGCTTGGCTGCCAGGTTGTGGAAGTTGTGCTCGCTGCGCACAGAGAAATTGTCCATACGGACTCCTTTCATCGATGTTGGCAGGGCCACCGTGCCTCTTGGCCGGTTGGCGTCGGGATCGTGGAGCCAACTCTCTACCCCGACTCTGGATAAAACGCGCCCGCTCCTTGCGGGCAAGATGGAGTCTATCAGCGCGCGCGGACAATAACGAATACGTAGGTTCCTTTCACAAAAAAGGGACCTCCAGAAACCCGGAAGCCCCCTTGCTGGCTCGACGCAACGCCTGCATGCCTCGTAGCCTCTTCTGACGCGGACAGTTAACTCAATCGTTAATGCAACTTGACCCAGATGGCCGGGCGCACGCCGAGCTCTTCGTACTGTGCGTAGTCGTCATCGCCGTTGACAATATCGCCGTACCAATCGACATAACTGCTAAGGAATTCGCTGTCGTCGCTATCGGAATAGTCCCAGTCATCTTCGTCGTCCCAAAGCCAATCCCAGTCATCGTCTTCGTATTCTTCTATGGTCGAAGTCCACCACTTTGATTCGGATACCGTATCGATCGACGTCGCTTCCAAGATGTCATCGTCGGAAACGTAGGTATCTAACTCCACGGTGCTCGGAAGGCTAACGTCGTCCTTCAGCAGGGCTCGTTCGGCACTCGAAAACGCATGATTCTTAAAGTCGGCGTTCAGATACTTATACAGCGAGCTATACGCAAAATCCGATACGTCGCCATTCTCATCGACCGCTTTCGAATCGATGATCTGCTCAGCCATGAGAAGAGCCTTGTCGCCATCCTTGTGGACGACGATCCACTTAATCGGTTTCCCCTCGACGGAGGTGCCTTTATAGGCGGGCAGCTCACCCGAATACGTGCCAAGTTCGACAGTCTGGCCAATTTGGGCATTTCTGATTTCGGCTTGCTTCGTCTTTGTCTGTGTGAGGCCAAAGAGAGAGAACGCGATCAGACCGACAGCTACGATTGCGCCCACGATTGCAGCGCATTTCAGCTGCTTCTTCTTTTTCTCATGGGATGTCGCGATACACTGCTCTGCCTCGATGACTTGTTCTGCAGAATCTTTGTATCCCAGCTCGGCAAGCTCCTCAAAGTTTTCTTTGGCCTGCTGCAGCAGCGAGACGCTAGGGGATTCGAGCATCTCTTTGCTGGTCCTATAAAGCCTGTCTTTTCGCGACTCTTCCAGGAAGGATGCGCTTTCGAGGTCGGTCAGCTTTTTGTGTTCTGCCCCACAATCCCAGCAGTATTTACGCACAATATTGACGGCTCCGCAGCCACATTGCCACCATCCGTCATGGTCAACATGGGCACCCGTGCATTTGTCCGGCTGTGCCTCCATTTCAAGAAGAAGCACAATGCGCTCGGATTCCTCGTTTTGATCGAGCGTGAGCGGCTCGGGGTTATCGAGATCGATTACCGTGTCAAAGCTGCACCGGTCATCGACTCTTGTCACGGTGGCCTTCGCATCGGTAATTACCGACAGCTCGATCTTCTTTGCTTGCGGCCTAAGGATTTCTCCGCCTGGAAGGTCGGCATCTAGAAGCGCAAAGTCGACCGACTCCGTTTTACCGTCCTCGCCTGTCAGCTCGACGGCGAACTCAATGCGATTGATTGTCTGGCTTGTCACGTTAACAAGTTTGGTTTGAAGAAAGCAGGTGCCCGTCTCGGTGTCGCGGGCGACCTGGATAGCGAGCATCCGTACAGGGCACAACTCCTGCCAGCTTGGATTGCCATCGCGATAGATGACCTTGTACTTGGACATGACTACACCTCGGCAGGGCGTTGCCATCGTGCGCGCGCGGCGCCGACGCCATGGGGGCAACTCGATCGGGCAGGGCGCATACGATGAGGCCCAGCACGAGCGCTGTGCCGCAAAGTCCGATAAACCAGAGGAGTCCTGCACCGTCTGCATAGTGACCCTTGATCTTGGCGATTTTGATGAGCTCTGAGACGCCAAGGATGTTGGCTACGAACGGCAGCAAGAAGATAAGAATGATGAGCAGCTCGGGTAAACGAAACAACACGATAGTCCCTTTCTTTTTGGATTCGCTGTCACGACAACGAACCTTCGATAAACCTTCCACCAATCAATTCTACGGACGTTACCTGCAAATTTGTTGAGCAACAAATTCGATTATGCGAACGGACGGTTGTTGGAAGAAGGTGCTCGGTCTGCCGCGTGTCCGGTGTCACGGCGAATCTAATAACAACGGCGCGTCCGCCAACGATGGCGTGCGCGCCGTTTTGGAATTGATGATGGGCCAAGGCGTCTATGCTCTCTGCCTAATCCTTATCGACGTTGGGGTCACTTTCGAGCGCCTTGACGTTAAGGTAGCTGTCGTTGGAGTTTTCCAGCTCCGCGGCCTGATGCGCATTTTTGAAATTGATGGAAGCGAGTCCGTAGATCTCGATGCCAATCGTTACGAGCAGGACGATAACGGTCGCGGTAAGGGCGACGACGGCGATGGGGCTTAGGGGAGGGGCCTGGTCGACAAGCGCGTCATCCTCAACGGCATCGTCGGCGTCAAAGGTCTCGTCAGTTGCGTCATCGAGCTCGATATTCAGGTTATCCACGGGGTAACTGTCGGGATCGTTAAACTCATCGGCCAGCTTCTCGTCGGACGGCGATGCCTCACCAAGTTCAACAACGTCATCCAGCGCGATATCCTCGCCTGGCCCGGCAGTCTCATCTTGCGTGACAAGCTCTGCCGCAGCCTCCGCATCAAGCAAAAGCAAGTCGTCTTGGTTTTCAAGTACTTTCTCGGTCTCGGCAGCGCTCATAATCCATCCCCCTCAATCGCTCCGTCCGCCTATTATATGGGCTGCAGTAGCAATTTGAAGTACCCCTTTGTCCCATATTGCGGGGTGGTTCGATGGCGCGATGTGCTGTCGCGAAGATTTGCCGTGGCTATTTGTCACCCGATGCCGCTTTTGCCTCGTTGAGGTAGCTGTAGAAGCTGTACTTGGAGATACCAAAGAACTCGCAGGCGCGCTCGCTCGATTTAGAGATGAGGAAGGCGCCGCGGCGGTCGAGGTACCCGATAGCGCGAATGCGCTCATCCTTGGTCATGAGCGGGGCGGGCTTGCCCACATACTGCTCGCACTCGCGCAGCAGGTCCTCGAGCAGGTCGCCGATGTTTTTGGTGATGGGCTCGGGCTCGGTGTATCCCGTGTGCTCCATACCGGTAAACGCATCGAGCGAGCGCTCGAACGCCTTCATGAGCGTGATGTCAAAGTTAATGCCCAAAATGCCAATGGGGTCGCCGTTGTCGTTGCGGATAAAGATCGTCGACGATTTAAGCAATTTGCCGTCGGCGGTCTTGGTGAGATACGGCGTGCGGTCGTGTACGTCGGAGGCGCCCTCGTGCATGGACTCGAGCACAATGTGGCTGGGGCCGTCGCCCAGCCTTCGCCCGCTCACGTGGCCGTTCTCGATCACCACGATGGAATGGTCCATGTCCTGGGTCTCCAGGTCGTGAACGACGATTTCGCAGTTGGGGCCAAATTGCAGCGCAAGTCCGTGTGCAAGCCGCTTGTAAAACTCAATCTGTGCGGGAGTCATGGGTGCCTTCCTAAAAATTTGTTTGGGCACACTTTGCCATAAACAACACCTGTTCGCAAACAAAGATACAACTTGGACAATTCGTCACCGTTCAGGGCGAAAAACATACCGATTGCGGCATCAAACAAATTGTTAGGTTAGTCAACCAAAAAGTGTGATAGAACAGTGCTAACAAACTTTTTGTTTGGCATCCACATAAAAGTTCAGTCACATGAATGGGAATGGGCTGAAACGCGTATGCGGGGGCCGGCAAGAGAGGACTTAAGGAGTTCACCGTATGGCCGATAAGATCCAGTGGGCGAGCAACACGATGCCCAAGAGCGACGACAAGCACTTGGGAATCATGAGCCTCGACCATGTGAAGAAGGCCCGCGCCTTCCACCAGTCGTTCCCCCAGTACACCGTCACTCCGCTTGCCCGCCTGGATGGTCAGGCTGCGCGCCTGGGCCTTTCCAACCTGTGTGTCAAGGACGAGAGCTATCGCTTTGGCCTCAACGCCTTTAAGGTCCTGGGCGGCTCGTTTGCCATGGCCAACTACATTGCCGACGAGACCGGCAAGGACGTTGCCGAGTGCACCTTCGATTACCTGACCTCCGATCAGCTTGCCAAGGACTTTGGCCAGACCACCTTCTTTACCGCCACCGACGGCAACCATGGCCGCGGCGTGGCATGGGCTGCCAACAAGCTGGGCCAGAAGGCCGTCGTGCACATGCCCAAGGGTTCCACCAAGCCCCGCTTTGATAACATCGCCGCCGAGGGCGCCACGGTGACCATCGAAGAGGTCAACTACGACGAGTGCGTGCGCATGGCCGCCGCCGAGGCCGACGCCTGCGAGCGCGGCGTCATCGTTCAGGACACCGCCTGGGAGGGCTACGAGAAGATCCCGTCTTGGATCATGGAAGGCTACGGCACCATGGCTTCCGAGGCTGCCGAGCAGCTGCGCGAGATGGCCATCAACCGCCCGACGCACGTCTTTGTCCAGGCTGGCGTGGGCTCGCTTGCCGGCGCCGTGGTGGGCTACTTCACTAACCTGTATCCCGATAACCCGCCCACCTTCGTCGTGGTCGAGTGCGCTCCGGCCGCCTGCCTGTACAAGGGCGCTGCCGCCGGCGACGGCGATCCGCGCATCGTGGACGGCGACATGCCCTCCATCATGGCCGGTCTGTGCTGCGGCGAGCCTAACATCCTGGGCTGGGATATCCTGCGCAACCACACCACCGCCTTCGTGTCCTGTCCCGACTGGG
>CABQLM010000018.1 GCA_902465105.1 uncultured Collinsella sp.
CGGCGACGGCCGGCGTGCTTTTGGGTGAATCCCAAGCACGCCGGCCGTCGTTTTCTGTTGCCGCAGTTTACTCGGCGAGCTGCTTTAGCACATCGCAGGCGATCTCGACGGCATCGTCGATGCAGCCGGGGCAGCTGCGGAGCGGACCCTTGTCCGATCCGATGCCCTTGAGCGTGCCGCAGACGGTCGTCGTGTTCTTCTCGCCAAAACGCTTGGCGATTTCGCGTGACAGCTTGTAGGTCTGGCCCTTGGTCTTTGGGTTTTCCATGCCGTCGCTCATCACAAAGCCCATGATGGCCACGGCGCCCGAGATGGCGCCGCAGGTTTCGGTCATGCCGCCCATGCCGGCGCCAAAGCCCTCGGTGAGGGTAAAGGCGGTCTGGGGGTCGAGCCCGACGGCAGGTGCGAGCGTGCAGGCGACGGCCTGGGCGCAGTTAAAGCCACGGGCGTGGTATTCGGCAGCCTGAGCCTGACAGGCGGTGATGTCGAGCTGGGCCGTATCGATTTGCTTCATCGTTGTCTCCTTGGTCACGGTGTACCCGCCTATAGTACCCGTGACGGTGCATGTAATCATCGAGAGCTTCATGTATGCCTCATTTTTATCTATCGAGCAAATGCCCAAGGCTTGAGATAAATACCCCTGATCAATTTGTCCCATAACCTACTTTGGGGATGGGTTGAGAGGGGTGCAGGGTAGCGGTATCGTGAACCGAATAAAACTAAAACCCAGGCAAGGGAGCTAGATATGAGCGAGCAGACTATCGGTACCACATGTGTTCAGGGCGGCTATCACCCGGGAGATGCGGAGCCGCGCCAGGTGCCCATCTACCAGTCCACCACGTGGAAGTACGACACGTCCGAGCATATGGGCAAGCTATTTGACCTAGAGGAGTCGGGCTACTTCTACAGCCGTCTGCAGAACCCCACGTGTGATCTGGTTGCCGCCAAGATCTGCGAGATGGAGGGCGGCTCCGCCGCGATGCTCACGAGCTCGGGCATGGCTGCGAACTTCCTCGCGATCTTTAACGTGGCCGGTGCCGGCGACCATGTGGTCGCAAGCTCTGCCATCTACGGCGGTACCTACAACCTGCTGGCTCACACCATGGGTCGCATGGGCTTGACCTGCACGTTCGTTGCCCCCGACTGCACCGATGAGGAGCTCGAGGCAGCCTTTGAGCCCAATACCAAGCTTGTCTTTGGCGAGACGATTGCCAACCCCGCCCTTGCCGTGCTCGATATTGAACGCTTTGCCAAGGCCGCACATGACCACGGTGTGCCGCTGATGGTCGACAACACCTTCCCGACACCCGTGATGTGCCGTCCTTTTGAGTGGGGCGCCGATATCGTTACGCACTCCACCACCAAGTACATGGATGGACATGCTGCCTACCTGGGCGGCGTGATCGTCGACCACGGCCAGTTTGACTGGATGGCCCATGCGGACAAGTTCCCGGGTCTTACCACCCCCGATGAGAGCTACCATGGCGTGACCTATGCCGAGAAGTTCGGTCGCGAGGGCGCCTTCATTACCAAGGCAACCGCTCAGCTCATGCGTGACCTCGGCCCCATGCAGAACCCTCAGGCGGCCTTCTTCCTGAACAGCTCGCTCGAGAGCCTGCATGTGCGCATGCCGCGTCATTGCGAGAACGGCCTGGCGGTCGCCAAGTTCCTGCAGAGTCATCCCAAGGTACGCTTCGTGAGCTATCCGGGTTTGGAGGGCGACAAGTACTATGACCTGGCTCAGAAGTACATGCCTAACGGTACCTGCGGCGTTGTGAGCTTTGGCTTTAACGGTGGTCGCGCGGCGGCCGAGACCTTTATGAAGAGCCTCAAGCTCGCCCAGATCGCCACGCACGTGGCCGACGCCCGCACTTGCTGCCTGCATCCCGCTAATGCCACGCATCGCCAGATGAACGATGAGGAGCTCATCGCCTGTGGCATCTCCGCCGACATGGTGCGCCTGTCGTGCGGCCTCGAGGACACAGCCGATCTGATTGCCGACCTTGAGCAGGCGCTCGAGCAGTGCTAGGCTAGCTCCGTACAAGGTGCCGATGCTGGCAGAAAGCTTCGGCGACCTGTAGTTCCGATTCCGTAGGCGGGACCCCAATCGCGGCTGTTTGCAGGCGATTGGGGCCCCGTTTTTTGCGTTGGGCCACTCGAAAGGATGGATATGGAGAAAACTGCAGAGCAGCTGCGCCGCGAGCACATTGCCCTAGAGGGCGACACCCATGGCAAGAACAAATGGGCGATTCTGTTTGCCGTGCTCATCATGACGTTTATGGTGTGTCTGGATTCGACCGTCGTGACCGTGGCGCTGCCCGTGATGCAAAAGGAGCTGGGCGTGGGCCTCGATCGCATTCAGCTGGTGAGTTCGGTGTATTTGCTTGCGACATGCGTAGCTATGTTGCCGTTTGGCCGTCTGGGTGACGTGCGTGGCAAGGTGAATGTGTTCCAGCTGGGCGTCATCGTCTTTTCGGTCGGTTCGCTGCTGTGCGGCCTTTCGGCTTCGCTCGAGGTTCTTATCCTGGCGCGCATTGTTCAGGGCGTCGGTTGCGCGGCGGCCATGGCTAACAACATGGGTATCATCACCGAGTCGTTTCCGGCGCGCGAACGAGGCCGTGCCATGGGCATTCTCGCGACCTTCGTGGCCCTCGGCATGATGTGTGGCCCCGTGCTTGGCGGCATGCTGGTGGCAAGCTTTCCCTGGGAGAGCATCTTTCTCATCAACCTGCCCATTGGCGTAATCTCGTTTATCGTGGGGCTCTATACGCTGCCGCATGTTAGGCCAGAGGCCGGCGAACGCCCCATGCCCCTTGCCGAGGCCGCTCGTCGCTGCTTTGCAAATTCGGCCTTCACCATCAACCTTGCCTGCATGCTCATCGTGTTCGTTGGTATTGGCGCATCCGAGTTTATTCTGCCGTTCTATTTTCAGGACGCCCACGGCTTTGGTTCTGATATCTCTGGATTACTCTTTTTGGCGCTGCCGATGGTGAATGCCTTTATCGGCCCGCTTTCGGGTACGGTTTCGGACCGTGTTGGCTGCGAGGGCCCCACGGCGGTCGGCCTGGGCGTGTACGTGTGCGGTCTCTTTGCGGTAAGCACGCTCGACGAGCACTCTTCTATCCCTGTGATCGTGTGCTGCGTCGCATTTATGTCGTGCGGTACGTCGATTTTCCAGAGCCCCAATAACTCGCTGTACATGGGCTCGGCTCCGCGCGAAGCACTCGGCTTTGCGGGCAGCTTGGGCAGTTTGGCGCGCTATGCTGGCATGGCACTCGGCATTACGGTGGCGTCGCATATCCTGTATGGGCAGATGAGCGTGGCGATGGGCGAGGCCGTGACCAGTTTTGTTGCAGGCCGTCCGGATGTGTTCCTGTTCGGCTTTCGCTCGGTGTTCTACGTGCTCATGGCTGTGGCCGCTGTGGGCTTTGCGCTCGCCATAGCGCGTTTGGTGAGGATGCGCGCCCGTCATTAGCTTGTGGAGGCAGGCTTGCCATGAATCGGGCCTATCTACTGGTCTTGCGGCTTTGTGGTGCGATGTGGCTTGTGGGGCGGGCGGGGGTCGGTCCGTGGTAGACTATCGAACAACGTTTATTAATCGCGCGGTATCGTTGCCGCGAGAAGGGGTTGCGCCATGCAGGAGCTTGAGGATCGTATTCGCCATGACGGCATCGTAAAGGCCGGTAACGTCCTTAAGGTTGATGCCTTCCTCAACCACCAATGCGATGTTGAGCTGTTCGACCACATGGGCGCCGAGTGGGCTCGTCTGTTCGAGGGCGTCGAGATCAACAAAATCCTGACAATCGAGGCTTCGGGCATTGGCATGGCTTGCATTGCAGCCCAGCATTTTGGCGGCGTGCCGGTGGTCTTTGCCAAGAAGGCGCAATCCATTAACCTCGACGGCGAGCAGTATGCCACGACTATCTACTCCTTTACCAAGCAGAAGGAGT
Source organism: uncultured Collinsella sp. (assembly GCA_902465105.1). Lineage (GTDB taxonomy): Bacteria > Actinomycetota > Coriobacteriia > Coriobacteriales > Coriobacteriaceae > Collinsella. The sequence continues at coordinate 3,951 of CABQLM010000018.1, forward strand.
ACCCGGTCATCGTTGGCAAGCGTTTCTTGTCCGAGGGCGACAAGGTACTGATCATCGATGACTTCTTGGCCAACGGCTGCGCGCTCGAGGGTCTTATCAAGATTTGCGAGGCTGCGGGTGCAGAGGTGTCCGGTATTGGCATTGCCGTGGAGAAGGGCTTCCAGGGCGGCGGCGATAAGCTCCGCGAGCGCGGCTTCCGCGTTGAGAGCCTGGCCCGTATCGCCGATATGGACTGCGAGACCGGCGAGATCACCTTCGCCTAAGCGCGCAACACAAGCGATTGGTATGCGATGTGACAAAGGGATCGTCCCTTTGTCACATTTTTTTGTATGAGGGGAGGTGTTGATATGGATGAGAACAAGATGGGATGGTGCGAGTATGCGCGCTATGCCGAGATGTCGGCCGAGGAGTTGGCGCGCGATTGCGAGGTGCAGGTGTTTCGCGCGACGGGTCCGGGCGGACAAGGCGTCAACACGACGGACTCGGCGGTGCGCATGAAACATATCCCTTCGGGAATTACCGTGACGGCGCGCGAGAGTCGCAGTCAGTTCCAAAACCGTAGTAGCTGCCTGCGTATGCTGCGCGCTGAGCTTGAGCGTCGCGGGCGTCCACCGCGCCGACGCGTAAAGACCAAGGTGCCTCAGCGCTCGCGCCAGCGCAGGCTCAATGACAAGCACTTCAACGCCATTAAAAAGGTCAACCGTCGTAAACCGGGCAGGGAGGAATGATCTTCTCATACGTTGCGGTGAAATAGGGACTGTTTTGCGGCTTTAGCTGCATAAACAGTCCCTATTTCGCCGCAACTTAGGTGGGGTTAGCGGGTGGGGCGCCAGACGTGGAGGGCTCCGCCGAGGATGTCGACCTCGATGCGCGAGGCGACGATGGGCTCGCCGTCGGCCTGGATGGGGTAGTCGGGCTCCTCAAAAGTGAGCTCGGCATGGCGGCAGCGGCGCATACGAACCGGCGGCAACTTGGTATGGTGACCGTCCTTGGCCGAAAGGAACATAGGCAGGGCAACCGCGCGAGGGACGGGGCCACAGGCGTAGCAGACGTCGAGTGCACCGTCACAGGGGTCGGCATCGGGGCAGATGCGATAGCCCGAGCCATACGTGGGGCCCAGCTGAATCGCCATGATGATCGCCCTCACGCGCTCGACGGGCGCGCCGTCAAAGCTGACTGTCATGGGGTAGTTGCGATAGCGCAGGCCAAACTGCTCGAGTCCCGAGAGGGTGTAGAGCGGAGCGCCCGTCAAGCCGGTCTTTTTGCGCAGCTCGGTGGTGCCAAGGCCGATGGCGGCATCGATGCCGATCGAAAGCGTCTGGTCGTAGTACTCAATGGTGGCCTCGCCGCTGCCGCTCGCGGGGCTCCACGATCGAATTCGCCCGATGTCCTGACGCTGCAGCTCGCAGGTGAGCAGCGTGCCAAAATCCTTGCCGGAGAAATCGTCGATGCCGAGCGTCTGGGCAAAATCGTTGCCGGAGCCCACGGGCAGGACGGCAAGAGCGGGGCGGGCGTCCTCCTTTTGCGTCATAAGTCCGTTGACGACCTCGTGGATCACGCCGTCGCCGCCGAGTGCGATAACGGTGCGATAGCCCGTTGCCTGGGCGGACAGTTCCTTGGCGTGCCCCACGCGCTCGGTCAGCACCAGGTCAAACTGGGATGCGCGTGCAGTCATGTCCAAAAAGCGCTGCAGGTGCTCGGCAACTTCGCGCGCCGCACCCGACTGGGCGGCTGGGTTGGCGATGATGAGCGTGCGACCAAAATCAGTTGCGTGCATGGGGCGACTCCCGGCGTATGACGTGACGGTGCGGTCGCGCTCAGGTCGAATTGCCCCTGATTGTGGCTGCACGGCGAATACTAACGTCTACTCTATCAGGTCGTTGTGGCGCTCGATAGCGTCCGCTACCGTACCGCCCTCATCCACAATAAGCGAACGGCGCTTGGGTGAGATGATGCGCTGGGCAGGGTACACGCCGCGGTGTCCGCCGGTTAGGTAGCTGATAAAGGCCACGATGACAAAGAACCCGGCGGCCGTGCCGTGGAACAGGTCGATGGCCATCATGCAGGTGGTGATGGGCACGTTGAGGCCGGCGCAGAACACGCCGAGCATGCCGAGAGCCGCCAGAAAACTGGGGTCGATTCCGACGAGGCAACCGATCCAGCCGCCGAGCGCCGCACCGATGCCAAACAGGGGCGTGACCTCGCCGCCTTGGAAGCCGGCGCCCAGGGTGAGCGCCGTCACCACGAGCTTGATGGCTGCGTCGGCAAGGGTTGTGTTACCAGCGAACCCGGCACCTGAGAGCCAGGTGGCAAGGCCGGCATACTTCCAGGCGTCGAGCATCGCGTAGGCCGCGAGCACCACGAGTGCGCCTATGAGTGCGCGAACGAGGTAATTGGTGATAAAGCGACCGTACAGGCTCTTGACGGTTCGAACCGACCAGGCAAAGAGGCGTGCCGTCAGACCGAAGATGATGGCGCTGATAACAACGATGACAACCGTTTTGGGCGTCATGGTGGGAACGCTGGCGATAACATTCGCCTCGTACTCGGTACCCAGGGCGATTGATGTAAAGTAGCCGGTAAACGAGGCGACCAGGCAGTAAATGCCCGCGGTGTAGTCGATCTTGCCGATAAAGCACATCTCCATGCCAAAGAAAGCTCCGGCAAGGGGCGAACCGAATACGGCGCCAAAGGCCGACGAGATGCCGGTGAGCATGAGGTCGTGATGGTCATGCTTTTCGAGGTGGGCGAGGCTCGAGATGTTGCTGGCGATGGTGCCGCCGATCTGCACCGCGGCTCCCTCGCGACCGGCCGATCCGCCCGTTAGGTGCGTGAGCGTGGAGCACACAAACGTGAGGACGGCCATGCGCATATGGATGAGGCGCGTGCCCAGAGCGGAGTCGATGACCAGGTTGTTACCGCGCTTGGCGGCGAGACCGTGGTTCTTGTAGACCCACGCGGTTGCCATGCCCACAACGGGAAGCAGTGCGTAAATCCATGCATGGTGCTCGCGATAGTCGGTCGCGATATTCAGCGAGGCCAAAAACGCCCAAGCGGCAACGCCCATGGCGAGCGAGACGATGACGACGAGTATGAGCAACTTGGCGCTCGCGAGTAGGTTACGGACGTTGCGGCGCGTGTCGGCAGCCAAGAGATGCTCGGAGCGGGTGAGCTGATGCCTGCCTGCCATGATGACGTCGTTCAGGGAGAAAAAGTCGCCGTCGTCGAGCGGCTGGGAATGATCCTGCGCCTCGTTTGCGCTTTCGGGTTTGTCGGTAAAAGCCATACGTTCCTCTTTTAGGTTGCAACACGAGCATTATAGAACGTGCCAAACGTGACAAACCGGCAGGGTGCTTTTCGGTTCTGTTTCGCGGCTTGCGGCCGACAGGTGTATTTGCGGGTACAGGCCGAGTCGCGGTCGCGCGTCGGGGGATTATACTGAGACAAGCATAAAGAATCGGCGCCCCTGTTGTGCGCCGTGGCATTAAGAGGTGCATATGGCAGAGAAACTCATTCCGCTGGAAGACGCACAGTCGATTGTCCTGTCGCACGTTGCTCCGACCGATCTCGTCGAGATTCCCGTGTGGCAGGCCGCCGGTCTTCCCTTGGCCGAGGATGCGGTGGCCGATATCGACATTTCGCCGTTTGCCAACAGCGCTATGGACGGATATGCCGTGCGCTCGGCGGACTTGGCACAGGCATCTGGCGAGGCGCCGGTGACGCTCGATGTTATCGGACACGAGGCCGCGGGCCATGTGTTTGAGGGCACAATCGGCGCGGGCGAGACAGTCCGCATCATGACGGGCGCGCCGGTACCCGAAGGTGCCGATGCCGTTGTGAAGTACGAGATCGTCGATGTGGTCGACGGTGACGGCAACGAGGGCTCGCACGTGAGCTTCTCGGCACCTGCCAAGGTAGGGGAGAATGTTCGCTCTGCCGCCGAGGAGGCCCATGCCGGTGACGTCGTGATGCGTGCTGGAGAGGTTGTGGCCCCGGCGGGCGCGGGTCTGCTGGCAAGCGCCGGGTATGCAAGCGTGAAGGTGCACGCTGCCCCGCGCGTGGGCATTATCTCGCTGGGCACGGAACTGGTCGCACCGAGTAAGGTACCGGCGCGCGGTCAGATTCGCGATTCCAACTCCTCGGCGCTGATGGCCGAAGCGCTCGATGCAGGAGCCGAACCCGTGTTCTACGGCATTGCGCCCGATGATGAGCAGGCGATTGCCGAGCTGGTGCATCGTGCCGTGCAGGAGTGCGATTTTGTCATTACGAGCGGTGGCGCCTCGGCGGGCGATTACGATTTCGTGACGGCGCTCGTCCGCCGCGAGGGCGAGGTGCTGTTTGACCGCATCTCGATGCGCCCGGGCAAGGCCATTACGTTTGGCTTGCTCGCAGGTAAGCCCTACCTGGGACTTTCAGGCAATCCGGCCGCGGCGTATGTAGGCTTTGAGATGCTTGCCCGTCCGGCGATCCGTAAGATGCGCGGCTTTGCCGAGGGTGTGCGCCCCGTGCAGCGGGCGACGCTCACGCACAGCGTGAAAAAGCGACAGCATCGCCGCTTCTTCGATCGCGCCACGGTTTTGCGCGATCCCGAGACCGGTGAGTTGTTAGTGACCGAGGCCAAGACGCAGAATTCGGCGTTGCTCGGCACGATGCAGCGGGCCAACTGCCTGCTGCGTATTGACGAAGGACCGTGCGACCTTGCGGCGGGCGACGTCGTGGATGTCGTGCGTGTCGACCTGCCTGAGGGCACGGTGCTATAGGAGGAATGCTATGGAGCTGAAGATTTCGATTGTGACGTGCTCGGATACGCGCGATCTTGCCCAGGACGAGGCGGGTGCCGCGCTCGAGGAACTCATCGTGGCGCAGGGCTGGACGGTTGCCTCACATGTGGTCGTGCGCGACGACGCCAGCGAGATCGGTGATGCCATTGTGGAAGCCGCCGATGAGTGCCACGCCAATGTCGTGCTCACCTGCGGCGGCACGGGGCTTTCGATGCGCGATGTGACGCCCGAGGCGACGCGTGCCGTTTGCGACCGCGATGTGCCGGGTATTGCAGAGGCAATCCGTGCGTACTCCATGTCCAAGACGCGCCGCGCTATGCTCTCGCGCGCCGTGTGCATGCAGCGTGGGTATACACTTGTCATCAACTTTCCGGGATCTACGAAAGCGGCCCGCGAAAGCTGGGAGGCCGTGAGCGACCAGTTGGAGCATGCGGCCCAAATGACGGCGGGCGGTGGGCACGCCAAATAAGCGCACTACCTGCGGCGGAGCGACCTTACGGGCTGCTCCGCCCTTTTTATGCAGCGACAGTGCGGCCGTCTCGGGGTTATCGGTAAAAGAAATTTATTAGGCGAGAAATCATTATCACAAACATTATTCGCGCGGAAGTATAATCTAGTTACAGAATAAAGCTCGCGGTGGGGTACCCGGGCAAAACGTCCGAAAGGGTTGAATATGTTCGATATGGTTTCTCGCCGCGGTTTTGTCTCGCTTTCTGCTGTCGCCGCTGCCGGCCTTGGTCTTGCCGGCTGCTCGGGCAGCAAGACGTCCGAGCCGGCCGGATCCGATGCCGGTTCTGCTAAGACATCTTCCAAGAAAGCTGTCGAGCTGCAGGTCTTTGCTGCCAACTCGCTCGAGAAGGCTCTTCCCGAGGTCCAAGAGCTCTACACCGACCAGACCGGCACCACCTTTGCCGACACGCAGTTTAAGGCGTCCGGTGACCTCGTCGAGCAGATGCGCGCCGGTGCTGCGGTCGACGTGCTCATCACGGCCTCCAAGGGCACCATGGATGACGCCGAGGCCGCCGGGCTCGTCGTCGCCGACACGCGTGAGGACATGTTCGTCAACGACCTCGTGATCATTCGCGCCGAGGGCTCCGAAACCAAGGTCGACGCCATCGCCGACGTCGCGAATCTGGACGGCAAGATCGCCATCGGCGACGCCAAGACCGTTCCCGCCGGCAAGTACGCCAACCAGGCCCTGGCCTCCGTGGGCCTCTACACCGGCACCGAGGGCGACGACGGCGAGTATGCTCCCGAGATCGCCGACAAGGTCGCGCTGGCCGACAAAGTTGGTACCGCCGCCGCCTATGTGTCCACAGGCGACTGCGTGGCAGGTTTTGTCTACAGCTCCGATATTTTCCGCTACGACGGTATCGAGGAGGCCTTCGTGTGCCCCGAGGATTCGCACAAGCCCATCGTGTACCCGGGTGCCGTTGCCGAGAGCTCCGAGCACGCCGACGAGGCCAAGTCGTTTATCGACTTCTGTCTGACCAACAAGAAGGCCCAGAAGATTTGGGCCAAATACGGCTTTGAGCTTTCCGAGTAGTGCGGCTTGGCGCGATAATTCCATCGTTTTGTGTTTCACTCCGTCCTTGTATTCTCTTGGAGCTTTTCGTGCTTAATAGATTCCGCATGCTTGTCGCCTGTGCTTTGACCTTCGCGCTTTGCTGGGTGCCGGGATTTGCGTTTGCTGGGGACGCTGAGGACGGGGCCCAGGTTGCTGCGACCGCTCATGGGCTTTCCTATGGGATCGAGGGTTTTGAGCGGTTGGCCAAGGGGACCGCTCGTACCATGGAGGGCCAGCCTGAGGGCTACCGGTTTCCCGTTGACGAGGACGTGGACCTTGTAGTGGCGCCTGCTGCCGATCGCGTTGTGGTGTGGATATCGCCCAAGGCGGTCGAGAAGTATGGATTGGATCCGCAGGACAACGAGTGCGTATCGGGTCTCAAGGCCCTCGTCTGTGAGCTCGACAGCGCAAACTGCATGGGAGGTGCGCAGCTAGGGGACGTGGATCTTCCTTGGTATGTCACGGCGGAAACAACGTTTGATGCCGGCGGGTATACCTATGGCTTTGACGAGCGCGGTGCGGATGGGGAACGCTATGTGGTGATTGCATCAGCCTCGGGTGATGCCAAGGGCGGCGCGCGTTGGCTTGATAGCGCTCAGATGGTAGAGGCATCGTCAGTCGTGTTGCGGGATGAGCAGGGACCCTTGTCCCCTCTGGCCACTTTTTTGGGCGGTATCGACTACCGCCCGTTTTGGGTGTCCATAAAAACGAGCGGCCTTGCCCTGCTGATCTCCTTTGAGCTGGGCTTGTTCGCCGCGTGGAAGACTATGGGTACCTCGAGTCGCATCAAGGGCCTGCTCGATTCGGTCTTTACGATTCCTATGGTGCTGCCGCCCACGGTCTGCGGCTTTCTGCTCCTCATGCTGTTTGGCCGTTCGACCGGGGTCGGTCGGTGGCTTATCGCGCACGGTATCTCGATTGTCTTTACGTGGCCGGCGGCGGTGATCTCTGCCGTGGTGGTGTCGTTTCCCCTGGTCTACCGTACGGCGCTCGGTGCCTTTGAGAGCCTCGACACGCAGATGCTCGATGCGGCGCGCACGCTTGGCTGGTCCGAGCGTCGCATCTTTACCAAGCTTATGATGCCGCTTGGCTGGCCCTCGATTGCCGCCGGCACGGTGCTCGCCTTCGCGCGTGCCATGGGCGAGTTTGGCTGCACCCTGTTCTTTGCGGGCAACTACGCCGGCATTACCCAGACCATCCCCATCGCCATCTACTTTGAGTGGATGGGCGGCAACACGTCGGTGGCACTCTTTTGGGTCATCGTCGTAATCGTGTTCAGTTTCTTAGTCATCCTGTTCATCAACATGTACACCGCGTATTCGCAAAAGTATCGCGAGCGTGGTCTCTCCCGTGCGAAGCGCAAACAGGCCGAAGATCTCGCCGGACAGGGCGATTCGCTCGACCCGGCGGGCGGCGATGCCTTGCGTATCGATCGCGAGGCGCTGGCCGAACTTATGCGCGATGACACGGTCGCAAAGGGAGGTCGATAGGCCATGTCGCTCGTTCTGGATATAAAAAAGCACTACCCCGGGTTTATGCTCGACATGCAGCTTGAGGCCGGCGAGGAGCGCTTGGCGCTGCTCGGTGCCTCAGGTTGCGGCAAGAGCTGCACACTGCGCTGCATTGCCGGTGTGGAGACGCCCGACGAGGGCAAGATCGTCGTCAACGGCGTGACCTTTTTTGATTCGGCGGCGGGCATCAACTTGTCGCCCCAGGAGCGCAAATGCGCTCTGCTGTTCCAAAACTATCAGCTGTTTCCCAACATGACGGTGGCCGATAACGTATGTGCCGGTGTAAAGGACGCGGGTGACGCCGCCGCGCGCAAAAAACTCGCCGAGCGCTATCTGGGCATTTTCGGTCTAGCCGATTTTGCCGACCGCTATCCCGCGCGCCTCTCGGGCGGTCAGCAGCAACGCGTGGCGCTCGCGCGCATGGTGGCGGCGCATCCGGGCATTTTTATGTTCGACGAGCCCATGAGCGCGCTCGATTCCTATCTTAAGAGCGCGCTCGAGCAGAACATGCTCGACCTGTTCGATGTGTGCAACCGCACCGTGCTCTACGTGAGCCACGACATCGACGAAGCGTGCCGCCTGTGCCAGCGTATCTGCGTGATGCACGACGGGCATGTTGAGGAGATCGGCTCCGTCGAGGACGTGGTCCGCCGTCCGCAGACGCTGGCGGCGCTGCGCCTGACGGGCTGCAAGAACACAAGCCGGGCGCGCAAGATCGGCGACGAAGAAGTTGAGGCCCTCGACTGGGGCATGACCTTTAACGTGGGTCGCGCGGTTCCCGATAATGTGGCGTACCTGGGCGTTCGCGCAAGCTATTTCCATGTTGACAATCGCGTTGAGCGGGGCCGTAACAGCTACGATTTGCATGTGGCCCGTGTGAGCGATTCGCGCTTTGAGCGGCTGGTATTGCTGGACGTGCCGCGCGCTGATGCGCCCACGCGTCTGCAGTGGAAGGTCAACAAGGTGGGCGTGCCTGTCGACGAGCTGCCGCAAGCAGGCGAGACGCTGCGCATGCACTTCGATGCGAGTAGAATCCACTTGGTTTGTCGATAGCGCCGGGTAATGCCATCGGGGATATAAGCCTCGGCGGCTTTGTCTTGCCACTCGTCGAATGAGGGATGACAAACTCTTATCAATACAGATAATTATTTATTAAACGACGGCACACGACGCTGTCGTACGAATGTCAACAGTGTTCGCATGTTCGATGACCGTTGATATAGTTGACCTTATCTTGTAAAGGAGGGTGCGCACATGCCGCAGACGACATACATTCGCCGCGTTGCCGCGCGCGCCCTGTATATGGCTCGGAGCCGCATATGAGCAGGTATGTTCACGGCTCCGGGAGAGACGACGCACAACTAAATAACCGTCCGCAAGGCAGGTTCCCCAAAATTCCGGGTTTTCGCGCGGCTGGGTTTTCGCCACCCACCGTGCAGCAATACCGTAGCTATTCATTTTTGGTTCGAGAGGGGAACCGTCATGGCTAAAGAATTCGATTTCCATCCGATGTGGGAGAGCCTCGGCATGAATCTTGCCGACCACGACATGCTGCTGGGCGCCGTGGGCCAGATGCACGGCGATATGTTCCTTACGCAGAACAATCGCCCCGAGTCCACGTCCTACCTGGACTTTGTGGCCACCAACATCCACAGCGGCCGTATTAAGGAGATGCTCGACAAGAAGGAGGCCGGCGAGGCCACCAAGATCGTCGGTTCGTTCTGCGTGTACGTGCCCGAGGAGATCGTGCTTGCCTGTGACGGCATCCCCGTGGGCCTGTGCTCGGGTGCCGATTGGGCAACCGATAAGGTCGAGGATCACCTGCCGCGCAACACCTGTCCGCTTATCAAGAGCTTTGCCGGCTTTAAGCTGGGCGAGGTCTGCCCCTACATTGAGTCGAGTGACTTGGTGGTAGGCGAGAACACCTGCGATGGCAAGAAGAAGGCCTACGAGTTCTTTGCAACGCAAAAGAACATGTACGTTATGGATATTCCCAACGTACACGACGAGTCGACGCTCGTGACCTGGAAGGCCGAGGTCAAGAAGCTCGCCGCCAAGATCGAGGAAGAGTGCGGCGTCAAGATCACGCCCGAGCGTCTGAAGGCCGCCATCCACGCCGTCAATGAGAAGCGTCGCGCCCTGCAGCGCCTCGCAGCCACACGCGCTGCCGACCCGGCGCCCATCAGCGGCCTCGACAGCCTGCTGACCGTGCAGGCCGCCTTTATGGACGATACGCCGCGTCTGACCGGAGCCATCAACGATATGGCGGCTGAGTGCGAGCAGCGTGTCGAGGCCGGCGAGGGTGTGGCGCCCAAGGGGACCAAGCGCATCCTGTACACCGGTACGCCCATGGCCGTGCCCAACTGGAAGCTGTTCAACCTCATCGAGAAGGCCGGCGGCGTTGTGGTAGGCGAGGAGTCCTGCACGGGCTCGCGCTACTACAAGGACCTGGTCGACGAGTCCGGCGAGACGGTCGACGAGATGCTCGACGCCATCGCCGAGCGCTACTTTAAGATCAACTGTGCTGTCTTTACGCCCAACGACCAGCGTATGAAGGACATTGTCCAGATGGCCAAGGACCTACATGCCGACGGTATCGTCGACGTGGCCCTGCAGTTCTGCACGCTCTACGAGATGGAGTCGTTTGCCGTGGAGAAGGCCGCCGAGGAGGCCGGCATTCCGTTTATGCACATCACGACCGACTACGCCGGCGAGGATGCAGGCCAACTGCAAACCAGGATCGAAGCTTTCTTGGAAACCATTTAGGGCTATCCGTCTCGGCGGCTTCCCCAGGCACCCGATCTTGCCGTTCTAACTGTCGCTTGCGTACCAAAGTACGCGGCGCTCCTCTTTCGCGGCAACCTCGAGCACCTGGGAAGGCCGTTTCCTTGGTTGGTTAAAAGGTTTGTTAAGGAGCTATATGTCGGAATATATTGAGCAGCCGTTGCCGTCCACGTTTGAGGAGTTCAACGAACAGCGCAAGGCGTCGTTTATTCGCGTCAAGGATTACAAGCAGGCCGGTAATCGCCTGGTCGGCTTTTTGTGCAGCTATACGCCGCTCGAGATTATCGATGCCGCGGGGGCTGCGGGCGTGGCGCTGTGCGGTACGTCCGATGAGGTGATTCCCGAGGCCGAGAAGGTGCTGCCGGCAAATCTGTGTCCGCTCATCAAGTCGACGTACGGTTTTGCCTACTCGCAAAAGTGCCCGTTTACGTACTTTAGCGACATGATCATCGGCGAGACCACCTGCGACGGCAAGAAGAAGATGTACGAGCTACTCAACGAGCTCAAGCGCACGCACATTCTGCATCTTCCGCAGGGTCGCGATCGCGCCTACGAGCGTGAAGGCTGGTACGAGGAGTGCCGCCTGCTCAAGGAGGAGCTCGAGGGTTTCTACGGCATCACGATTACCGACGATGACCTGCGCGCTGCCGTCCGTCGTCGCAACCGCTTGCGTGCGGCCCAGCTCGACATGTTTGCGCTGCAAGCCAACCAGCCGGCGGCTATGAGCGGCGTCGACCTGATGAGCACCATGTTTGCCGGTACGTTTAGCTTTGATATCGAGGCCTATACGCAGCAGCTGGAGCAAAAGGTTGCCAAGCTGCGCGAGGCCTACGACGCGGGCGAGCGCCCGGTTGCGGCGGACGCCAAGCGCATTCTGATCACCGGTTGCCCGGTGGGCGGCGTGATCAACAAGATCGGCCGTACTATCGAGTCCAACGGCGGTGTGGTCGTGTGTATGGACGACTGCTCGGGCGAGCGCACGGCGGCCATGATGATCGACCCGGAGGCTCCCGATATCCTGCGCGCCATCGCCGACCGCTACCTGGACATCAACTGCTCGGTTATAACGCCCAACGACGGTCGTATGGAAAACACGCTGGCCATGTGCGAGAAGTACCACGTCGATGGCGTGGTAGAGAGCGTGCTGCAGGCCTGCCACACCTTCAACGTTGAGAGTGCGCGCATGCAGGAGGCCGTCGAGGGTGCGGGTATTCCGTACGTGAAGATCGAGACCGACTACAGCAATGGCGACATGGGCCAGATTGAGACCCGCATCGCCGCCTTTATCGAGACGCTCTAGATTCCTCAGGCACCGGATCTTGCCCCTCAAACCGTCGCTTGCGTACCCAAAGTACGCTGCGCTCCTCTTTCGGGGCAATCTCCGGCACCTGAGAAACCTAGAGCTAAGGCGCCTGAACGCACCGCTACCTTTGATGTTTAGATTGGGAGAGAGCCATGATAGGGATCGGGATCGATATCGGGTCTACGGCGGCTAAGGCTGCTGTGGTCGATGGGGAGGGTTCGGTGGCATGGACGTGCGTGCAGCCAACCGGGCGAGCTTGCCGCGGCTGGCTATGACGTGGCTGCCGACGACGTGCGCGTGGTCGCGACCGGCTACGGCCGTGTCGCCGTGCCCTATGCGCACAAGGTCGTGACCGAGATTACCTGCCACGGTACCGGTGCCGTGCGCCTGTTTGGCGATCACGGCACCGTGATCGACGTGGGCGGTCAGGACACCAAGGTCATTCAGCTTAAAAGTGGCCGCGTGGCCAAGTTTGCTATGAACGACAAGTGCGCCGCCGGCACGGGGCGCTTTCTGGAGATTATGGCCGACCGCCTGGGCATTACCCAGCAGCAGATGGCCGACCTGGCACGTTCCGGCGAGCCGACCAAGATCAGCAGCATGTGCACGGTGTTCGCCGAAAGCGAGGTCATAAGCTTGATCGGCCGCGGTGAGCCGCGTGAGAACATTGCGCGTGGCGTGATCGACAGCGTGGTCTCGCGCGTGGCGACCATGGCCGGGCAGGCCGCGGGCGCCCCGTACTATCTGACCGGCGGTTTGTGTGAGAACGCCTTCGTGGTGGAGCGGTTGGGCGAGCTACTGGGGTCGCCGGTGACCACCTCGCCCCAGGCTCGCTTTGCCGGAGCGATCGGCGCGGCGATTCGCGCCGCCGCCTTGGCCTAGGGGTGTACCGCGACATGCGCATCCTCAATATCTCGGCACAAAAACCAGATAGCACCGGCAGTGGCACCTACCTTGCCGCGCTTGTGCGCGAGCAGATCGAGACGGGGCATCGCGCCGCCGTGCTTTGCGGCGCGGCACCGGGTGATACCCAAGGCGAGCTGGACCGGCGTGCTGCCGTGTTTGCCGTACCGTTCGAGTCGCCCGAGCTGCCGTTTCCCATCTGTGGTATGTCCGATGTCATGCCCTATCCCTCCACACGCTATCGTGACCTGACGCCTTCGATGCTCAAGGCATTTGAGCGGGCATTTGCTGCTGCAATCGATCGGGCTGTGGCTGAGTTTCGGCCCGATCTGGTGCTCTGCCATCACCTGTATCTGGTGACCGCATTGGCGCGCGAGTGCGTCCGTGGCGTGCCGGTTGTTGCCGTGTGCCATTCGACCGACCTGCGCCAGCTGCGTTCGCATGCGCTCGAACGCGATCGCATCGTACGTGCGGTTCGTCGGCTCGATGCCGTCTTTGCGCTCCATGCTGAGCAGGCTGAGCAGATTGGCCTGGTGTGCGGCGTCGATGCCGATCGTATCCACGTGATTGGGACGGGCTACGACCATCGCGTCTTCTGCCGCGACGCAAGCGTGGCGAGGCAGCCGGGATCGCTTGTGTACGTGGGCAAGATTTGCTTTAAAAAGGGCGTCGAGTCGCTGGTCCGAGCCGTGTCATTGCCGATTGACGATGACGTCCGCCCATCTGGCTTGGCACTTGTGGGTGGTCGCGGGGACGATGCCGATTACGCGCGTATCGAGTGCTTGGCCGCGGCCTCGGATGTGCCGGTGACGCTGGCGGGGCGCCTGGATAGTGATGAACTCGTGCGTGCCTACCGCAGTTCCGACGTCTTTGTGCTGCCTTCGTTTTACGAGGGTCTGCCGCTCGTGACGATCGAGGCCCTTGCATGCGGCTGCAAAGTTGTGGCGACCGATTTGCCCGGCGTTCGTCCCTGGATGGAGGCGATGCTTCCCGGTGCTCCCGTGACGTGGGTGGCGTCGCCGCGTATGACGGATGTCGACACGCCCGTGGCGGCCGACCTTCCGTTGTTTGAGCGCGCACTGGCAGATGCTATCGCGCAGGCGCTTGCGGCGCCGCCTTCGACGTTCGAGCCGTTGGCGGTCTCTTGGGAAGCGTGCCTGGGGCGTATACTAAAAGTCGTTGATTTGTTGGAAGGGGGTTCGTATGGCTGACGATCAGATTAAGCTCACGTCTATGACTGCCGCGAGCGGTTGAGCCGCTAAGCTGGCTCCCGGAGCCCTCGCCCAGGTCCTGGGCGACTTGCCCAATGTGCATAACGACAACCTGCTCGTGGGGTTCGATACCTCCGACGATGCGAGCGTCTTCCGCGTAGGGGAGAACCTGGGGCTCGTGCAGTCCATCGACTTCTTCCCACCGATGGTCGATGACCCGTTCCTGTTTGGCCAGATCGCTGCGGCCAACTCGCTGTCGGACATCTACGCCATGGGCGGGCGGCCGAGCCATGCCATGAACTTGCTGTGCATCCCGAGCTGTCTGGGCGTTGAGGTTGCCGGTCAGATTCTGGCGGGCGGCGCCGACAAGTGCGTCGAGGCGGGTTGCTCCATCGCGGGCGGCCACACCATCAACGACGACGAGCCCAAGTACGGCTTGTCCGTGAGCGGGTTTGTCGCGCTCGACCGTATGCTCGCCAACAGCGGCGCGTGCGTGGGCGATGCGTTGCTGCTGACCAAGGCGGTTGGCTCGGGCATCATCACCACGGCCATTAAGGGCGAGCTCATCGAGCAGGACGAGGCCGCAGCCATGTTTGACTCGATGCGCACCCTCAACGAGGCGCCGATTCGCCTGGCCGAGGGACTCGAGCTTCACGGCTGCACCGACATTACGGGCTTTGGCCTGATCGGGCATGCGTGCGAGATGGCCGAGGGCTCGGGCGTGCGGGTTGAGCTTGCGTCGGGAGCGGTGCCGCTCTTTGACCAGGTGCTCGACATGGCGCGTCTGGGCATTATTCCCGCGGGCTCCTACCGCAACCAGGACTTCTTTGGCCCGCGTGTGGCTGCCGACGAAGACCTGGAGCCGGGCATGTTGGATGCGCTGTACGATCCGCAGACCTCGGGTGGTTTGCTCATCGCGGCGCCCGCGGCGGATGTGGATGAGCTTGCGCGTCGTTTACATGCCGAGGGGCGCGTTGCCGCCACAATCGGCCGCGTGTGCGAGCCGGTGCCGGGCGGTCCTGCCGTCCACGTTGTCCGTTAACGACACGTTTATTGAGCTATGTACCGTTCCAAAACGATTTATTCGAAAGGAAAAATTATGTCTACCAAGATTGAAGTCAATGCCATGGGCGATGCCTGCCCGCTGCCCGTCGTCAAGACGCTTAAAGCCCTGAAGCAGCTCGATGGCGAGGGCGCCGTCGTGACCTCGGTCGATAACGAGACCGCAGTCAAGAACATCTCCAAGATGGCGCAGGAGAAGGGCTGCACGGCCTCGGTCGAGAAGGTTTCTGACGCCGAGTGGCACGTGACCGTCTCGACCGCTGGTGCCGTGGCCGTTGCGGACCCCGAGCAGGACGGCGCTGCTTTCTGCGACGCCAGCGCCGGCAAGGGCAAGCTCGTCATTTCCGTCTACACCGACTGCATGGGCCGCGGAGACGACGAACTGGGCCACAAGCTCATGAAGGCCTTTATCTTTGCCGTGACGCAACAGGAAGAGCTGCCCTCGACCATGCTGTTCTACAACGGCGGCGCCAAGCTCACCGTCGAGGGCTCGCCAGTGCTCGATGACCTGAAGGGGCTGGCCGAGCAGGGCGTCGAGATTCTCACCTGCGGTACCTGCCTGGACCATTATGGCATTAAAGACCAGCTTGCGGTGGGCGAGGTCACCAACATGTACGTGATCGTGGAGAAGATGGAGCAGGCCGTGCGCGTCGTGCGCCCGTAGCGTATTAGTTGGAGTTGCCATGAGGGAGAAGCGCCCGGCGCTTGTTATCACGTTTCCTACCACGGCGGCCGCCATGGGGTGCGAGACCTTATGCATCGAGCGCGGCCTTCCCGGGCGAACGATTCCCGTGCCCGGGGAGGTCGCTGCCGGCTGCGGTCTGGCGTGGAAGGCGTTGCCTGCCGATGAGGAGCTGCTGCGCAGCGAGCTTACCGCGGCGGGCGTTCCTACCGAGGGCTATACCGTGATCGATATGTGGGAGGTCGTGCGATGACCTACCTGGATAACGCGGCGACGACCATGCACAAGCCGCAGACGGTCATCGATGCCGTGACGCAGGCGATGTGTTCGCTCGGCAATGCCGGGCGCGGCGCCACGTCGGGTGCCCTCGATGCCGCTCGTACGATTCATGGCTGCCGTGCCAAGCTCGCGCGCCTTTTGGGTTGCCCGAGGGCGGACCATGTGTGCTTTACGCCCAACTCCACGGCGGCGCTCAACACCGTCATCAATGGCGTGGTGCGCCCCGGCGATCGCGTGGTCACGACGGTGCTTGAGCACAACTCGGTGCTACGTCCGCTCAACCGCTTGGCGACGGAGCAGGGTGTGACGGTTGAGCATGCGGGTTGCGATGCGAGCGGCGTGCTCGACTACGACGAGCTCGAGCGGCTGGTCACGCCCGGTACGCGTGCCGTGGTGGTGACGCACGCCTCCAATGTGACCGGCAACGCGGTCGACGTTGCACGCGTGGCTGCCATGGCCCATGCGGCCGGCGCGCTGGTGATCATCGATGCCTCGCAGTCTGCCGGCACGGCGCATATCGATATGCAGGCCATGGGGCTCGACGCGGTGTGCTTTACCGGCCACAAGGGGCTGATGGGCCCGCAGGGCACCGGTGGCCTGGCCGTGGCAGAGGGCATTGACGTGGCCCCTTGGGCCATGGGCGGCACGGGCGTGCACAGCTTCGATGAGCTGCAGCCCCTTGAGTGGCCCACGCGCCTGGAGGCCGGTACGCTCAACGGCCATGGCATCGCGGGCCTTTCCGCTGGTCTCGACTTTATCGAGGCCCAGGGCGGGGTCGACGCGATTGCGGCACGTGAGCGTGCGCTCGCTGATCGCTTCCTTGCCGGCGTGCGCGAGATTCCGGGGATTAAGCTCTACGGTGCGTTTGACCAGCCCGTGCGCTCGGCGATCGTCTCACTCAACGTGGGCGATATCGACTCTGCCGAGATCTCGGACGCGCTCATGCAAGGGTGGGGGATTGCGACGCGTCCCGGCGCCCATTGCGCTCCGCTCATGCACCGCGCGCTCGGGACCGAGCGCCAGGGTGTCGTTCGCTTCTCGTTTGGGTATTTCAACACGGACGAGGAAGTCGACACCGCTATTGATGCTCTGTGCGATTTAGCCTGCTAAAGCTGCTAGAGCGTATATACTTGCGGGACGGGTCTTTTGCCCGTCCCGTTTTTGTTTCGATTCGAAAGGTGCTCTCATGGCTTCATCCGCCCCGCGCGGTCTGCGCTCCGACCATGTCGTCACCGTCGGCATCGCCCTGTTCTCGATGCTCTTTGGCGCCGGCAACCTCATTATTCCGCCGCTGCTGGCACTGCAGGCAGGTTCTGCCACGCCGGTCGCCATGCTCGGCTTTCTGATTGCCGCCATCGGCTTGCCCGTCATGGGATTTATCGCCGTGGCACTTGCCGGAACGGCGCGCGAGCTTGCCGGCCGCGTGCACCCCAAGTTTGGTGAGTTCTTTGTCGCGGCGGTGTATCTGGCCATCGGCCCGTGTCTGGCTATTCCGCGCACGAGCTCCACGGCCTTTGAGATGTTGGTGCCGCTGCTGCCCGAGGGCGTCTCGCTCGGTACGGCTCGCCTGGTGTTTGCCGTTGGCTTCTTTGTCGTCGCGTTTGCGCTTACGCTGCGTCCGGGCGTCATCACGCGCGTACTCGGTCGCATTACGGGCCCCGCGCTCATTGCGCTCATCGTGCTAGTCGTGGGTGCCGCCGTGATCTCGCCGCTGGGTCCCGCTGCCGCGCCGCAGGCTCCCTACAATGCCGGTGCTGCTGTGCAGGGCTTTCTGACCGGCTACCAGACCATGGACCTGCTCGCGTCGCTCGCCTTTGGCATTATCATCGCCGAGACCATCCACGAGCTGGGTGTGACCGACGACAAGCGCGTGGCCTTCGAGATCTCGCGTTCGGGTGTGATCGCCGGCGTGCTCATGGCCGTCATCTACTGCGGCCTGGCGCTTGCCGGCACGCAGCTCAGCACCGTGATGCCCGATGCCACTAACGGTGCTGCCATCCTCGCCCGTTCGGCGTCTATGCACTTTGGCCTTGTCGGCACGGTCGTGGTCTTTGCGATCTTTTTCCTTGCCTGCATGAACGTGTGCATCGGCCTCATCAGCTGCTGCTCGCGTTACTTCTGCGAGACGTATGTGGTTAAAGGCGGAGCGGAGGCCTCCGAGGAGGCCATGCGCCGTCCCTTTGCGGTTCTCGCCTTTGTGTTCGCGGCGTTTTCGTGCGTGCTTTCCAACGTGGGCCTCGATGTGATCCTTATGTTCTCGGTGCCCATGCTCAACGCCCTGTATCCCGTTGCCATTGTGCTGGTACTTATGGGCCTGGTGCACGGCTTTTGCGACACGCACCCGCAGGTGTGGGTCTGGGTCGGCGGCGTTGTCGCGGTACAGAGCGTAATCACTTCGGTCCGCGATGCGTTCTTTGCTGGCGCGTGGCTGCCGTTTGATGCGTTGCCGCTGGCAGATATCGGCGCTGCGTGGGCGCCGGTTGCTGTGGTCGCGTTTGTGATTGGTCTGGTTCATAGCCAGTTTGTCGCACATT
Organism: uncultured Collinsella sp.; assembly: GCA_902465105.1. GTDB lineage: Bacteria > Actinomycetota > Coriobacteriia > Coriobacteriales > Coriobacteriaceae > Collinsella. The sequence goes on from CABQLM010000018.1 coordinate 22,568, forward strand.
CGAGGAGCTAGGGTTTCTGCGCTTGCACAGGCGGGGAGTCTCCCCTATAATTTCCTTCGCTTTGGGACACGCAAGGTTTAGACCTTAGCTGCTCAACACCTTCGGGACGTGGCGCAGTTTGGTAGCGCGCCTGCTTTGGGAGCAGGATGTCGCAGGTTCAAATCCTGTCGTCCCGACCATATCTTGCGGGCGTAGTTCAATGGTAGAACCCCAGCCTTCCAAGCTGATGACGCGGGTTCGATTCCCGTCGCCCGCTCCATAGGATAGTTTTAACGGCTTTGGCTCCATTTGGTGCCAGAGCCGTTTTCATTAGCGTGCCGGGCGACGGGAATCGAACTCGGCAGGGTGCGAAGCTGTGAAAATGCGTGAGCATTTTCCAGCGCAGCACGCAAGGGCCAATGGCCCGCAGCGAAACAAGGGTTTGCGAAGCAAACCCTTGGACTTCCCGTCGCCCGCTCCATAAGATAGATGAATGGCTCTGGCTCCTTTTGGGACCAGAGCCATTTTCATATACATGCCGGGGACCCCACATCCCCTCCTAAGTTGCGGTGAAATACGGACTGTCTATTGGCTTTTGTGAACCTATTGAAGGCTGGGGTAGCTAATTTGGGACGGGGCTTTTTGACTACTCTAGCGATCGGCTGGCAAATGTGGTCAAAACCCCTGTTCCAAAATGACTGGTCTGGTGCTGAGCCACGAAAGCGGCCCATCTACTACGTTTGGCCCGCAGGGGTCGACCATAGCAGCATTTTCGGAAAATCGGTAAGCCGTCTACCAGCGGTTTTGATATTTCGGATTTCGGTATGGTCGAGGGTAATCGGTTAAACGTAGTAGATAGGCCCATGTCGTGGCGAACAGTAGGATTCACGGTCCAAGGTTGCCGGTTTCGGATGGACAACCTGGAAGTTGCGGTGGAATAGTTCCTAAAAGACCCGTGGAAGCTTGAAAACAGGAACTATTTCACAGCAACTTAAGGAGGATGGGGTTAGCTGCGGGGGCGGTGGCGGAGCTTGTCGATGGTGGAGTCGGTGCTGCGGCTGCGGACTTCGGCAGCGGTTTGGCGCTTGCGGCGGTAGTCAATCATGCCTTGAATGATGGGCTTGCCAAAGCTCACGACATCATCGTTGTAGATGGCGGTTCGGGCTGCGAGGAGGCAGTCGGTAAAGTCCATATGGGTTTTGCCAAAGAGTTTGACGGCAAGGGCGACAACGGTGGGCTCGTCGACCATGACGTCATCGAGCAGCCTTTTCAAGGCCGCAGCAATCTCAACGCGGGGAACCTTATAGACGTCGCGCAGCGTGACCACGACGCGCGTGATGATTTCGGGGTAGACGCGAGCGGTGCGTGTGGCGATGACCTTGGCGGCGCGCGGTGACAGAACTTCGTCGTCGTCAAGCAGGTAGCGTAGGATGACGGTCTCGTCGATGATGGTGCTACTCATGGATATCTACTTCCTCGGGACCCAAAATCGAATCGTCGCTTTCTGTAGCAAGGTACTCAATCCAGGCATTGCGCTCCTCGGAGCGGCGATTGGGATCTCCATATGCTTTGAGCGATCCATAGGCGGCGGTGCCGTCCTTTGAGCGCACGGCGACCGGCTGAAAGGGAAGCTTACGCATGAGAATGCTCTGCGCGACAAAAAGGCGAACGGCCTCGGCGAGCGATGTGCCCATGGCGTCGTAGAGGCGCTAGGCATGCTGCTTGTCTTCCTCGCGAATGCGCACCTGCAGGATGGCTCGTTTTTGAGTCGATGTCATCACTGGCCTCCCTTAATGAGCGTGCAATATGAATAGTCAAATACAGCATCGGCTAATAATAGCCAATTTTATAACAACTACTTTATTGCACTAGAGTAATTGAGTCTGAACAATAATACAAACGTACTACATCCTTCAGAAGCGAGCGTGAAATCTTTCGTGGATGTACGCATGTAATACACTCACCTTTATAGCTATTCGAGAATAATTCCAACCTGCCAAAACCCCTGCAATACACCCGTATTGCAGGGCCTATGCTCACGTTTGCCCTCTGCAACTGCGTATATTCAGTCTGTATACCGTTGGAGAAATTCTATCGAGTGTCTGTTTCGCCGCATGCGCTCGATACGCCGATGCCGGACCACGGGCGGTCCGGGGTAACGTCGACAGGGTCTCTCCGGCAAGGGATTCAGGAGGGAGTGAACAACATGGGTAATAAGCGAGTCGTAGCCGATTCTTCGCGCTGCATCGGGTGTCAAACCTGCATGGCGGCGTGTATCGAGGCGCACGACATCCCCGGTAACATCGCCGCGCCGCGCCTGCGCGTGACGCGTACGTACGAGATCTCCGCACCGGTGGCTTGCCATCACTGCGAGGATGCCCCGTGCGCGAAGGCCTGTCCTACGGGCGCCTTGTTCTTTGATCCAAAGAACCATCGCATCGGCGTCAACGAGGACAACTGCATCGGCTGCAAGAGCTGCGTCATGGCATGCCCCTTTGGCGCCGTGAGCGTGGCGACCACGCAGGTTCCGGTCTTGATGGGCGACGTTCACGTGGGTTCGCAGACCAAGAGCTTCGTGCTCAAGTGCGACCTGTGCGTGGACCGTCCCGGCGGTCCGGCGTGTGCCGAGGCGTGCCCGACCAAGGGCCTCACCCTGGTAGACGACGAACGTTTGGCAGAACTGACTGCCGAGCGTGCCCGCGCCACCATCGAAAACGAGGCGTAAGCGTTGGGGCGACAGGCCCAATGATTGTCAAATTAGTACCGAGTAATCGGTAGCAGAAAAAGGAAGGAGGGTGTCATGGAGAAGCATAAAGTGATCTGCCCGTACTGCGGCGCCGGTTGCCAGTTTAACCTCCTGGTCCAAAACGGCCAGGTCGTGGGCACCGAACCGCTCAACGGCATCACCAACCAGAGCGAGCTGTGCCTTAAGGGCATGAGCGGCTACGACTTCATCAACGACACCAAGATCTTGACTCCTCGCGTACTGCACCCGATGATCCGTCGCACCAAGGGCGCGGATCTTGAGCGCGTAAGCTGGGACGAGGCACTGGATTTCACCGCATCTAAGATGCAGGCCATAATTGACGAATATGGTCCTAACGCTGTCATGACCACCGGCTCTTCGCGAGGCGGCGGCAATGAGGCGAACTACGTCATGCAGAAGTTTACGCGTGCGTGCATCGGCACCCACAGCGTGGACAACTGCGCCCGTACTTGACACGGCCCTACTGTCCTCGGTCTGATGGACACGGTTGGTTCAGGTTGCATGTCATGCTCCATCCCCGGTATGGAGGATGCGGGCTGCATTTTCCTCTTCGGCTATAACCCTGCCGATTCGCACCCCATCGTCGCAAGGCGTATCGTGCGAGCCAAAGAAAAGGGTTGCAAGATCATCGTCGCCGATCCGCGCCATATCGAAACCGCGCGTATCGCCGATCTCTACCTTCCGATCAAGAACGGTTGCAACGTTGCGTTCCTCAATGCCTTTGCCAACTGCTTGGTCAACGATGGCCTCTACGACAAGGAATTCGTCGCCGAGCACACGAACGGCTTTGACGAGTGGTGGGAGACCATCAAGAACTACACTCCCGAATCCGTACAGGACATCACGGGTGTCGAGCCCGCGTTGATCCACCAAGCTGCCGAGATGTACGCCACGGCGAAGCCCTCTGCCATCATTGGCTGGGGCATGGGCGTATGCCAGCAGAAGCAGAACCTGAAGACGGTGCACACCATCGCCTCCATCGCCTGCGTTGCCGGCCAGATCGGCAAACCCAATTCCGGCCTCGCGCCCGTGCGCGGTCAGAACAACGTCCAGGGCTCCTGCGATATGGGCATGCTGCCCAACCTGTACCCTGGCTACCAGAAAGTCACCGACCCGGCTGTGCGTGCCAAGTTTGCCAAGGCTTGGGGCGTGCCCGAGGAAAAGCTCCCGCTCGAGGAGGGCTACAAGCTCACCGACCTGGGCCACCTGGTCGACGAGGGCAAGGTGCACTGCTTCTACAACTACGGCGAGGACCCGGTGCAGACCGAGCCCGATTCGGCCGGTATGCGCAAGACGCTCTCCGAGCTGGATCTGTTCATTTGCCAGGACATCTTTATGACGCAGACGACCATGCTCGCCGACGTCATCCTGCCCGCTACCTCTTGGGGCGAGCACGAGGGTGTCTTTACCGCATCCGACCGTAGCTTCCAGCACTTTGACGCGGCCGTTCCGCCCAAGGGCGAGTGCCGTCACGACTGGGAGATCTTCGCGGACCTGTCTACGCGTATGGGTTACCCCATGCACTACGACAACACCGAGCAGATCTGGAACGAGTGCATTAGCCTGTGCCCCAACTTTGTGGGCGCGACCTACGAGAAGATGGCTCCCGAGGGCGGCTACGCCCAGTGGCCCGTCAAGAGCACCGATGTGAACGACCACGGTACGCCCGACATGTTCGCTGGTGGCAAGTTCACCACCAAGGACGGCCGCGCCAACCTGATGGCGCACGACTGGGAGGCGCCCTCCGAGCTTCCCGACGATGAGTACCCGCTCATCCTGTGCACCGTCCGCGAGGTCGGCCACTACAGCTGCCGTTCGATGACCGGCAACTGCAAGACGCTGGCACTGCTTGCCGACGAGCCCGGCTTTGTCCGCATGAATCCCGCGGACGCCCAGGCGCGCGGCATCAAGAACGGCGACATCGTCTCGATCCACAGCCGCCGCGGCCAGGTATACAGCCGCGCCGACGTGAGCGATCGCATCAACAAGGGCACGGTCTATATGACCTACCAGTGGTGGATCGGCAAGTGCAACGAGCTGACCATTCACAAGGTCGACCCGGTCTCGCACACGCCCGAGGACAAGTTCTCCGCCTGCCAGGTCGACGCCATTGCCGACCAGGTCTGGGCCGAGGGCGAGGTGGAGCGTCAGTACACCGAGCTCAAGCAGGCTCTGGTGGACGCCGCCGCTCCCCAGGACGTTGAGCCCGGCGCCGCCAAGTTCGATGACGAGACGCACGTGAACCAAATCGTGTAGTCCCGTTCTCGTTGGCTTTTTGGGCCGGGCGTCCCGTACGTTCGGGAGCCCGGCCCGTTATTTTGAAAGGAAGTGGGGATGAACCGCTTCATCGACATCAACCCGGAGAGGTGCATCGGCTGCGGAACATGCCAGTCCGCCTGTGCCGACGCTCACCGGATGCAGGGTCTTCAGGATACGCCGCGCCTGGCGCTCGTGAAGACCGGCGGTATTTCGGCCGCCCTTGCCTGCCACCATTGCGAGGGTGCCCCCTGCGCCGAGGTTTGCCCGGTGAATGCCATCGAGCACGATGGCGATCGCATTCACGTCAAGGAGCAGGAGTGCATCGGGTGCAGGCTGTGCGCCATCGCGTGCCCCTTCGGAGCCATCCATCCCGATGGCACGTCTATCGCCGGTGTCGCAGGCATGTGCGACCCGACGCCTTCGTATCCTAAGTCCCTGAGCAGCCTGCTTACGTGGGCTCCCGGCCAGTACACCTGCGCTGTTAAGTGCGACCTGTGCGCCTTCGATCCGGACGGTCCGCATTGTGTGGCGGCGTGCCCCACCAAGGCGCTGACCGTCATGGGCGGCGCGGCCGATCGCGAGCTCGACGAGGCCAAGCGCCTGCGCTCGATTGAAAACGGTCCGGTCGTCGACGTTACCGCTGTGGCCCAGGGCCTGTCCGAGAAAGCAGAAGGGAGCGTAAACAATGGATAGCATGACGCTGTTTATCGCATCGCTTGCCGTCTCGTGCATCGGTGCGCTCGCCTCGGTTCTGCTGATCAAGGCCGATAACGCCGCCAAGACCGCCGGCTGCCTGATCGGCGCCGTCGCGGCCGTGCTGTCGTTCATCGCGGGCCTCGAGGCCGTGCTTGGCGACGTTTCGTCCCTCAACACGGTCTTCTTTTTCCCGTTCGCCCGTCTCGAGCTCTTGCTCAACGGCCTTGCGGGCCTGATCGTGGTCCTCATCTCAATCCTCGCCTTTGCGGGCTTCATCTACGGTCTGTCCTACTTCGATGAGTACCCGGGCAAGGTCGGGCGCGCCGGTTTCTTCATGAACACCTTCGTCGCCTCGATGATGCTCGTCATCACCGCCGACAACGTGTTCTGGTTCCTGGTCGCCTTTGAGCTCATGTCCCTTACGAGCTACTTCCTTGTCGTTATCGAGGAGAACAAGAACTCCATTAGGGGCGGTTGGCTCTACTTCGTCATCGCGCACGTGGGCTTTGTCCTTATCATGGCGAGCTTCCTGCTCATGACCAACGGCGTGGGCGGTTCCTTCAGCTTCAGTGATTTCCGTACGCATGACTTTGGACCCGCCGTCTCCTCCGCGTGCTTCGTCCTCGCGTTCTTCGGATTCGGCGCAAAGGCCGGTATCATCCCGCTGCACTCCTGGCTGCCCCAGGCGCACCCCGAGGCGCCGTCCAACGTGTCCGCCCTCATGTCCGGCGGCATGATCAAGATCGGCATCCTGGGAATCCTCAAGGTCGGTCTCGACCTGCTCGCGGGTTCGGGCGTCCAGCTCTGGTGGGGCCTCATGGTCCTGGTCTTCGGATCCATCTCGTCGGTCCTGGGCGTCGTCTACGCCCTCCACGAGCACGACATTAAGCGCCTGCTGGCCTACCACTCCGTCGAGAACATCGGCATCATCTTGCTCGGTGTCGGCGCGTCCATGACGGCGCACGCCCTGGGCAACGACGTCATCGCGACGATCGCGCTCATGGCCGCCCTCTACCACACGCTCAACCACGCCATGTTCAAGGGCGAGCTGTTCCTCGGCGCGGGCTCCCTGCTCTATGCCACGGGTACGCGCAACATGGAGAAGATGGGCGGCCTGTTCCGCCGTATGCCGGTCACGGCCGTCTGCTTCCTCATCGGTGCCCTTGCCATCTCGGCTATCCCGCCGCTCAACGGCTTCGTTTCCGAGTGGTTCACCTACCAGTCCCTGTTCAACATCTCGACGCTCTCCGACCCGGTCGTCATGGTGTTCGCCGTCGCCTCCGCGGCCGCCCTCGCCATCACCGGTGCCCTGGCCGTCACGTGCTTCGTGAAGGCCTACGGCGTCTCGTTCGCGAGCAGCCCTCGTTCCCAGGAGGCCGCGAACGCCAAGGAGTCCCCGGCTCCGATGTTGTTCTCGCAGATGCTCCTCGCGGCCATCTGCGTGGTGCTGGGAATCGGCTCTCCCGTCATCGCCCCGGTTCTGGGCGACGTCGCCCAGAGCGTGCTTGCCGGCTCTGCCATCACAGCCACCTCGGGCGTGTCTCTCGTGAACGAGATTTCCGGTGCCGCCACCTCC
>CABQLM010000019.1 GCA_902465105.1 uncultured Collinsella sp.
GGCCCGTGGGTTATACCCTAAGAGCAAACCACCCTTTTTAAGGGTGGTTCTGATTTTGGTTTGCGCCATGTGGGGGTGGTGGCGACGTGCATTTTTGCGAGTATTCTGCAATCGAAGGCCCCTGCATACCGATCTCGGGCGAAAAATCGGGATTTCTCGATGTTTTCTACGAATGATGGGCGGGGTTATGGGCTGGCAGCGTTTGATTTGCAGGGATATTCGCGGTCTTTGGCATTTACCGTGGCGCCCGAAGCCCTTGGTTATGTTGAATACTCCTAAAAATGCACGGTGCTTAGAGGGGGACCTTCACAACAAAGGAAACCGCCCCGCCGAAGTATGCATTCGACGGGGCGGTTTATGCATATACCCGATTGAGGATATGCTGCAGATCTGTTAGAACTTGACGGTCGGTGCCTGGCGGGCGGCTTCGGCGGCCTCGAAGCCCTGGCGCTCCTTAAACTGGAAGATGCCGGCAAAGATGACGGCCGGGAAGGTCTGGATGGCGTTGTTGTAGCTGAGCACGCAGTCGTTGTAGCTCTGGCGCGCGTAGCTCACCTTGTTCTCGGTGTCCTCGAGCGTGGTCTGGAGCTGCATAAAGTTGGTGTTCGCCTTAAGATCGGGGTAAGCCTCGGCCACGGCGAAGAGCTGGCGCAGGGCGCCGGTCAACACGTTGTCGGCTTCCATCTTGGCTTCGGGCGTGGTGGCGCTCACGGCGGCGTTGCGTGCGTTGACCACGGCGGCAAGCGTGTCCTGCTCGTGTTTGGCGTAGCCCTTGACGGTCTCGACCAGGTTAGGGATCAGGTCGTTGCGGCGCTGCAGCTGCGTGTCGATGTTCTGCCAGGCGTTATCAATGCGATTGCGCTTGGTGACCATGTTGTTGTAGATGCCGGCGATGGCGCAGACAATCACAATGACAACAACGATACCGATGATGACGGGAATCATGGTGTCTCCGTTTCGAATGGCCGCGGCGGCATGCGCCAGCTGCCGTTGGTATAACGCTACTAGTATACCCGCAACGTTTTGCCGTGCCGAACTTTCCGGTAAGCGTTGTGTTTTCGGCGGGGCCGGCACCGGGGCAAAGCGCGCGAGGTACAGGTGTAAGATATGCGACAGATTGACGAGTGTTGTCTTTGCCCTGAGGATGGTGATACCGGTGGACCTTCGCATTAAGAAAACCTACCGCGCCCTGTTCGATGCCTTCACCGAGCTTCTCGAGGAGCATCGTTTTGAGGACCTGACGGTTGCCATGCTGTGCGCCCGCGCCATGATTCGCCGCACGACGTTCTACAAGCACTTTCGCGACAAGAACGATTACTTTGCCTTTTATATCGATGAGCTTATGTCGGGCTTGCCGCAAAAACAGCCCGATGAGGCCGGTGCGGTGTCTGCCGAGGACGTGCGCGCGCTTCGACACGCGATTTTGGACGATGCCATGGATTTGATTCTGACGCACGAGCGGCTCATGGATAACATTTTGGCAAGCAGCATGTCGGGCATGTTGACCAGCGTTATTTGCGACCGCATTGCCCGCTCCATCCGCGAGCGTGTGATGAACGTGCTTGCCGAGGATGCCCTGGCCCCCGTGTCACTCGAGACGACGTCTGAGTTTGTCGCCGGCGGTATTATTCGACTTTTCACGATATGGTGGGAATCGGGCCACGATCTTGAGCGTCGACCTGAGATAGCCGACGTGGTCGATGCGTTGTTTGAGCGGACCATGACACCGGTGCATCACTAGGAGTGGCGGAGAGAGGGGGATTCGAACCCCCGGAACGCTCTCGCGCTCAACGGTTTTCAAGACCGCCGCATTCAACCGCTCTGCCATCTCTCCGTGAGTCGTAATGATAGCATCGTTTTGAATTTGCAACAGGGAAGGCGAACGATGACGATCACCGAAATCGACGAGAAGTTCATGCGCGAGGCGCTGGCGGAGGCGCGAGCCGCCGCGGCGGTGGGCGAGGTGCCCATCGGAGCCGTAGTGGTGCGCGACGGCGAGATCGTCGCGAGGGCGCACAATCGGCGCGAGCTCGATCAGGATCCTTCGGCTCATGCAGAGTTCGCGGCCCTGTGCGCTGCCGCTCGGTCGCTCGGCCGCTGGCGTCTTTCCGATTGTACGGTCTATGTGACGTTGGAACCCTGCTGCATGTGCGCGGGCCTTATGGTCAACGCGCGCGTGGGGCGCTGCGTGTATGGCGCGGCTGATGCCAAGGCGGGCGCGCTGGGATCCCTGTATGACCTCAATGCCGACTCGCGCCTGAATCATCGGTTCAATGTGACCGCCGGCGTACTGGCGGATGAATGCCGCGAGCTGCTGAGTAGCTATTTTGGCGGTCTGCGCGGAGCGGGCGGCGCTGATTGCGGTTGTGGGGCCGATCTTGAAGCACACGCCGCTCACGCCGCAGCGCTTGCAGGTGCCGGTGAGGATGCTGGCACGGCGGTTGACTTTGGTCCTGCATGCCGTCGGCCCCGCCGTGTGCTGCTGGCGATCGACTCCTTTAAGGGCAGCGTTTCGAGCGCGCAGGCGGAGGCAGCGGTTGCCGAGGGCATGCGCCATGTGTGGCCCGATGCCGAGCTGAACGCTTTGCCGCTGGCAGATGGCGGTGAGGGGACGCTCGATGCCGTTGCCGCGTGCGGCGGTGAGATTGTGACCTGCGAGGTTGCGGGACCCTTTGGCGATGGTGTGCCTGCCCGGATGTTAGTGGACGGCGAGCACGAGTCGGTTGTTATTGAGATGGCCGAAGCAGCAGGCATCGGGTACTCACCTTGCACGGAATCGGCGGCGCTGGCTGCTACAACCTATGGCGTGGGCGAGCTGATGCTCCGTGCAGTTCGTGTCGGGGTAAAGACTATCTATATTGGCTTGGGCGGCAGTGCCACCAACGACGGTGGCGCCGGCATGCTGCAGGCGCTGGGCGCGCGTGTGGTCGATGATCAGGGATGCGATGTCGCCCCCGGTCTTGCCGGCCTTGAGCAGGTGGCGAGCGTTGATTTGGCGCCAGCGCTGCAGGCTTTGGATGATGCTCGTATCGTTGTGCTTTCCGATGTCGAGAATCCGCTCGTGGGGCGTCGAGGCGCACTGGCGGTGTTTGGCGGGCAGAAGGGCCTGCCGGCGGATGATGTCGAGGCGCTGCGCAGATACGACGGCTGGATGGTCGGCTACGGTCGCCTGCTCGATGCGGCAATTTTCGAGGCGCGAGCCCAGGGGTTGTTGCGCACACCCGAGGGCGCACGGACATTTGGCTCGGTGCTCGGCGTGCCCGGCGCGGGCGCTGCCGGTGGCTTGGGAGCCGCGTTGCTGGCGCTCGGTGCGGAGCTGCGCTCGGGTGTAGAGACGGTGCTCGATCTCGTGGGGTTTGACGAGCGCGTGCGCGATGTCGACCTGGTCATAACAGGCGAGGGCAATATGGACGAGCAGTCCGCCGCCGGTAAGGCGCCGGTGGGTGTGGCTCGCCGCGCCAGGCGATATGGCAAGCCGGTGGTCGCCGTCGTGGGCGGCCGTGCTGACAACCTGAACGCGGTATATGAGCAAGGTATCGACTTGGTACTGCCGATCTGCCGCAAGCCCATGCCTCTCGACCAGGCGCTCAATCCTCAGGAAGCCACAACCAACCTCATCTTCGCCGGTGAGTCAGCCGCCCAAGCCTACGACCTCGCTCGCCTCTAAAACCCATCCCCTCGATAAGTTGCGGTGAAATACGGAGTGTTTTTGCCTTTAAGGTGCCAATTCAGTCCGTATTCCACCGCAACTTCGAGAATGGCCATTCGAGGTTGGCCGCCTTGTGCCTTGGGTCGGACCGTTTGCCACGAAATGCGACCATCTACTACGTTCAACCGGCCACCTTCGACCATCCCGGAATTTGCAAAAACAAAACCGCAGGTAGAAAGCTTGCCGATTTTCGAAAAGCCGGCTATGGTTGACCCCTGCGGCCTAAACGTAGTAGATGGGCTCTTTCTGTGGTGCGGCACCAAGCCGGTCATTTTGGGATCGGACTATTTTGACTACTCATTGGCTGCTCTGGCAATCGGGCTGCAAAAGTAGTCAAAAAAGCTCCGTCCCAAATTAGCTACCTTGCTCTGGCGGGCGGGAGCAGGTAAGATATACCGAGCGCCTAGCGCGTTCGATGGGTTCGGATGACGACATGTTCCGAATCTGGTCAGGTCCGGAAGGAAGCAGCCATAAGGAGCCTCTGTCGGGCATCCGAATCCATCGAGCGCACGGGCTTTCTTTTTGCGCGGTTTTACCAAACCGCGCAATGCTCGACGCTGCGCGCCACCCAGAGCGACAATTTGTCATTCAAAAGGCAAGGCATGACCAGAAGGTCTATGCCTTGCCTTTTTCATGCCAACTTGTTCGCTCTGGGTGGCGCTCGCTGGCTTTGCCAAAACATCGATGGCTACGCGTCAGGAGGCGGCGAGGTGTTTGGTGTCTCGCTGGTCCTCGGCTTTGCCTGCGGGATCGCTCGACTACCAAACAGCCCGCCGGCACCGGGGCCACTTCGTCCAAAAATCACCCGTAAAGGCGCGTTAGCCTAATTAAATCTATCCCTTAAGGAATGCTGCTCGTTGGCGTTGTTTGGAGCGCGGTGGTGATGTGCTTCAAGAGACAGTGGCATTACCATTTGTTTTTACAAGTAAAGAGGCCCGTTTCCCTGGGTTGGGGAAACGGGCCTCTTTTTGTCTCTGGGCTTGTGGATTGGCGAAGACAATAGCCGCTGGCGGCTATTTTGAGTTCTTGAGGCGGCGTGTGGCTGTGGCGGTTATTCCGAGTCCCATGGCGGCGATTCCTGCGAGTGCTATTGCGCTCGGTGCTGTGTCGCCCGTGTTCGCGAGCTTGCCGGCGGTCGTATTTGCTTGCTTGCCGCTGCTCGTGTTCGCCTGCTTGGTGGAGCTCGATGGAGCGTCTTTGCCGGTCGCGGGCGAGCTGGCGGGCTGCGCCGTCTCGGCCGGTTGCACTGAGCTGGAGGGTTTTGTCGTCTCGGCGGGTTTCGTTATTTCGGGCGAGGTGGTCTTATCTGCCGCAGCCTTTGCCTCTTCGTATGCTTTGCAGGCGTCATCATAGGCCGCTTGCGCCTTTTCCAAATCGCCGAGGAGCGCATTTCGCTTGGCTATGTCCTCGTCGATGTGGGCTTTAGCTTCCTCTGCCTCACTTTCGAAATGCTGAACCTGTTTTTCCTGGCTTTCGAGTCGGCGTTGGTAGGAGTGAAGATCATCTTCATAAGATTTTTCTCGCCTTTCTGCCGCCATGATCTCACTGCGCAACTGCTTAATATGCTCCTTAATAGCTGTGCTGGGCTCCTCGTCGCCGAGTGCTTCAAGTGCCTTATCCAATTCTGCCTGAAGGCCGCTTGTCCGGTTGTGGGCCTCATCGTATTTGGCTTGGGCTGCATCGACGTTCGCTTGCATGGCGGGAAGGGGTTCCCTCCGTTTGACGGCTTCCGCCACCACCATGTCGTAGAGTTCTTGAAATGCGGCAATGTCATCATCGATTTCCGCAAGTTTCTCGGGACTTGCGGCGTCTTTCGCGGCCTCGAGGTTTTTGAGCGCTTCCTGCATAGCTGCATACGCTCTTTCTTTTGCGGCGGCCGCATCTTCCGTCTGCAAGGCAACTGCACCGGTGGGGGAGCTGGTTTCTGCCGCGATCGCCGTTACGGGGGCGATTCCCGCGACAAGTGCCGCGGAAAGGGCGATGCCCACAGTTGCTCGTCTTGCTCTTCTTGCGAGAATGTCGTTCATCTCGGCACCTCATTTCAAGGGTCGGCGACTAACTTGGTAGCACTAATGTAAGTATATCAGGCGGTTTGCCCGCCATTGATCGGGCGTGCGCGTATACCCCTTGGTTAACAGCCATTAAATCTATCCCTTAAGGAACGCGGCTTGCTGGCGTTGTCTGGGCATTGATGGCTACGTGGTTCAAGAGGCGGCGGTGCTGTTGCTTGAATTTTTGCAGTTAAAGAGGCTCGTTTCCCTGGGTTGGGGAAACGGGCCTCTTTTTGTCTCTTGGCTTGTGGATTGGCGAAGACAATAACCGCTGGCAGCTATTTTGAGTTCTTGATGCGGCGTGTGGCTGTGGCGGTTATTCCGAGGCCTGCGGCGGCGACTGCTGCGAGTGCGATTGCGCTCGGCGCTGCATCGCCCGTGTTCGCGAGCTTGCCGGCAGTCGTATTTGCTTGCTTGCCGCTGCTCGAGTTCGCCTGCTTGGTGGAGCTTGGTAGGGCGTCTTTGCCGGTTGCAGGTGAGGCAACGGGCGGTGTCGCCTCGGCGGGTTGCGTTGAGCCGGAGGGAGGCGTCGTCTCGGTCGGTTTCGTTATCTCGGGCGAGGTGGCCTTGTCTGCCGCGGCCTTCGCCTCTTCGTATGCCTTGCAGGCGTCGTCATAGGCCGCTTGCGCTTTTTTCAAATTGTCGAGGAGCGCATCTCGCCAGGCTGTGAACTGGTCGATATTGGCTTTATATTTCTCTACAGCACGTTCACAGTTATTAACTCGGCTTTCCTGATTTCTGAGGCGGTACTGGAACTCGCGGAGCTCCTCTTCGCAATGGCCTACTTGCGCTTTTGCCGTTACGATCTCACTGTGCAACTGCTTTATTTGCTGTTTAACAGTTTCGACAAACTCCTCGTAGCCGAGTGCTTCGAGTGTCTTAAGCATCTCAAGTTTCTTGTCTAATTCTGCCTGGAGCTCGCTTACCCGGTTGATGGCCCCGTCGTATTTGGCTTGGGCTGCATCGATGTCCGCTTGCATGGTGGGAAGGAGTTCCCTCTCTTCGGCGGCTTGCGCCGCCATCTTTTCGCGGTACTCTTGAAAACGGGCAATGTCATCATTGAATCTCGCAATTTTCTCGGGACTTGCGGCGTTTTTTGCGGCCTCGAGTTTTTTGAGCGCTTCCTGCATGGCTGCATACGCTTTTTCTTTTGCGGCGGCCGCATCTTCTGTCTGCGGGGCGCCCGAATTGCCGTTAGCGGCGCTCGTCTGCGAAACGGCCGCACCGGTGGGGGAACTGGTTTCTGCCGCGATCGCCGCTACGGGGGCGATTCCCGCGACAAGTGCCGCGGAAAGAGCGATGCCCACAGTTGCTCGTCTTGCTCTTCTTGCGAGAATGTCGTTCATCTCGGCACCTCATTTCAAGGGTCGGCGACTAACTTGGTAGCACTAATGTAAATATACCATGCTAGTTGACCCGACACTGGCTGGGTGTGCGCGTATGCCCCCCCTGAAAACTGAATCCCGTTAGAAATGACGAGTTGTTTACGCTTCTTTTGGGGTGGCGGTACTATCATGGTTCGAATTGAATGTGGATGATGATAGGGAGCGCCTATACATGATTGAGCTGCTCAGGCGTTTTGGTGGTAAGTTTCGCCGATATATGGTGATCGGCCCTGCGTGCAAGCTGATCGAAGTGATTTTTGACCTGCTGACGCCGTTGGTGATTGCCCAGATGATCGATAAGGGCATCGGCGCACGCGATGTGAACGCTGTCGTCCACTACGGCATGGCGCTCGCCGCCATGGCTGTGATCGGCATCTCGTTTACGCTCGTCTGCCAAAAGATGGCGGCGCTCACCTCGCAGGGCATGGGCACCGACATTCGTGGCGCGCTCTACCAGCACATCAACAAGCTGAGCTATGCCGAACTCGACCGTTTTGGCACGCCGTCGCTCATCACGCGTATCACCAACGATGTCAACCAGGTGCAGCTCGCTGTGGCGCTGGGCGTGCGCATGCTCATCCGCTGGCCCTTCCTAGCGGTGGGCTCCATGGTCGCGGCCCTTGCCATCGACCTTAAGCTCGGCATGATCTTTTTGATCTGCACGCCCGCTATCGGCCTGGTGTTTTGGTTTGTCATGGCGCGCTGTATTCCGTACTACAAGCAGCTGCAGGCAAAGCTCGACCGCATCGCGCTTATCTGCCGCGAAGGCCTTTCGGGCGCTCGCGTGGTCCGTGCGTTTGTGCGTGAAGATCACGAGCGCGAGCGCTTTGCCCAAGCCGCCGATGACCAGGCCAATACTGCCATCGCGGTGGGCAAGCTCTCGTCGATTCTCAACCCCGTCACGTTTCTTGTGATGAACCTGGGCGTGTGCGCCATCCTGTGGGTGGGCGGCATCCAGGTCGACGTGGGCGAGCTCACGCAGGGCCAGGTCATGGCGTTCGTCAACTACATGACGCAGACCCTGACCTCCGTCGTGTACGTCGCCAACCTGGTCGTGGTCTTTACCAAGGCGAGCGCCAGCGCGTCGCGTATCAACGAGGTGCTCAATTGCGTGCCGAGCATCGCTGACGAGGGCAACCAGCCGGTCGCGCTGCCTGAGCCGGGCAATGTCGCTCCCGTTCCTGCGCTGGGCTTGAGCCATGCGAGCTTCTCGTTTGGCGCCGGCGCTGCCAACGCCGTCAACGATGTGACCCTGGAGCTGCCGCTGGGCAAAACGCTCGGCATTATCGGCGGCACGGGCAGCGGTAAGTCGACGCTCGTCTCGCTCATCCCGCGCCTGTACGATGCGAGTACCGGCAGCGTGAGTGTGATGGGCGCCGATGTGCGCACCTGGCCGCTCGACCAGTTGCGCCGTGTGGTCGCGACTGTTCCGCAGCGCGCGTCGCTGATGAGCGGCACCATCCGCAGCAACCTGACCTGGCGTGACGAGTCGGCGACCGACGAGGAGCTCTGGGCAGCGCTCGATATAGCGCAGGCGAGCGAGTTCGTGCGCAGCAAGTCGCAGGGGCTCGATGCCCCGGTCGAGGCGGGCGGTAAGAACTTCAGCGGTGGCCAACGCCAACGCCTGACCATCGCGCGCGCCCTGGTGGGCTCGCCTCAGGTCCTGATCATGGACGACTCCGCCTCGGCGCTCGACTTTAAGACCGACGCGGCGCTTCGCCATGCCATCCGCGAGCGCAATGTGCGCGGTGCCGCCGAGGGCGGGCTGCCGCTCACGACCGTCATCGTAAGCCAGCGCGTCTCGACCGTGCGCGATGCCGACATGATCTGCGTACTCGACCACGGCTCGGTTGCGGGCCTGGGCACGCATGACGAGCTGTATGCAAGCTGCCAGCTCTACCGCGAGATTTGCCAGTCGCAGCTGCGACGCGAGGAGCTCGAGGGCCAGCAGGGGAGTGCGGCGCCCACGTCCGTCCCAAGTCCCGCGTCCGCCCCGGCTGCCCCGGCATCCACTTGCACAAAGGAGGGCTGCTAAATGAATCCGTATACTTCTTCCGGTTCGGTCGCCACGATGACGGCCAACGTGTCCGGCAACGATAACCTCAACGACCTGGGCGACGGTCCGCGCCAGCCCGGCGACCCTGAGCGCTATCCCGTGGGCGCGGTGACCCGCCGCCTGATGGGCTACGTCCGTCCGCACCGTATTTCGTTTGCGGCGTCGTTTGTGAGCGCCGCCATCTCGGTGATTCTGCAGCTCTACACACCTATTCTCATCGGCGAGGGCATCGACCTGATCGTTGCTGCCGGGCAGGTGGACTTCGATGCGCTGCTGCCGCTCGTTACCAAACTCGCGCTCGTCGTGGTGGGAGCAGCGTCCTTCCAGTGGCTGCAGGGCTACTGCGTCAACCGCCTGTCCTACGAAACGGTGTGCGACATGCGCGTGGAGGCGAGCGATAAGCTCAGCCGCATGCCGCTCAGCTTTATCGACAGCCATGCTCACGGCGACCTCATGAGCCGTGTGGTCAACGACGTCGACCAGGTGGGCGACGGTCTGCTGCAGGGCTTCACGCAGCTCTTCACCGGTGTTATTACCATCGTGGGCACGCTCGCGTTTATGCTTTCCATCAACCTGACCATGACGCTTGTGGTGGTACTCGTCACACCGCTTTCCATTTTTGCAGCCGGCGCCATCGCCAAGCTTTCCAACAAAAGCTTTACGGCACAGCAGCGTATTCAAGGGCAGCTCGGTGGTCATATCGAGGAGTACGTAGGCGAGCAAAAGCTAATCGACGCCTTTGCCTACGGCCCGAACGCCCAAGCGCGCTTCGACGCGCTCAATGCCGAGCTCTACACCGCGGGCGAGCGCGCGCAGTTTATGGGTTCGCTCTCCAACCCCGGCACGCGCTTTATCAACAACATCATCTATGCCGTGGTCGCTGTGATCGGCTGCGTGGGCGTGATCACGGGCGTGCCCGCGGCGCTTACGGTGGGCGGCGTGCAGATCTTCCTGTCCTATGCCAACCAGTACACCAAGCCGTTCAACGAGGTCACCAACGTCATTACGCAGATCCAGACCGCGTACGCCTCGGCGCGCCGCATGTTTGCGCTGCTCGATGCGCGCGAGCAGGAGCCCGACGCGTCGGACGCCGTGGTACTTTCTGCCCCGCAGGGCGAGGTCGCCTTTGAGCATGTGGACTTTAGCTACGTGCCCGACCGCAAACTGCTGCAGGATATCTGCATCGAGGCTAAGCCCGGCATGCGCTTTGCCCTGGTCGGCCCCACGGGCTGCGGCAAGACGACGCTCATCAACCTGCTGCTGCGCTTTTACGATATCGATGCCGGACGCATCATGGTCGATGGCAGGTCTTCGCGTGACTACACGCGCGCAAGCCTGCGCCGCGCCTTTGGCATGGTGCTGCAGGATACGTGGCTGTTCGAGGGCACGGTGGCGGAAAACATCGCTTACGGTTGCCCCGATGTCACGCGCGAGCAGGTTATCGAGGCCGCCAAGCGCGCGCATGCACACAAGTTTATCGTGCAGCTGCCAGGCGGCTACGATACGGTCATCGGCGAGGACGGCGGCACGTTTAGCCAGGGTCAAAAACAGCTGCTGTGCATCGCGCGCGTCATGCTCACCGACCCGGCGATTCTGCTGCTGGACGAGGCGACCTCGAGCATCGATACCCGCACCGAGCTGCAGGTGCAGGCGGCATTCGACGAGCTTATGGCCGGCCGCACAAGCTTTGTGGTGGCGCACCGCCTGTCGACGACCCGCAACGCCGACTGCATTCTGGTCATGCGCGACGGCCAGATTATCGAGCGCGGCACGCACGACGAGCTGCTAGCGGCAGGCGGCTTCTACGCCGAACTCTACCGCAGCCAGTTTGCCCAGTGAGCAAGCCCGTGGGGCAAATTAATCAATCGACAGACGGTGGTTTACATCTGTCACGTAAGTACTAAGATATTCATCTAATAAATTGCATTAGTGGCTTTAGTTTTGGGGGAAACGAGGCAACGTGACTATGACGTGCTCTTTGGTGGTTAACAGCAAGAGCGGTAATACCAGGATGGTTTCGGGCGCGATCAAGCGCGCTCTGCAGGCTGCGGGCGTTGAGTTTGTCCATGCCGCGGCATTGAGCGACGATGCGGATGCAGATCAGGTTGCGCTCGAGGCGCAGGGCGCCTGCGCGGCCGACACGGTGCTCGTCGGTTTTTGGTGCGACAAGGGCGCGTGCACGCCTTCGGTCGCGACGTTGCTCTCCGCCTTGCACGGCAAGCGTGTCTTCCTGTTTGGCACCTGCGGTTTTGGCGCCGACCAGAGCTATTACCAGCAGATTATTGATCGCGTGACTTCCAATTTGGCTGGGGATGCCGAGCTTGCGGGCTGGGCGATGTGCCAGGGCAAGATGGGCCCTGCCGTAAAGCAGCGCTACGAGGCGATGCTTGAGCAAGAACCCGAAAACGCGCGCTATAAGATGCTGCTCGACAACTGGTTTGCCGCAAAGGACCATCCCACCAAGGAAGATCTGGACAACATGGCCGCAGCCGCCAAAAAGGCCGTTTTGGGCGAGTAGACTTACCGCCGTCGTGCGTGCGAAATAATACAAAAGTGAAAGCCTCGAAATCCTCGAGGCTTTTTTCTTGACACTCGTGGGCGCAACGATGGCAAGCGTTTGGGGCGACATTTTCCATCACCCAGAAGTCGAGGCCGTCCTGGACGACACACTCGCATGCGTTCGCTGGATGTATTCAGAGTGGGACGCACTTTCCGGATACAAAAAAGGCCACATGACGTGGCCTTCGACTTATATATGTTCAGCGGATACCCCTATGACAAGCCGCGCTCCAACAACAGGGCGTCTGTCCGGGCGGAGGCATATAAGGTTCATCGCGAGTTCCGCACGCAAAGAAGGCCACTTAATGTGGCCTTCGTCTTGCGCAGGACTGTCCGAGCAGGGAACCTTATATGCCTCCGCCCGGACAGACGTTTCAGTTGTGGCTCAGCAGCTAGCAGCTACTTAATCTTGGTTGTACCCGGTGCCAGGTTGGGGTCGGTCTCGTTGGCCTCGGTCTGGAAGTGCTCGGTGTACACGTTCTTGCCGTCGCGGAACATCTCGTAGTACTGCATCTTGGCGTAATCCTCGCGCGCCTTGGTTGCGGCTGCGGCGGCGGCATCGTCACCGGTGACGTTGGAGGAAAGCGCCCAGCGCAGGCTGGCGTCCTCGTAGCCCACCGAGTTGATAGCGGGCAGCGACTCGCGCAGCGTCATGTGCGCCTTCTGGTAGTCGGTCAGCGGTGCGCCGATCAGCTGCATAAGCTGCGTGGACAGGTAGTTGGTGGACAGGTCGTCGACCTCGCTTGTCTGGTCGCAGCCGGCAACGTCGTAGTTGGCCCAGATGATGTAGTCGGTCTGCCACAGACGCTCCTGGTGCGTGGCGTCGTCTTCGCCGGTGAACCACTTGTCGTTGAACTTGGACGGGAAGAACGGCTGGTGGTCGCCCCAGAACACCACGACCACCTTGCGGTCGAGCTTGCTCAGGGCGTTGAGGAAGCAGCGCAGTGCCTGGTCGGACTGCTCGATGCACGAGACATACTCGTCGACATCGGACAGCGTGCCGTCCTCGACGGTCTTGGCGTCCAGGTCGGTCGTGTCGATGTTGAGGTGCATCTGCTTGTCGACCGGCAGCAGGCCCGTATCGTAGCCCGAGTGGTTCTGCATGGTCACGTCGAAGATAAACTGCGGATCGGCGTTCTGGTCGAGCAGCTCAAGAATCTTGTCGTAGGTAGCCTGGTCGGTCACCATGCCGCGCAGGGTATCGGCGCCCTGGAAATCGCTGATGGACAGGAACTGGTCAAAGCCAAAGTCCTTGTAGACGTTCTCACGGTTCCAGTTGGTCGCGTGGTTGGGATGCATGGCCGTGGTGGAATATCCGAGCGACTTGAACTGCTCGGCTAAGTTCTCGGTCGTCTCCATGTTGTAGATGGTGTAGGGGTACACGCCCGAGCCCAGGTTGGCCATGGAGTTGCCGGTCATAAACTCAAACTCGGTATTGGCGGTACCGCCGCCGTAGGCGCTCACATAGAGCTTGCCGCGGCTGAGGCAGTCGGACAGGTTCTTAAAGTACTGCGGACCCTCGTAGCCGGCGCGCATGTTCTGGTAGATCGACAGATCCGAGAACGTCTCGTTCATGATGGCGATGACCGTGGGCTTCTCGCTATCGAACTGCTCCTTTGCGGCGGCGCGCTCGTCGCTCTTGGCCGCGTCGGACTTGTTGTAGGCTTTGGCGTACTTTTTGAGCGTGGCCTTGGCATCGTCGACGGAGTAGTCGGCGGGTTTGGGCGGCTTAATGGACTGCGCCGCGCTAATGAAAGCGGGTAGGTAGCCCTCGCGCCAGTAGCTCTCGAGCGGGCGCCAGGTGTAGACGGTGATGCCGAGGGTGTTGTAGTAGTCGATGAGCGTGACGTGCGCGGTCACGCCGCCTAGGCACAGCACGGCGACGAGCAGATTGGTGAGCAGCATGCGCTTGGCGTTGGCGGCGCCCTTCTGACGGTGCGGTGCCACCAGGCCGGCGTACTCGCACAGCAGCATGGCGATGGCGGTAAAGCCCATGGACAGCACGCAGAACAGCGAGATGGAGAAGGTGTAGCCGGTGCCGGCGACCGCGGCGGCGGTGGAGATGGCCGAAAGGTCGCCCGGCTGGATGGGCATGGACTTAAACGTGATAACGAAGAACTCGGCAATGCCCAGGATAAAGAGGGCAAAGGCCAGGACCGCGGGGGCTGCGCCGTGGCGCTGGAATAGGAAGAACAAGCCGACCATGAGCGTGGTGATGATGGCCCACTCGAGCAGGATGCACAGGGGGTAGACCCAGGTAAAGTCGTGGTTGGACGATACCTCCATGCCCAGCAGCGCAAAGACGCCGGCGAGCAGCAGGCACAGGACGGCGGCGACGAGCGGTTTGCCCACAAAGGCGCCGCGCAGGCGGGCGAGCTTGCCGGTGGGGGCGGGGGCGTCGGGCGCGGCGAACGCAAAGACGCGCGGGGCGATGCGGTCGCGTGCGATGCTGGCCCAAGCGCAGCCGGTGAGGATGGCGTTGGTCAGGATGAGCATCACAAAGGCGAGCGGCTCGTTTTGAGCGACGAGGCCCACGGCGCCCCAAATAGTCAAAAAGACCTGGAACAGGCCGAAGGCGACGCTCCACCCAAGAGCGCCCTTGGCAACGGTGCCCGACTGAGCGCGAATGGCCTTGGCCTCGCGCAAAACAAGGTAGACGGTCGCCGCAAGACCGACGAGCGAGATGGCGGCAGCGAACATGCTGAGACTCCTCACAAACTTAAAACCTACGAAAGCGGGGGTTTACCCGATTGTTACCTAAATATGCGCTGCAATTGGTGTCTGCGCACAACAACCAGCCATATTAACGCGCACGTGTGGCGGTGTGGCGCAATGTAGTGGCGACCTGCGCGATAATGGACGGGAATTACACGGAAACGTAAAGGCTTCTTAAAGAATTGGCGAGGATGAGGCGATGAACGAACGGGTTTGTATGACGAGTACGGGTGACGTGGACGCGGGCGGCTATCCGGTCGAGACGACGGGCAATGCGGTGCTGGACACGTTGGAGCGCCGTTCCTCCACGCGTGCCTTTGCGCGTGATGACGACGACCGTCCCGTGGCGGTGACCGACGAGCAGCGGGCGGCGATTCTGCATGCGGCGAGCCGTGCGCCGTCGGCGGGCGCCATGATGATGTATTCCATCGTGAGCATCCGCGAGCAGGCTACGCTGGATCGTCTGGCCGACCTGTGCGACCACCAGCCCATGATCGCCAAGGCGCCCTGGGCACTAATATTTGTGGTCGATTATGCCAAGTGGATCGATCTGTTTGAGCACGTGGGCTGCTTTGAGCCCGAGTTTGTCGAGCGCACGGGTAAGGCGCCCCGCCGCGCGCCGGGTTTGGGCGACTTTGCCATCGCGGCCCAGGACGCCGTGATCGCCGCGCAAAACGCCGTGGTTGCCGCCGAGGCTCTGGGTCTGGGGAGCTGCTATATCGGTGATATCGTCGAGAATGCCGAGGAAGTTGCCGAGCTGCTCGATCTGCCGCCCTATACCATGCCGCTGTCGATGCTCATCATCGGCGCGCCCCGTAAGGAGCGTCCGGCCATTGCGCATCCCGTGGTGAACCTGGTGCACGAGGAGCGCTACTGCCGCGCCGATGCTGCGACCATGGACGCGCAGGTGGCCGAGATGGACGCGATGTTTCGCCCGCATGCCCGCGAGGTTGGGGAGCGCGTCGTGGACATCTATACCCGCAAGCACACGAGTCCCTTTATGGCCGAGATGAGCCGCTCCATGGAGTGGTGGTTCAAAAACTGGCTCGGAAAATGACAGATGAGGCAAAGGGACAGTCCCTTTGTCGCATTCCATATCGCCGCGGTGGCCTAAAGGCCGTATAAATGTTTATCTAGCTGGGAAAACGATGCCGTGCAAGCGCAGGTCGATTACCTATAATCCCTTCGAACATTAAAGTTGGGAGGAAACCGGCTTATGGAACAAAAGGCCAAGGAGGCAGCCTCGCACGCTGCGATTCCTGTGAGCATCTCGGCGATGCTCGTCACGCTGGGCGTGGTGTATGGCGATATCGGCACCAGCCCCATGTATGTAACCAAGGCGCTCGTCGCCGGCAACGGCGGCATCGGAAGCGTCACGGAGGAGTTCGTGCTCGGCGCGCTCTCCCTTGTCGTGTGGACGGTCACGTTGCTGACCACCATCAAGTATGTGCTCATCTCGCTGCGCGCCGATAACCATGGTGAGGGCGGCATCTTTGCCCTGTACAGCCTGGTCAAGCGCTGCGGCAAGTGGCTTATCATCCCCGCCATGCTGGGTGGCGCCGCGCTGCTCGCCGACGGTATCCTGACGCCGGCCGTTACCGTTACCACGGCCATCGAGGGCCTGCGCACCATCCCGGCGGTCCATGCCGTGCTGGGCGATGACCAGGGCCGCGTCGTCGCCATTACGCTCGCCATCATCATCGTGCTCTTCTTGGTACAGCGCATCGGTACGGCCAAGATCGGTCACGCCTTTGGCCCCATCATGACGCTGTGGTTCCTGTTCCTGGGCGGCACGGGTCTGTTCTTTGTCTTCCAGCGCCCCGCCGTGCTGCTGTGCCTCAACCCGGTGCGCGGCATCACCTTTTTGCTGAGCCCCAACAACCACGCGGGCATCATGATTCTGGGCAGCTGCTTCCTCGCCACCACCGGTGCCGAGGCGCTCTACTCCGACATGGGCCACGTCGGCCGCGGCAACATCTACGCCACCTGGCCGTTCGTTAAGTGCTGCCTGCTGCTTTCCTATATGGGCCAGGGCGCTTGGCTTATGAACAACGCTGCCAACCCCGAGCTTATGGGCATTGCCGATCTCAACCCGTTCTACCAGATGCTCGCCCCGGGCCTGCGTCCCTTTGCCGTCGGCCTTTCCACCGTCGCGGCCATCATTGCCTCGCAGGCGCTCATCACCGGCGCGTTTTCGCTGGTGTCCGAGGCCAGCCGCCTGGACCTTATGCCGCACATGCAGGTCTTCTACCCTGCCGAGACCAAGGGCCAGCTCTACATCCCCATGGTCAACAACGTCATGCTTGTCGGCTGCGTCATCGTGGTGCTGCTGTTCCAGAACTCGGCGCATATGGAAGCCGCGTACGGCCTTGCCATTACGCTGACTATGATGTGCACCACGCTGCTGCTCTTCTTCTACCTGCACGAGGAGCGCAAGCTCAAGGTTGCTCCGTGGATCTTCGCGGCCTTCTTCCTTTTGCTCGAAGGCTTCTTCTTCGTGAGCTCGCTCACCAAGTTCTTCCACGGCGGCTACTTCACCATCCTCATGGCTGCACTCATCATGGGCATTATGGTGTGCTGGTACAACGGCACGGCGGTCGAGCAGCGCCAGTTTACGCTGCTGCCGCTGCGTAGCTACCTGCCGCAGCTCAAGCGCCTGCGCGACGACGACCGTTACGAGCGCATGAGCGACAACGTCGTGTACCTGACCAAGGACACCCATACCGACTACATCGACCGCGATATCGTCTATTCGATCTTGGACAAGCATCCCAAGCGCGCCCGCGCCTGGTGGTTTGTGAATGTCGAGACCATGGACGAGCCGCACACCTTTGCCTATTCGGTCGAGACGTTCGGCACCGACTACGTGTTCCGCGTGCATCTGTACCTGGGCTACAAGATTAACCAGCGCGTCAATGCCTATCTGCGTCAGGTCGTTCAGGACCTGGCTGCCACCGGCGAGCTGCCGGCGCAGACGCATGACTACTCGGTCTACAAGGATCCGGGCAACATCGGTACGTTCAAGTTCGTCCTGATTCGTAAGCTTCTGGCGCCCGAAAGCGATGTGGAGCCGAGCGAGCGTACGGCCATCACGCTCAAGTACATCATCCGCCGCGCCGCCGGCACGCCTGCACGCTGGTACGGCCTGGAGAACTCCAACGTGAGCTTTGAGTACGTGCCGCTGTTCACCAAGTTCAAGGCCGTGAATAAGATGCAGCGCTTGGCCCCCAACGAGCGGCCGTAGTCGCCGACAGGCTGCATGGAGTTGGTTTTCGATGGACAAGATTGAGGCCGGGGAGGCAAACATGGATGCAAAGGCGCTCGATGGCCGCGAGGCGGTGGTCGAAATGGTGCGTGAGGCGCGTGTCGACGCCGCCGAAGATCGGTTCCTTACGAACCGTGCCAACATGGATATGGCCGATCGCGTAATTTCGATCGTGGCACTGGTATTTGGAGCGGTGTGCGTGTGTGCCCTGCTCGCGCACGTGCTATTTGTCTAGCGACCGCCGGTTGCAAAGGCTATACACTTGGAACCACCACAAGGGAAACCACCACAAAGGTGCCTGTCCCCTTTGTGGTGGTTTTTGTTTTTGAGAGAGGGGCGGGACGCTGATGGATGTCCGTACGGACGGCGATATTGCCGATAGCTTTTGGTGGCGGCGCACAACGCTGACGCGCCGCACTCCTCTGTATGACGCCTGCGTATCGGTGGGGCTGCTGGTCGCGGCGACGATTGTGGGCGCGCTGCTCGACCATCCGGGTCTCGCGCCGAGCATCATGATCGTCTATGTGTTCGCCGTTCAGCTGTGTGCATTCTTTACCTGCAGTCGCCTGTATTGCTTGCTGAGCTCGGCTGCCGCCGTGGCGCTCTACAACTTCTTGTTTGTCGACCCGCGCTACTTGCTGTCGTTTATCGACCGCGGCTATCCCGGCATGTTCTTCATCATGTTTGTGGTCTCGCTTGTGTCGAGCTCGATTGCCTTGGCCCTGCGTCGCGCTTTGGCACAGGCTGCCGCCAGCGACCGCCGCACGCATATGGTGCTCGAGACCAATCGCATGTTGCAGCGCTGCGCCGACGAGCAGCAGATCGTTCACGCCATGGCCACGCAGCTGGCGCGTCTTTCGGGCTGTCCGGTCGTGTGGTACAGCGCCGACGCCGAGGGCGATGACCTGCTGCCGCGTGCGACATACACGGCCGTGGGCGATGCCGCGCCGGTGCACGAGCTGGCGCCGCAGATGCCACCGCGGCTCTCGGCGTCCGCCTATGTGGGAACGCCGCTCGATGCTACGTTCGGCGGCTCGGCGTTTTATGGCATCTACCTGACGGTTCGCACAGGCGACGGCTTCGCGCGCTCGGGCGACCCCGCCTCGGTGGTGGGCGTGCTGGCTATCGTTGCCGAGCCCGACGTGCTGACGCACGAGGAGCGGACACTTGCCGATGCTATCGTGAGCGAAGGCGAGCTGGCGCTCGATCGCGCCCGCGCCATGGAGGCCCGCGAGGAGGCGGCGGTGCTTGCCAAAAATGAGCAGCTGCGCGCCAACCTGCTGCGCTCCATCTCGCACGACCTGCGCACGCCGCTCACCAGTATTTCGGGTAATGCCGATGTGCTGCTCGACCAGGGCTCGACCGGCACGGCTGTGCTTGACGACCAGACTCGCCGTGGGATGCTCAAATCCATCCGGTCCGATGCGCTATGGCTGAACGCTACTGTCGAAAACCTGCTTGCCATCACCAAGCTCGAAGGCGGCGGCATGCATCTGTCGACCACGCTCGAGCTGATGGATGACATCGTCGAGGAGGCGCTGCGTCATGTTAATCCTGCGGTGTGCGAGCACAGTCTGAAAGTGGTTCCGTGCGATGGCCCGGCGTTGGTTAATGTGGACGCGCGTCTGATGGTGCAGCTGGTGGTGAACCTGGTGAACAACGCTATTGCCTATACGCCGTCGGGCTCGCATATCGTGATTTCGATTATGGCGAACGATGGACAGGTGACATGTTCCGTCGCCGATGACGGTCCCGGTATTGCGCCCGAGGAGCAGAGCCGGATCTTTGAATCGTTCTACACTGTCAACCATGGCTTGGCTGATAGCCATCGCAGCGTGGGCTTGGGACTTTCGCTCTGTCGATCCATTATGTTGGCGCATGGCGGTAGCATAGGGGTCGCGGCGGCCGAACCGCATGGCTCGGTTTTTACGATTGAGCTTCCTGCCGCCGATGTTTCGTTTGATAAGGAGTAGCACCGTGCCAAACTCTGCTATGAAACCGCTTATTTTGGTTGTTGAGGACGATCCCGCCGTGCGCAACTTAATCGTTGCTGCACTTGAGGCGCACGGCTTGCGTCATATTGCCGTGGAAACCGCCCACGCTGCCATCGCTGCCGCATCGTCACAGGCACCGAGCGTCGTGTTGCTCGATTTGGGCCTGCCCGATATGGATGGCGTCAAGGTGGTGGAGTCGGTGCGTACGTGGTCGGGTATGCCGATCATCGTGGTCTCGGCGCGCAGCGAGGATGCGGACAAGATTCGCGCGCTCGATGCCGGTGCCGACGATTACCTGACTAAGCCGTTTTCGGTCGAGGAGCTCTTGGCTCGCATCCGCACGACGCTCAGGCGCCTTTCGTATATGCAAGCAGGAGGCGTGGCTTCCGAGGGGACGTTTGATGCCGGCGAGCTGCATATCGATTTTGATGCCGGCGTCGCATCGATGGCGGGCGATGAGCTGCATCTGACACCGATTGAGTACAAGCTATTGTGTCTATTGGCCCATAATGCCGATAAGGTGCTGACGCATCAATTCATTCTGCATGAGATTTGGGGCACGACGACCAAAAGCGATCTTGCGAGCCTGCGCGTCTTTATGGGCACGCTGCGCAAGAAGATTGAGTCGGACCCCGCGCATCCGCGTTATATCCAGACACACGTGGGGATTGGATACCGGCTGGTGACCCAGGGTTAGGGGCGCAGTGAGGCAAATGCATCGGATGTGTTTGCCTGGTACTGCATGCGGCAATAAGAATGATGCGTTAGCGTTCCGGCGCGGGCGGTGTGTAAGCCGGCGTCCCAAGTGCTTTACCAAAATAAAGTGAACGCACAGATTCGTAACCCGCTCGCAACCGTTCTATGGCACGATATTGAACGAATGTATGCTATGCGCTCAAATCTTTTGGGCAGAGTGGGAGACAGTATGGTCAAGCTGTACGAGGACGGTATCTACCTGCGCGGCGGCAGCGAGGTTGTGCCTGCGGCCGAGGCTGCCGAGCGCGGTATTACGCAGACGCCCGAGGATGCCAAGCGCGGCACCATCGCGTATTCGATTCTCCAGGCACACAATACGTCCGGAGATCCCGAGGCGCTCAAGATTCGCTTCGACGCCATGGCGAGCCACGACATCACCTTTGTCGGCATCATCCAGACGGCTCGTGCCTCGGGCATGGAGCAGTTCCCGCTGCCCTACGTGCTCACCAACTGCCATAACTCGCTGTGCGCCGTGGGCGGCACCATCAACGAGGACGACCACGTCTTTGGCCTTTCCGCGGCTAAGAAGTACGGCGGCATCTTCGTTCCGCCGCACATCGCCGTCATTCACTCCTTTATGCGCGAGAACTTCGCCGGTTGCGGCAAGATGATCCTGGGCTCCGACTCGCACACCCGCTACGGTGCCCTGGGCACCATGGCTGTGGGCGAGGGCGGCGGCGAGCTGGCCAAGCAGCTGCTGCGCGACACCTACGATGTCGCCTATCCCGGCGTCGTGGCCATCTACCTCACGGGCGCCCCGCGCCCCGGCGTCGGCCCGCACGATGTGGCGCTCGCCATCATCCGCGCCGTCTTTGCCAAGGGCTACGTCAAGAACAAGGTCATGGAGTTTGTGGGCCCCGGCATCGCGAGCATGACGACCGACTACCGCAACGGCGTCGACGTCATGACCACCGAGACCACCTGCCTTTCCTCCATTTGGGCAACTGACGAGGACACGCACGCGTTCCTGGCCATGCACGGCCGCGGCGACGACTACCGCGAGCTCAAGCCCGCCGATGTCGCCTACTACGACGGCTGCGTCGAGGTCGATCTGTCGAGCATCAAGCCCATGATCGCGCTGCCGTTCCATCCTTCTAACGGCTTTGAGATCGACGAGCTCAACGAGAACCTCGAGGACATCCTTCACGAGGTGGAGCTCGAGGCCGCCAAGATCGGCGAGGGCAAGACGCACTTTAGCCTGCTTGACAAGATCGTCGACGGCAAGCTGCACGTGCAGCAGGGCGTTATCGCCGGCTGCTCGGGCGGTAACTACGACTCCGTGGTCCAGGCTGCCCGCGTGCTCAAGGGCGCCAACACCGGCTGCGGCGAGTTCTCGCTGTCGGTCTACCCCACGAGCCAGCCCGTGGCGCTCGAGCTTACACGCCGTGGCTACATCTACGACCTCATGGAGGCCGGTGCAATCGTGCGCACGGCATTCTGCGGCCCGTGCTTTGGCGCCGGCGACACGCCCGCCAACAACGGCCTTTCGATCCGCCACACCACGCGCAACTTCCCCAACCGCGAGGGTTCCAAGCCGGGCAACGGCCAGCTGAGTGCCGTGGCCCTGATGGACGCCCGCTCCATTGCGGCGACGGCTGCCAACGGCGGCGTCCTGACGCCGGCGACCGACCTGCCCGAGGAGACTTGGGACGAGGTCTGCGAGTACACCTTCGACGACGCGCCGTACAAAAAGCGTGTGTACTGGGGCTTTGGCAAGGCGGAGCCTGCCGACGAGCTGGTCGAGGGTCCCAACATCAAGCCGTGGCCCGCGATGGAGCCCCTCGGCGACGATATCCTGCTCAAGGTGTGCTCCAAGATTATGGACCCGGTCACCACGACCGACGAACTCATTCCCTCGGGCGAGACGAGCTCTTTCCGCTCCAACCCGCTGGGTCTGGCCGAGTTTACGCTCAGCCGCCGCGACCCGGCTTACGTGGGCCGCTCCAAGGAGGTCGACGCGGTGGAGAAGCGCCGTGTTGCCGGCGAGTCTGCGGGTGATCTGGCGGCACTCGATGCCGAGCTTTCGGGCGTGTTTGAGGCACTGGCCGGCGCGGGTGTCGCGGCCGATGCCAAGGCCACCGAGTTTGGTTCCATGATTTATGCCAAGAAGCCGGGCGACGGTTCTGCCCGCGAGCAGGCTGCGAGCTGCCAGCGCGTAATTGGCGGTCTGGCAAACATCGTCCACGAATACGCCACCAAGCGCTATCGCTCCAACGTGATGAACTGGGGTATGGTGCCCTTCCAGATGGAGGCCGAGCCCAACTTTGAGGTGGGCGACTACGTCTTTGTGCCGGGTATCCGCGCCGCGCTCGACGGCGACCTGCAGAACATCGCCGCCTATGTGGTCCGTGCCGATGGTGCGGTCGAGCAGATCGAGCTCTACATTGCCGATATGACGGCCGAGGAGCGCGCTATCGTCAAGGCCGGCTGCCTGATCAACTACAACAAGTTCAAGGCCGCTGCCGAGTAACGCGCTTAATTGTCCGCCCGGGACTTACCCTTTCCCGCCCGCTCACGCGCTTCGCGAGGGTCGCGTTCGGGAAAGGGTAAGTCCCGGGCTACATTTCTGCGTTCTCGTTGGGTCTTGAGGGACGCTAAAAATAGACTTGCTTGAAGTCGCCTCTGTTATCGGGGCGGCTTCTTTTTATCGAAAACCACCACAAAGGGGACAGGCACCTTTGTGGTGGCTCGATTCGTCTCAATCTGTAACATCTTGGCCGCTAAAAGTGGGCTTGGTGTTACAGATTTAGATTTTCGATTTGGGTGTCTTCTGTTCGTCTCGATCTGTAACAGATAGAGCTCTATTTGCCGATTAGATGTTACAGATTGAGACAAACGGCTGCTGCCGGTCATTTCATCTTGATTTGTAACATCTGGAGCCATAAACAGTCGCTAGATGTTACAGATTGAGATAGTAAGGGGACGAGGCCGTAGCGGGTGAGCGCACCTGCTCCCTATCTTTCAATCACTCAGAAAATCTTATATATAGAGACTTAGATTTATGTATAAGATCGTACAAAGCTGGCAACAATACTTCTCGAACAACGTGAAGCCGCCCCGTAGGGCGGCCACCCCAAGAGAGGTGATTCCATGAGAATCGATAAGCTGGCAATGACGTCGCGCGAGGCGTTGCAGACCGCCATGAGCACGGCTGCTGACGCGCAGGCCGGCGCGGTGGAGCCGATTCACCTGCTGTCTGCCCTGCTCGGTGCCGGTGAGCGCAATATCTCCGTGATTATCGAGCGCATCGGTGCCGACCCGGCCCAGCTTGCACGCTCCACGCAAGATGCCATCGACCACGCGCCCAAGGTTTCGGGCGAGGGTCAGCAGATGGGCCTGTCCAACGAGCTCGTCCGCGTCATCGAAAAGGCCGAGAAGAAGGCCACCAAGATGGGTGACAGCTTTGTGGTGACCGAGCATCTGCTGATGGCACTTGCCGAGGACAAGGGCGAGGCGGGTCGCGTGCTGCGCGATGCCGGCGTGACCAAGGAGCGCGTCGAGCAGGTCTACGAGGAACTTCGTGGCGACGACCGCGTGACGTCCGCCGAGGACAAGACCCAGTTTGAAGCGCTGGAGCAGTACGGACGCAACATCTGCGACCTTGCCCGCGCCGGCAAGCTCGACCCGGTCATCGGCCGTACCGACGAGATCCGTCGTACCATCCAGGTCCTGTCCCGCCGCACTAAGAACAACCCCGTGCTCATCGGTGAGCCGGGCGTCGGTAAAACGGCTATCGTCGAGGGCATCGCCCAGCGTATCGTGGCCGGCGACGTGCCGAGCACCCTACGCGACCGCGACCTCATCGAGCTCGACATGAGCGCGCTGGTCGCCGGCGCCAAGTACCGCGGCGAGTTCGAGGACCGCTTGAAGGCTGTGCTCAAAGAAGTGCAAAAGTCCGAGGGCAAGGTTATCCTGTTCATCGATGAGCTCCACACCATCGTGGGCGCGGGTGCCACTGAGGGCTCCATGGACGCCGGCAACATCCTCAAGCCTGCGCTCGCCCGTGGCGACCTGCATGCGATCGGCGCGACCACGCTCGACGAGTACCGCAAGTACATCGAGAAGGACGCGGCGCTCGCCCGTCGTTTCCAGACCGTTATGGTGAGCGAGCCTACCGTCGAGGACACCATCTCGATCCTGCGTGGCCTCAAGGAGAAGTACGAGATCTTCCACGGCGTGCACATCACCGATAGCGCGCTCGTGGCCGCCGCCGACCTCTCCGATCGCTACATCGCCGACCGCTTCCTGCCCGACAAGGCCATCGACCTGGTCGATGAGGCCGCAAGTCGCCTGCGCATGGAGCTTGACAGCATGCCGGTCGAGATCGACGCCACCACGCGTCAGCTCACCCAGCTGCAGATCGAGGAGCAGGCGCTCATGAAGGAGACCGACGACGCCTCCAAGGAGCGTCTGGAGGCCCTGCGCCAAGAGATTGCCGAGGTCCAAGAAAAGCTCAACGTGCAAAAGGCCGGTTGGCTCAACCAGAAGAACGCCATCGACCACGTGCAGGAGCTTAAGGGCCAGCTCGACGAAGCCAAGAGCGAGGAGGAGCGCGCGACGCGCAACGGTGATCTGGGCCGTGCGTCCGAGCTGCGCTACTCCGTGATTCCGGGCCTGCAGCAGCAGATTCAGGATTCCGAGGCTGCGCTCGAGGCGCAAAAGCAGCAGGACGGCGAGAGTCTCAACGAGCAGGTGACTTCCGACGAGATCGCCGAGGTCGTGAGCGCCTGGACCGGGGTGCCCGTGTCCAAGATGATGCAGGGCGAGCTCGACAAGCTGAAGGGCTTGGAGGGCGAGCTGCATAAGCGCGTCATTGGCCAGGACGAAGCCGTCTCCGCCGTCGCCGCGGCTGTGCGTCGCAGCCGTGCGGGCCTCTCCGATCCGGACAAGCCCATCGGCAGCTTCTTCTTCCTGGGCCCCACCGGCGTGGGCAAGACCGAGCTCGCCAAGGCGCTGGCCGAGTGCCTGTTCGATGATGAGCGCGCGCTCGTGCGTATCGACATGTCCGAGTACATGGAGAAGTTCAGCGTCCAACGTCTGATCGGTGCGCCCCCGGGATACGTGGGCTACGACGAGGGCGGCCAGCTCACCGAGGCCGTGCGCCGTCGTCCGTACTCCGTGATCTTGCTCGACGAGATGGAGAAGGCTCATCCGGATGTCTTCAACGTGCTGCTGCAGGTGCTCGACGACGGTCGTCTGACCGATGGCCAGGGTCGTCAGGTGTCCTTTAAGAACACGATCATCATCATGACGTCCAACGTGGGCTCCAAGGCTATCGCCGATCTTTCGGGCAAGGACGAGGAAGAGATGCGCCATCAGGTCGACGCGGCCATGGCTCAGACTTTCCGTCCCGAGTTCCTCAACCGTATCGACGACATCGTGGTGTTCCATCCGCTCGGCATGGCTCAGATCGAGAAGATCGTCGACATCCAGCTCGCCGACGTCCGCGCACGTCTGGCCAAGGAGCGCATGACGCTTGCCGTCACCCCGGCGGCCAAGCAGATGCTCGCCGTGGGCGGCCTGGACCCGGTCTTTGGCGCCCGTCCGCTCAAGCGTCTGGTGCAGCGCGAGGTTGTGGATGCCATCGCGGCCGCTATCATCGACGGCACGGTGCGTGAGGGCGATCAGGTGACGGTCGATGTCGACAAGGACGGTGCCTTTACCGTCGTGTGCGATAACACGCCGTCTGCCACCTACGAGGTGCCCGACGCCGAGTAGATTGTTGGGCCATGTCATAAAATCTACCGGCAGTCTCTAAACGCCAAGGGCGGCGGATCCAATTGGGTCCGCCGCCCTTTTTCGTGCGACAATCGATGATGCTGAACGGATGCGATGCAAGGAGCTATGCAGATGAAAGACGAGATCAAGACAAGCGCGCCGGCGCCCAAGCCCACGTCCAAACCGGCGCCCAAGCCGCGCGACTCCTATATTCGAGCCGAGAACGAGGATGATGACGGTTACGACCCCTACAGCGACCGACGTCCCGAGCGCGAGCCGATGTTCGAAGCCGACCCCTGGCGCTAGCTCTTGCGGGACGTCTAGTCCTGAGCCTTGATGCTCGGCAGGAGAATCTGAGCGAGGTAGTCGGTCTCGAGCTTGGTCGCAGCGTCGGCCTTGCCGTCTTTACCGACCAGTACGTTCTTGATCTGGCTATAGGTGTAGCGGTTGCCGGTCGTGAGCTCGATAAGCTCAACTGCAGTGTCCATGGGGTAGGTCGACACGGGGTCTTGCGTTCGTCCGTTGATGGTCTGGGGCACCACATACGGATAAACGGGGCCGCTGGCGTAGACGGTGTAGCCGTTGCCGAGGTTTGCCGCACCCAAAACCGCGTCGCCCTCATCGGGCGTAAAGCTCTCGCCGTCGCGCACCGTGACAAGCGTCACAAGCGACGTGTTCGTGTCGCCGTCCAGATAAATGCACAGCGTGTTGCCGTTTTGCCAGGTTGCGACCTTGCCATACCACTCAACCGGAATATCGAGCTGATACAGGTCCGTTGCCTTATGCCGAGCATCGGCATCGCGCGCGGCCTGCGCTTCGCTCGCGCTCACGGCATTGACGGCGGCGTCGCGCCGCGCGGTTGCCGCCTGCTGGAGCACCTTGGCGGTGGCGGCGGAGCTCGCGCCTCCCTCCTCGGCATATTTGGCCGCGGCATCGATCTGTTCGTCGGTCACTGTGTCTGCCGAAGGTACCTTAAGCTTAAAGGTGGCCTGGGCACTCAAATCCTGCCCGTCGCTCTTTACGCTGACCTGCGCCTTGGTGGTCGGCACGGTGTAAATGGTACCGTCGGCTGCGATGGGGGACCCAGCGATGGAGAGCGTATAGTCACCGGGCAGCAGCTTGATGCCGTGACCGTGCTCGTCAACGTAGAGTGTTTCGCTCACAGAAGAGCCGTCGGAGTCCTGGCCACTCACCTGCACGGGGATCTTTGAGCCGGTGGAGCAGTCGAGCCCCGCGGCATGTACGCCAATTTGCACCGACATCATGGTATGGGCGTTTGCGGCAACCACGGCGGCCTGCTCTTGCTGATATCCGTTCCAGGCAGCATAGCCTGCGCCGCCGGCGACGAGCGCGACGGCAACAACGCCTGCCACCATCAGGTTGCGTCGCTTGGGCGACATCTTGCGGTGACGGGCCTCGGCTTCGTGTGCCGAGGGAACGGAGGGCAGGGGAATATCGCCCATGGCGATGGTCTCGTCCACGGCAGGTGCGGAGCCCAGGCCGGGAAGCTCGCGGGTGAGCGAGTCGTCGCCGGGCAGGTTGCTGAGCAACATAGTTTCTTCGTTGGAGTTCGTACTCGGCTGGTCGTTGGCCTTGGATTCGGAATAGGACGTCGCATCCTCAGCGTTGACGGTCCCCCCATCTTCGGTCGCGGCATCATCGGGGGCGGTGCCATCCGAGTCGGCGCTATCGCTGCGGGCGTTACCGGCGGCTTCGGCGTCAGTACCGCTATTTGCATCTTGTTCACCGTCGCCCGAATCGTCTTCGTGCACTTCGTCCTGCGCGTCGATAAACGTCTCGTCAAACGCAATCTCGTCAAGCGAAATCCGGTCTAGGCTCTCCAAGGCCTCGGCGCACGCTTCTGCGTCTTGGGCCGCATCCACTTGGCCCATCGTCTCATCTTTCATATATCCCCCAAGCTCAATATCGGGACAACAATGTACCCAAAAATAGGGCCATATAAAGCTGATGAACGATATGTCAGCCGATTTAATCTGAGTTTCGATTTCACGGCGAAGACAGGCCACAATCCGGTTCTGTCGCTTTGGACGCGCGCAACAGCAAAAGCCCCCGGAAAGCAGACGAATCGCTTTCCGGGGGCTGCACATGACGCAAGATTGCGGCGCCAACTAAGTACGCCTACATCCAAATGCGGGCGACGAACACGTTACTCGGCGTGTGCGTAATCCACCTTGGCGCGACGAGCGGTAGCCTTCTCCCAATCGCTGGTGCCCTCAAAGACATCCTGCTTGTAGGGATTGCGGCCGAGCTTCTTGGCGCGGTAGGCGATGTAGATGATCGCGGCGACGTTAGCGATCAGCGCGGCAATCGAGACCGCGGTAGCGGCGCCGGGGTCGAGCGTGGAGTGGGTCACAAAGATGGACTCCTCCTGGAAGTACGGGAACACCTGGGCAAACATGCACCAAATAGCCAGCGTAAAGGCGCGGTTCTGGATCCAGCCGCCCTTGTTCCAGATAAAGGCGGCGACGGTGGGCGCCAGCAGCAGCGCAAAGCCGCAGAACCAGGAGTGGGTGGGCAGGCAGTTGTAGGTGTAGCAGAAGTTCCAGATATCGTAGGCGATGATGTAGACCCAGGTCATGTCGGGCCACAGCATATCGGTCTGATCCTCGGAGGCGTAGACGCTCCACCAGCCGGTCATGCAGAAGATGTTGATGATACCGGCGATGCCGTTGAACACGTTGTTCCAACCGGCCAGCTGCGTGGCGCCCTCGGAGGTGACCCACGTGGACTCGCCCAGGACAAAGAAGTGATAGGCGCTCTCAAAGTCGGAAACGACGGCGATCATGATGTTGATGGCAACGATCACAAACGGCCACGCGCGGAACCAATGCGCCTTGCCGATTTTGCCCCACTGGTACTTGATGGCAATGAAGCCCCAGCAGCCGGCCAGCGCCGCGTACACCTTGGCGTAGTGGAACCAGCTGTTCTGGTACACATGGGTAGGGTTGGTGAGTGCCCACTCGGCGCCCTGCGAAACGCCGATGGCGATGGCGATGCAGTAGATGGTCATCGCCAGCGGAGCCACACCAAAGATGATGGCCGCGCCGAGCTTGGTGCGGCGGCCGACCTCGTTGAGCACGATCAGGCCGATAAAGACCATCGCCCAGCCGGCCCAGTGGATAAGGGTATCGCTACCCCAAACAT
>CABQLM010000020.1 GCA_902465105.1 uncultured Collinsella sp.
TTGCCCATGTTGCGCGAGCCGGTGTGCACGACCAGATATTGACACCCGTCCTCGTCCTCGTCGAGTTCAATGAAGTGGTTGCCGCCGCCCAACGTGCCCATGGAGCGCTCAACCTTGCGCTTGTCCTGAAGCCAATCACGCGACTCCATGCCGAAGTCCGCGAGCACGCAGGCAGGATCGCGATGAAGGCTAAAGCCCGTGGGCACCGCGCGCTTCACATCGCGATTGAACTGAATGAGGTCGTCGCGCGCAATGGTCTCCGCAAGCGGCACACAATACATCCCGCATCCGATGTCGACTCCCACCAAGTTGGGAATCACCTTGTCGCCCAAGTTTGCCGTAAAGCCAATCACGCAGCCCTTGCCCTTATGGGCATCGGGCATGATGCGGATCTTGGCGCCTTCAAACGCCGGGCAGCTGGAAATCTCCTCGATCTGCTCCTTGGTTGAATCCTCAAGATTCTCGGCAAAGACTTTAATGTCTGCCATCGCATTTCTCCTGTTCTGATCCTTGTAAACCGGAACCGGCCCAAGCCAACAGCGTGCATGTCACACCAGCCGGCCAAACCGCAGATTTCCGTTTAACTACCTTTCGCCCTTTTCGGGTTCTTGTTGCTGCGAATACTACGGGCGGGCGGTCTACAATGAGTCCCAATAACGGGTCTTGTTTTGTATCTCCGGCTGATACCCTGCCGGCGAAAGGAGACATCGTGGCGAACAGACCAAATCAAAAGCTCCGGCTTCTGTTCCTGCTCAAAATCCTGATGGAAAAGACCGACAGCACGCACGGGCTCACAACGCAGCAGATTATCGAGGAGCTCGCCTATCACGACCTTGAGGCAGAGCGAAAGGCCATCTATCGCGACCTGCAAACGCTTCGCAACTTTGGGCTCAACATCGACCAGCGCGGCGGCAAGGAATGGGCGTTGGTCTCACGTCCGCTTGACCTGCAAGAACTCATCATGCTTGTTGACGCCGTGCAAAGTTCACCGTTTTTGACCGATGAGCTGACCGACCACCTCATCGGCAAGCTACAGAGCCTCGCCAGCCTGGACGAACGCGAGCTGATGCACAAGCGCGTCGACGTGCCTTCGCGTGTGAAGATGCAAAACTCCGATGCCTTGCTCAACATCGACTTGATTCAGCAGGCTATGCGCGAAAAACGCAAGATTCGGTTTCGTTACTTCCACTACAACGCCGCCAAGCAAAAGGCCCTTAATCATGACGGAAAGACCTACGAGCTCACACCCGTACGCCTTATCTACTCCGACGAACTCTATTACATGATCGGGTTTCGAGATAAATGGGCCAACGCCGGCTCGGGCCATCAGCCGTTCACGCCTTATCGCGTCGATCGCATGCTCGACGTTGCGGTGTCCGAAGAGTCCGTGACCAAAGATCCGCGTATCGCGGGCTATGTGCTCGAAGATCACGTCTCTCCATCATTCGGCGTATATGCAGCCAACAAAACCACCGTGGTGCTGGAACTCGATGACCGTGCGATGAACCCGCTCATCGACAAGTTCGGGCTCGACGCCGTTGTGTTTGAGAACCAGGATGGGCGCCTGTTGGCGACCGTCAAAGCCCCGCTGTCGCCGCAGTTCTTTGGCTGGCTGCTGCAGCTCAGCACCTTCATTAAGATCGTTCAACCTCAAAGTGCCATCGACACGTATCTCGACTATCTCGATAGCACGCGTGCGCTCTACCAGGAAGACAGGTAATATTTCATGGATACGACCCCCAAATTCGATGAATCGTTTGAACGCCTGAACCCCGAACAGCGCGAGGCCGTCGAATGCCTAGATGGTCCGCTACTCGTCATTGCCGGTCCCGGCACCGGCAAGACGCAGCTACTGAGCCTGCGCGCGGCGAACATCCTGGCCAACCGCGATGCCGCCCCGCGCAACATCCTCTGCCTCACCTATACCGAGGCGGGCGCGGAAGCCATGCGCAAACGCCTGATTGAGCTCATTGGGCGCGACGCCTACGGCATCGAAGTCAGCACGTTCCACGGATTTGCAAGCAGCATCAGGTCGCGCTATCCCGAGTTTTTCACACACCCTGCGACCGACACGCTTGTTACTAGCCTGCACCAGCAAGAGATTTTTGATCGGCTGCTCAAATCGCTGCCCTTTGGTTCTCCGCTAGGCGGAGGGTCACCTGATATGCCTGCGCAAAACATCGGTAAGATGATCGGCTTTGTCTCCAAAATCAAACGCAGTGGCCTGGACTACGACACGCTGAGCGCCATCGCGCAGCAGAATATCGACGCCGCTGCCTGGCTCACCGAGCATTCCGAGCTGCTTACGCTCGTCTGCGAAAGGGCAAGCGTTGCGTTGGCAGAGCGCTTTGAGGAAGAGGCCGAGCGTGCCTGCGGCATGGCGCCCATATCGCTCACCCGCCCGATCGACTGTCCCGCTGGCACGTATGTACCGTACATTCTTGAGTTGCGCGACACCGTTCGCCGCACCGAACTTATTGACGAGAAGGGAAAGTCGTCGGGATACACCAAGGTGCGCGATGCCTTCTTTGGAGGCAGCAACTCTCAGGGACGCACCTTTAAGATTGCGGAGCAGAGCGAGCGACTTAAGACCGCTTGCGACGTCGCGCGTCGCTACCAGAGCGAGCTCGACCAGCGCCATCTCTACGATTACGACGATATGATCGGCGACTTTGTAAACGCCGTCGAGCACAACGACGCGCTACGTCAAGTGCTCCAGGACACCTATACCTATATCCAAGTTGACGAGTTCCAGGACACCAATGGTGCCCAGATGCGCATCATCGAGCTGCTCTGCGACGGCGTTGATGCGCCCAATATCATGGCCGTCGGCGATGACGATCAGGCCATCATGCGTTTTCAGGGCGCCACGATCGAGTGTGCCAACCAGTTTGCGGCCGAGTTCTCGCCCCGGAGCATCGTGCTCAAGACCAACTATCGCTCCACGCCCGCCATCGTTGAGCTTGGTCAAGCCATCGCACGGCAAATTGAATATCGCCTCGACGCCAGCTCGAATAAGTCAATCGAAGCCTTTAAGCCTCAAGGCGATCAGGTCAGCTTTAGCGAGAACGTCTACACCGGCAAAGCCGAGGAATACGCCGCCGTCGCCGCGAGCATTAAGCAGCGACTTGAGGCCGGCTACCTTAATGACTGCGAAGATCCCGATGAAGGAATTGCAGTCATCTCTGCCAAACACGCCGCCTTGCGCTCGCTTATCCCCTTCCTCGTTAAGGAGAACGTGCCGTTTTCCTATCGCGAACGACAGAATCTCTTTGCCTCCGAGCGCATGCAGACGACGTTGGCACTGTTGCGCTGCGTTACCGCGCTTGCTCGCGGGCAAAAGGAGCTCGCCAGCAGCTATCTTCCGCAGATTGTCTGTGCCGCCGAGCTGGGCGGCGACCATCCATCGTCCGTGACGTTTGCGCTCGGCGCCAAGCGCGAGCATCGCGGCGACTGGATGGTCGCCATGCGCGAGAGCGAGAATGTACGCATCAAGGAGCTGTACGATAGCCTGATGCAGTGGTCGGCGGAAGCCAATGCCTCGCCTGTCCGGGATTTGCTCTTTAAGATTGCCGAACGCAGCCTTGACTATTACCGACATCGTAAAGAACAGGACCCACTGGGCGCCGCCGAATTCAATGCCGGCATCCGCGCCTTACTCACCTTTGCCGAGGGGGAGATGGGAGACGCGCGCCGCATGGGACGTTCGCTTCGCCTACCCGATATTGTCGACAGACTCGATGCAGCTCAAAAGTTTGGCGTGAGCATCGACGCGTCCATCGACCTCGGCACGCCGGGAGCTGTTCGCCTCACCAGCGCCCATAGCTCTAAGGGCCTGGAGTTCGACTGCGTTTATTTGCTTGACGCCGACGACTCCACCTGGCACAAAGGTGCTGGCGGCATGAGCCTATACCCGTCCAACCTGCTTATTCGCGATGAAAAGGATGACGACGACGCGCGCCGCCTGCTGCTTGTCGCCATCACGCGCGCTAAGCGACACCTCGAGCTGTACCGCGCCGGCGGGTCGGCTTTGCAGGAGCTCACGGGGCTTATCGACTCTTGCGAGGTTTCTGCTGAGGCAGACCAGCTCAGCGTTGCAATCGAAACCGAGTGGCGCGACAACTACGTGTTGGATACGCCCGAGCTCCGCGCACTTTTGGAACCTCATACCGACGTGAAGTTTCTTTCTGCTACAGCGCTCAACAACTTTGTGACGTACGAGCCTGGATGCGCAAACAGCCAGCACTTCCCTGAGAAGCAGATTGTGCGCCTGCCCACGGCGCCCACGATCCAAACCGAATTCGGCACCATCGTTCACGCGATGTTCGAAGAAATCGTTAATAGAATGGCAGCCGATGGCGAGGCGGCGATCGAGACAATTGAGACCGAGTATCGTCAGCAGATTTCGTGGCTCGATTTTGCCCCTGAGGACGTCCATCGCTATTCGGAGCGCTTCGAACGCATTTGTCGTGCATTCGTCCCCTGGCTTGTCGAGCATGTGTATGGCTATCGCTGCGTCACAGAGGCGAATATGCAGTGCCTGACCACCGAAGGAG
This sequence comes from uncultured Collinsella sp., assembly GCA_902465105.1. Classification (GTDB taxonomy): domain Bacteria; phylum Actinomycetota; class Coriobacteriia; order Coriobacteriales; family Coriobacteriaceae; genus Collinsella. The sequence continues at coordinate 4,557 of CABQLM010000020.1, forward strand.
CTCCGCTCTTTGGTTTTCTCGACCTGCTCCTCGTTGACGATGCAGCTAAAACGGTGCAGATCGTTGACTACAAGACTGGTTTTGGCAAAGAAGTCCCCACAGGCTACCATCGTCAGCTCAAGTTCTACAAACTGCTGGTCGAAGCATCACCCGAGTTTTATGGCTACACCGTCACTTCCATGGGCGATTACTATGTCGAGCCCGACAAGGCAACGGGCGAGCTGCGCCCGCCGTTCGCGACAACCGCCAACGCCGTTGACATTGCCGAACTCGAGCAGCTCATCGATGCCGTATGGTCGCGCATTGAACACGGTGCTTGGGATACCAGCGCTTTTGAGCAGAGCGATGCCTATGAGCTGGCCATCGAGGAGCAGAAGGGCTGCCGCAAAAAAGCCGATAAAACCGAGGTCATGCAGCGCGCCTACGAGCACTGGCTAGTCGAGAACCCCGGAATGTGACAAAGGGGCAGTCCCTTTGTCACATTATTCGATGACGGTGCGGGAGTTTTGCTTGTGCATGGTGGCGAGCATGTGTTTGGGGACAGCATGGACCATGCAGCTGCCGACGGTCGCACTCGCGGCAGCCTTAGCTGCATCGCTGCCGTTTTTGGTCGCGTAGCTGTGGCGGAAACGCTTGAGCATGACGATGTCGTTGCCGCCGTCGCCGTAGACCGCAACCTCGTCCTCAGCAATACCGTAGTAGCCCGCCAGCCAGGCCACGCTCTCGCCCTTGTTGCACGCCACGTCCGTGATCTCGAACATCACCGGGTCAAACGGCGCGTTGACCACTCGGTCCGAGCGCTCGGCCAAATATGCCTTAAGGTCGCGCTCCAGCTCGGGCGAGGTCACGCGGCAGTTGATCTTGCACACATCGTGGCGCAGGATGTCACCGATCGACTGGTCGAAATACTGTTCCTCGTGATACCCGCCACGTGCACGCATGCCACGCATCACGATGCGCTTGATAGGGCTGTCCTTCTTAAAACCCGCCTGGTGCATCTCGAACGAACCGCTCGAGAACATGCCATCGGGTGTGGAGCAATCAAAGCAAATGTCCGGGAATGCCTTGAGCAGCTCCTCGGTAACCTGCGGATCGATGGTCCAGGTCTTGAGCACCTCGCCATGACTGTCGCGCACGATGGAGCCGTTAGAGCAGCAGGCATCAAGCGCCAGGCCCGTAAAGCCATGCTCGCCGATCGGCAGCGTCGAGCGTCCAGTCGCGGGAACCACATGCAGGCCAGCCTCGGTCAGCTCGCGAATGGCGCGGCGAATGGTCCCATCTGCCTCGTGCAGGGCATTCAGCAGCGTTCCGTCTAAGTCACTCGCAAACATCTTGATCATGGGCATACCTCTCCTTCGTCTGCACGATATTGTAGACGAGAACGGGCGCGTCCCAAGAGAGGCACATCCGTCAGGCGAAAGATTGTCCTACACCGCGGCGGGGCCGTGTTCGCCGGTACGGATGCGGATAACCTCCTCGACCGGCTCGACCCAAATCTTGCCGTCTCCGACGGCGCCGGTGCGGGCGGCGTTGCAGATGATGTCGACAATGCCGTCGACATGCTCATCGGCACAGATGAGGGTGAACTGCACCTTAGGGATCGTGTTGACAAGCAACTCGTTGCCGCGCACGTATTCCTTCCAGCCATGCTGTGCGCCGCAGCCCTGCACCTGGTTGATAGTCATGCCACGAACATCGGCAGCAAACAGCGTGTCTTTGAGAACCTCAAGCTTTTCCTGGCGCACGATAGCCGTGATCTTTTTCATAATGAATTCCTCTCAATAATCAACGTGTCCCTTTACATGAGACGCGGGTTTCCCAGGTGCCGCAGATTGGGTTGAAAGAGGAGCGCCGCGTACTTTTGTACGCAAGCGACGGTTTGAAACCCAAGGTGCGGTGCCTGGGGAAGCCGCTAGTCAAGTCCCGAGAAGGAGGGATAAGCGCTCTCGCCGTGCTGACTCGCATCCAGGCCCAGCGCCTCGTCGGCCTCGTCCACACGCAGGCTGCCGTGGAACAGCACCTTGACCACCGCGGCGATCACCAAGTCGAGCACCAGCACAATGGCGACCGTCACCACAATGCCCAAGATCTGCGAGATGAGCAGCGACACATCGCCCGTGTAGAACAGGCCGCCCTTGCCGGTCCACGAGAGCCCCGGCACACAGAACAGGCCCGTGAGCACGCCGCCCAAGATGCCGCCGATGCCGTGACAGCCAAACGCGTCGAGCGCGTCATCGTAGCCGAACTTGGTCTTAAGATGGCTAATAGCCAGGTAGCAGACGGGCGAGACGATCAGGCCCATGACCAGCGCCGCCCACGGCTCGACAAAGCCCGCACCCGGCGTAACCACCACAAGGCCTGCAACCAGACCGGTGCTGGCACCCACCAGCGTGGGGCGACCGGTGCGCACGCGCTCGACGGCAAGCCACGAGACCATACCCGCCGCGCTGGCCGTCACGGTGTTGAGGATGGCGAGCGCCGCCACGGCGTCGGCCTTAAACTCGCTGCCGCCGTTAAAGCCAAACCAGCCAAACCAAAGCAGACCGGCGCCCAGCGCCACAAACGGCACGTTATGCGGACGGTAGCTCACCATGCCAAAACCGCGACGACGGCCAAGCATCAGGCAGAGAATCAGGCCCGTAAGACCGGACGAAATGTGCACCACGTCGCCGCCGGCAAAGTCGAGTGCGCCGATGATGTCGCCGATAAAGGAGCCCTCGCCGCCCCAGACCATGTGGGCGAGCGGCGCATAGACCACGAGCAGCCAAATGCCCAGGAAGGCCGTCATGGCACCAAACTTAACGCGGCCGGCCAGGCTGCCCGTGACGATAGCAGCCGTGATCATGGCAAACGCCATCTGGAAGGCGATGTTAATGATCTGAGGGTAGACGGCGCCGCCCGCGGCATTGCCCTCGGCCGCCTGAAGCACCTGGTTGAGTACCGGCAGGCACATCAGCTGGTCAAGGCCTCCAACAAACGGACTCGGACCGTCACCGCCGTAGGCCAGCGACCAGCCAGCAACAATCCACAGCGTACCAACCAGACCAATGGCGCCAAAGCACATGAGCATGGTGTTGATGACATTTTTGCGCCTGGACAGGCCACCATAGAAAAACGCCAGACCCGGTGTCATTAAAAACACGAGCATGGTGCAGACGAGCATAAACGTTGTCGATCCCGAATCGTACATTCGCTCCCCCTTGGTCGCATGAACGTTGTCGGCGCCCATAATGGGGCCGAGGGACAACTGGTGTAGACCAGATACGGCGTTGTTAAACGCTGCGTTGTCGAATGGAAACGGTGCCGCAATCTTGGAAACGGCACGGCAACGGGCGCGAAACCAATGGGAAACGCGTAAATCGAGAGGCCATCTATGCCCGCATTTCAAATCAGCTATATGCAGAGGCAAGGCAGTCCCAAGGCAGACTCCGCATCTGAGTCGGCTGTGATTCCCTTAGGGAAAACACGGTCAGTCGCTCTTTAGCGTGTTTTCCCTAGGGGAATCACGGTCGGCGGCAGCAGTAACGTGTTTTCCCTAAGGGAATCACGATTGGGCAGAGCGGTAACGTGATCTCCCGGGGGGCAAACACAACTGGGCGGAGCAGGGTAACGCTCCCTTAAGGAAAACGAAGCTGGCGACCATATCAATAGACCACGCCACGCAAAACAACCTCTATCAGCATCTCCTCCACTGCCCAACGCTACATATGAGGAGCGACTTTTGGCACACCGAAACGCCTCAGAAGGTGTTCGAGATAACCGTCCTCGTACACGCGACTAAATTGCACCCTCATGACCGGAATGCCCAGAGCCGTAATGTGCGACTCTCGTTGACGCTCTGCAACCAAGCGCCTTTGCATCTCTTTTCCCAGGCCGTCCGCACCAACGTATTTGCCAAAACCATCGACCTCAATAATTAAGCGAAGCCCATTCGGCAACTCGTAGTACATATCGGCACGAATCGCACCGGCATCGATCGGGTCAACAAACTCGGCTTGCAACATGGTCGGAGGAAGGTAACCCAGCGCGATAATCAATCCGCGCACGATGGATTCGCCGCCGCTTTCCGAAGCGCCGTCGGCATAGCGCGCTACCATCTCAGCGCACAAGGCCCCAGAGCGACATCGCGCCAGCGCTTCAACATAGTCGCGATACTTTTGGATATCGAGCTTGCAGAACCGCAGGGCGCTATCAGCTATAGCCAGACCGTCTTCAAAAGAAGCAACAAGTGAGCAGTCGAGCACCGTCCGTTCTAGCGTCGTTCGTTTCACGGTACCGTTTAGCTCGACCTCATTTAGAGGGCACTCATGCCGATGGATTCCCGTACCGCACCTTCCATGCGAGCGCCCGCTAGCTACAAGATGAATTGTGTCCAGATATTTCTTCGAAACCCAAAGTCCATGGTCAAGCGCAGCAGAAAAGGAGCAGACAGCCTCGTCAGGGTGCTCGTCGAGAAACGTATTTTGAACATAGCGCCAACGAACGCGCGGACTCGTCTTGAGCGCATCCCACGTGGAGGCGCGCACGAACATCCCGCTAAACGGGCGCACGGCCACCCCTGCCGCTACGGCGCGACGAAGTGCTTCGCGATCCGCCCTGGTTTTGGGCACTAGACAACGCTGCAAGCGCTCCGCCCCATCAAACTGTTTTTCAATCCTTTGCCGTGCGCTGGTATTCCTCACGAAAGCCACCTCCCAATAGAGGCAGCATAACCAAAAGGCACCTTGCCAATCTCTTGCCATTGACTGACCAAAAGCTTGACGCACTGCTTGACGCCGCAGGTCAAAGACGTCGTCCTGACGCGCACCGCAACTACGTCGCTCGGTGAACGGTTGGCCTCGAGGTGCAGGCGGCAGTTTCCGTGCCCTCTCTAGGCCCTCTGGTATCAATGACGCCTCGTAGCCTCAGTTCAAACGTGTTTCCCCTAGGGGAAACACGGTTAGGAGCTCTTCAGCGTGTTTTCCCTAGGGGAATCACAGTCGGCGGCGGCAATAGCGTGTTTTCCCTAGGGAAATCACGATTGGGCAGAGCGATAAGGTGACTTCCCTAGGAAACACGCACTTGCAAGGCGCCTCTACGACTCCAGCTCTTAGCGTCGAAACAGCTCGCGGGCTCGGTCACGGAGATCGGTGGCTCGGATGACGCCTTCGTAGCGGTTGATGCGCAAGCGCGGGAAGGCATTGAAAAAGCGCAGGTCGCGACGGCTGAGTGACACGCTCGGCACCGGACGGCTCGCACGCTTGCCCGCGCGGCGACGGGTGAGCGACGGACGCGGCATGCTCGGCGCGGCATCGGCAACGCGGCGAGCTGCAAGCGCCAGACCACGGGCGCCGTCCGAGATAAACGTCGGCATCGAAGCCTTCTCACGTAAGGCATCGAGTGCCGCGTCGCCCAGCTCTGCCAGCCACGCGTTAACGGCACGGCTGCGGATATGTGTCTGAGCCACCGAGTCGATCGTCGAATCGGGAATGCGCTCGAGCATCGAATCCGAGGCGTCGGCCAGCGATTCGTTAATGCGGTCGGCAAGATCGGCGCGCACGCGCTCCAGCTGATCGGACAGACGGCGCCAACTGGCCAGCGAGCAAATCGCATCGACGATCATTGCAACCGCGACGACAAAAGCCGCCAGCCGCACCATCAACACCGGCAAATGGCCGAGCAGCGCCAGCAACGCCGGTTCCACTACGCGACAGATGCAGAGCGCACCCAAGCCAAAGGCGCATGCCCAGTACAGGCAAATGCGCCCATGCAGGTTAAGCGGCAGATGCGAATAGTCCCAAAATCGAGCGCCCGTCGTTTTCTCCAACAGTACGCCAACGCTGTACTCAATCGCGCTGCACACGAGCGCCGCAGCGACAAACTGGCTCGAAGCATCCGGAATCCCGCGCAGCAGCAGCCAACAGGCAATGCCGCCCGCGCCATAGATAGGGCAGCACGGTCCCAGCAAAAAGCCGCTGTTGGCAAAGCGTCCGTGGTTGAGCAGGGCGCAGACCGTCGACTCCCATGCCCAGCCGCAAAACCCGTAGAAGGCAAACGAGAGCACCAGTGCCGAGAGCGGGCAGATGGCAAGCGTCGCGCCGCCAAAAGCCATATCAATCGCGGCCCCCACCGTCTACCCTCTCCTCTTTTCGTTCAAATCTTCGCTTGCACTTTTGCTCGCACCTTCACTTGAATCTATGCCCAAGCCATCGTCCGTCTCGTCCTTGCGCGGCAGGCGGCCAGTGACCGTCTCGCGCAGCGCGCACCATTTATCCGCCAGACATACAATCCATGCCTCGCGACACGTCGGCGGCACCGGTACCAGCGGAAACATATGCCGCACGATAATATTCCGCTCACGCGGCGTCAGCTCAAAATCTTCCTCGGCACGCGCTAGGGCAAAAAACGGATGCCGAAAGCCGTGCAGCCGATGACTCGGGTCGGGGTCGTGCCAATCGTAGAGAAAATAATCATGCAGCAAGGCGCCACGCAGCAGCGATGTGCGGTCGACCGAAACACCAACACGTCCAAGGCACTCGGCAAAGGATAGACTTGCCCGCGCCACCGAGATCACATGCGCATACACCGTCACGTCGCCATGCTGGATAAACGCACGCGTCAGGTCCAAACGACCCGCCCAGGCCAGCTGACGGGCGGCCTCGTCGACCTCGCGTGCGATGTTCTCGGCACAAACGGTATCGGACATATGGCCTCCCTCCAGCGGCTCTTGGCGGTAACTCACGGCCTGCGTGTAATGAATAAAATCATCATCGAATCTATCAGTATGGCATCGGACAAAACGTTTTGCCTCACCAGTTGGCGAATTACCGCGCCGCCGTCACATATCAAACGCCAAAATGTGCGAGACTGTCTTGTGCAATTGTGCCGGCCGAGGGAGCGCCGGCGCTCGATTCGCATGGAGTAACCCGCAACGATGCTGCTTACGCAAACGACAACGCCCGAGGACGTCAAGGCTCTTAATCGCGCCGAGCTCCCGCAGCTCTGCGACGAGATTCGCCACGCCATCCTCGAAAGCTCCGCCGCTGTCGGTGGACACGTTGCCCCCAACTTGGGCGTCGTTGAGCTCACGGTCGCGCTCCATCGCGTGTTTAACTCCCCCACCGACAAAATTGTCTTTGACGTGTCGCACCAGACCTACGCCCACAAGGCGCTGACCGGGCGCGCGTACACTTATATCGATCCGGAGCGTTATGGCGAGGCCTCTGGCTTTGCCAATCCCGACGAGTCCGAGCATGACCTGTTCGCCATGGGGCACACCTCCACGTCGGTGAGTCTGGGCTGCGGCCTGGCGCATGCACGCGACCTGGCAGGCGACACGTACAACGTCATCACTGTCATCGGTGACGGTTCGCTTTCGGGCGGCTTGGCGTTCGAGGGGCTCGACAACGCCGCCGAGCTCGACAGCAACTTGATCATCATCGTCAACGATAACGACCAGTCCATTGCCGAAAACCACGGTGGTCTCTATCGCAGCTTGGCCGAGCTGCGCGCCAGCAACGGCACCGCCGAGCGTAACGTTTTTCGCGCACTGGGGCTCGACTACCGCTACCTGGACACGGGCAACGACGTATTGACGCTGGTCGACACACTGCAGGAGCTGCGCGATATCGACCATCCCATCGTGTTACACGTCTCGACCGCCAAGGGCAAGGGTTTTGAGCCGGCCCAAAACGACCCCGAGCGCTGGCATCACGTGGGGCCCTTCGACATGGCAACCGGTCGCAAGCTCTGTCCGGGCCATCCGAGCGAGCCCGCACCGCGCACCTATGCCGACATTACGGGCGAGGCGCTCAGCGCTGCCATCGCGCGCGACCCGCAGGTCGTGGGCATCACAGCTGCCACGCCCTACATCATGGGCTTTACGCCCGAGCTTCGCGCTGTCGCCGGCAAGCAGTTTGTCGACGTGGGCATTGCCGAGGAGCACGCCGTCACCTTTGCCACCGCGCTCGCCCGTTCGGGCGCCAAGCCGGTCTTTGGCGTGTACGGCACGTTTTTGCAGCGCGCCTACGACGAGCTCTGGCACGACCTGTGCCTCAACGACGCCCCGGCGACCATCCTGGTGTTTGGCGCGTCAATCTTTGGCACCACATCCGAGACGCACCTCTCGTTCTTTGATATTTCCATGCTGGGCGCTCTCCCCAACATGCGCTACCTGGCACCGGCCTGCATGGAGGAGTACCTTTCCATGCTGGGCTGGTCACTTGACCACCGCGAGCATCCCGTGGCGATTCGCGTGCCGGGTATCGGCCTGGTAAACCGCCCCGACTTAGCTCCTGTCGAGGATGTTGATTACGGCGTTGCGCGTTACAACGTGGTGCGCCAGGGTCGCGACGTTGCCGTGCTCGCGCTTGGCGATTTCTTTGAGCTGGGCGAGCACGTGGCAAACCGTCTGACTGCCGAGTACGGCATCGAGGCCACGCTCGTCAATCCGCGCTTTGCAACCGAGCTCGACCGCGAGTTCCTCGACAGCCTTGCCGCCGAGCACCGCGTCGTCGTCACCCTTGAGGACGGTATCTTGGACGGCGGCTGGGGCGAGCGCGTAGCCTGTTACCTGGCATGCACGCCGTTGCGCACGCGCACCTTCGGCATCGCCAAGGGCTTCCCCGATCGCTACGATCCAAACGAACTGCTGGCTCAGAACGGCATGACGGTCGAGAACATGGCCGCCGAAGCCGTAAGGCTACTCAACGAGTAAAAAACCTCCGCAAGGGAAGCACCCCTGCGGAGGTTTTTATTTTCGCGGCGCGAATATCTCGATCCGTAACATCTATGGCCCGAATTCCCGTCTAACTGTTACAGATCGAGACAAGACGTCTTAGTCCCTGACCTTTGTCTCAATCTGTAACAGATAGAGACCTTTTGTCCGTCCAGATGTTACAGATTGAGACATTCGAATCCCCCTGAAGAGAAAATCTCAATCTGTAACAGTTGCTCGGCAAAAATGGCTGCAGATGTTACAGATTGAGACAAAACAGTAAGGCATGCCGCTGCATCGGCCAGAACCACCACGAAGGTGCCTGTCCCCTTTGTGGTGGTTTTAAGTCATGGTCGGTGCGAAAAACGAATAACCGTTCATACGCGATCTCCTTACTTATATATGTGTCTCGCTGCCGCCATTATAGCGACCGCTGCGAGCGATCATGCCGTCTGCAAAGCGCTATCTCAGCTGCAATAATCGGCGTTTGCCCAGATAAAACCTGCCAAAATAAACCTATCCCTTTTTGGAAGGTAGAATAACCCATAAGGTAAGTATGTTTCTGAGTTATTTCGTGTTGACCCATTTGAGCGCGATAGGGTATAACTCTACTCAACCGCTAGGGATTTTATTGAGAAAGGTGTTCTACCATGAGCAAGAACCTCTCCCAGCAGGTCGTTCTCGACCGCCGCGGCTTCGTCGCCGCCACCTTCGCAACCGTCGCCGGCCTTGGTCTTGCCGGCTGCTCCGACACCAGCGCCGAGGCCGACAAGGGTTCCGCCGCCGGTTCCTCCAAGAGCCCCGAGGATACCGAGGCTTCCACCACGCTCGATGCCAAGGCATTCGACAAGCTCGTCAACGACGGCCCCAAGGCCGATGACGACGCCATCGCCGCCAGCACCTGGGCGACGGCCGTCAAGGACGCCGGCGTCTTTAAGATCGGTGGCGTTCAGACCTCCACGCTCTTCTCCCTCCTCAACGAGAAAGACGGTCAGACCCGCGGCTTCGATGCCGGTATCGCACAGCTCCTGTCCAACTACATTCTGGGCGAGAACAAGGTCGAGATCACCCAGGTGACCTCGGACACGCGCGAGTCCGTCCTGCAGAACGGCCAGGTCGACGCCGTCTTTGCCACCTACACCATCACCGACGAGCGCAAGAAGCTCGTCTCCTTTGCCGGTCCCTACTACTACACCCAGCAGGCTATCCTGGTGCTCGCCGATAACGACGACATCAAGAGCGTCGACGACCTGGCCGACAAGAACGTCGCCGTCCAGTCTGGCTCCAACGGCCCCGCCATCCTGGAGGAGTTCGCTCCCAAGGCCAGCCAGCAGGAGTTCAAGACCGACGAGGAGGCCCGCCAGGCACTCCAGCAGGGCCGCGTTGACGCCTATGTCATCGATAACAACATGCAGCAGAGCGCCCTGGTCCGCGAGCCCGGTAAGTACAAGATCGCCGGCAAGCCCTTCGGCAGCAAGGAGCCCTATGGCATCGGTCTGCCGCTCGATTCCGACGGCGTCGCCTTTGTCAACGACTTCCTTAAGAAGATCGAGGACGACGGCACCTGGACTGAGCTGTGGCAGATCTGCATCGGTGACCGTACGGGCGACACCAATGTTCCCGAGCTGCCCGAGATCGGCGCCTAGGCAGCGAGCCTGGTAACGGCCGCAACGAAACCATACGGAAACGCATGATGCGCTTTATTGCGGTAAACTGTTTCCTCACTGAGTTGTCGGGGCTTCCGTACACACGGGAGCCCCTTTCCTTACCGGCGGGAGGTCCGCATGAGTCTCTCCGAGCTCTGGTCGCTCTATGGCCAGAACTATATCGACGCGCTGCTAGCAACCTGGGGCATGACGCTTGAGTCGTTTGCCATCGCCATGGTGCTGGCCGTCGCCGTCACCGTGATGCGCGTGTCGCCGCTCAAGCCGCTGCGCGTCTTTGGCGACCTGTATGTCCAGGTCTTCCGTAACATCCCCGGCATCGCGCTGCTTATCATCGTCGTCTACGCGCTGCCGCCGCTCAAGGTCGTCCTGCCCTACCGCACCTGCGTTATCGTCGCCACGGTCCTTTTGGGCTCGGCCTTTGGTTCCGAGAACTTTATGAGCGGCATCAACACCGTCGGCGTCGGCCAGGTGGAAGCCGCCCGCTCGCTGGGCATGAGCTTCAGCCGTATCCTCGCCAAGATCGTGATTCCGCAGGCACTGCGCTCAAGCGTGCTGCCCATGACCAACCTCTTTATCGCCGTCATGCTCACCACCGCGCTCGGCAGTCAGGTGCCGCTTAAACCGCAGGAGCTCACCGGCGTGGTGAGCTACATTAACACGCGCTCGCTCGGCGGTGTCGCCGCGTTCTTTATCTCGGCGCTCGGCTACCTGGGCACGGCCTTTGTGGTGAGCCACATTGGCAACTACATCGATAAGAAGGTGAGGATCCTCCGATGAGCAAGCATTCCTCCCCTGCACTTACCATGCGCGATGCGCTCTACGAGGCTCCCGGCCCCAAGATGCGCGCCAAGATTCGCATCGGCACCGCCATCTCGCTCGTTGCCGTCGCCGTGCTCGTCGCCTTGGTACTGCAGCGCTTTTATATGACCGGCCAGCTTTCGGTCCACTATTGGTATTTCTTTACGCACCTCACCACCTGGAAGTTCCTGCTTGCCGGCTTTGAGGGCACCGTTAAAGTCGCACTCACTGCCGGCGTCATTGCGCTGGTACTGGGCTTAGCCCTTATGCTCGGCCGTACCAGCGGCATCAAGCCGCTGCAGCTGGTCTGCCGCGTGCTCACCGATTTCTTCCGCGGTGTGCCGAGCCTGCTGTTTATCTACTTCTTCTTTTTGGTGCTGCCCCAGTACAAGATCTCGCTGCCATCGTTTTGGATGCTCACGCTTCCCGTCGCGCTCGCTGCGGCCGGCGTGCTCGCCGAGATCTTCCGTGCCGGCGTCAACGCCGTGCCGCGCGGCCAGGTCGAGGCCGCCCAGGCACTCGGTCTCTCCAAAGCTAAAATCACCTTCAAAATCGTGTTGCCGCAGGCTATTCGATTTATCATTCCGTCGTTGATTTCGCAGCTTGTGGTCGTAGTCAAAGACACCACCGTCGCCTACGTGGTGAGCTACCCTGACCTCATGCAAAACGCCCGCGTGCTCATTACCAACTATGACGCCCTCGTGTCGGTCTACCTGGTTATCGCGGTCATCTACATCCTCATCAACGTCGCGATCAACAAGGCCGCTGTCTATGTTTCGCACAAGACCGGCGCGACCATCATCCGCTAGCGCTTTACCATTTCGAATCATAAGGAGCCGAGCACCATGGCACAGAGCACCTCTTCCACCGGCAATCAGCCGTTAATCGAGCTCAGACACGTCGATAAGCACTATGGCGATCTGCATGTCCTCAACGACATCAATCTCTCGGTCGACCGCGGCGAGGTCGTCGTTGTGATCGGGCCCTCGGGCTCGGGCAAGTCAACCATGTGCCGCACCATCAACCGCCTGGAAACCATCGACTCGGGCGAGATCCTCATCGAGGGCGAGCCCCTGCCGCAGGAAGGCAAGGATCTTGCTCGCATGCGTGCCGAGCTGGGCATGGTGTTCCAACAGTTCAACCTGTTTGCACATATGACCGTACTGCAGAACGTCATGCTGGGGCCCGTCGACGTGCTGGGCGTGTCCAAGGAAGAAGCTCGTGAGCGCGCCATGGACCTGCTGGGCCGCGTGGGCGTGGCCGAGCAGGCCGATAAGGTGCCCGCACAGCTCTCGGGCGGCCAGCAGCAGCGCGTAGCCATCGCCCGCTCGCTTGCCATGCAACCCAAGGCCATGCTCTTTGACGAGCCCACAAGCGCCCTTGACCCCGAGATGATCAACGAGGTGCTCGAGGTCATGGTCCGTCTGGCCCAGCAGGGCATGACGATGATCGTCATCACGCACGAGATGAACTTCGCCCGCCGCGTGGCCGACCGCGTCGTGTTTATGGCCGACGGCCAGATCGTGGAAACCGGCACGCCCGACGAGTTCTTCGACCATCCCCAGACCAAGCGCGCCCAGGACTTCCTCAACTCCATTAAGGGCCACTAACCAGCCACCCCGTGGGACAAATCCAACGGAAGTGTTGTCCCACGTCTCTCATGCGCCCTGTCACCTTTAGATTCGAAAGCCGCAACCATGATCGGAACCCGCACCTCATCGTCCTACACCCCGCATGTCGACGTCGACCCCGCCGACCGTCCGCTCATCCTCGTCGCGCCGCGTTGGGAAGAGGCAAAGCCGTTTTTGAGCGAGACGCTCTCCCCCAACGAGGAAATCGCAAGTGTCTTTGTCGATGCCATCCTTGCCGCCGGCGGCCTGCCGCTGCAGATGTCCATCACCGAGGACATTGAGGTCATCCGTCATTACGTCGATATCGCCGACGGCGTCGCCATTCCCGGCGGCCCCGATGTCAATCCCAAACGTTGGGGCGATGATCGACCCTACGACCCCACCCTCTGCTGCGAAATCCGCGATAGCTTTGAGTTTAAGCTGGTCGACGAGGTACTCCGCGCCAAAAAGCCGCTCTTTACCACCTGCCGCGGCACGCAGCTGCTCAACGTCGCCACCGGCGGCACCCTGTGCATGGACGTGCCGAGCCTGGGTGCGCGCGAGGGTCGCACGCAGTGGCGTCACACCCACGTGCTCAACGATCCCGTGCACCCCGTCGAGGTCGTGCCGGGCTCGCTGCTGGAACGCGCGGTTGGCGGACACAGGCTAATCCAGACCAACTCCGCACACCACTGTTGCGTCGATCGTCTGGGTAAAAGCACGCGCTTGGTCGCCAAGGCAACCGACGGCGTTCCCGAGTGCATCGAAGTCGAAGGCCAGCCTTTCTGTCTGGGCGTGCAATGGCATCCCGAGTACACCTGGCAGACGCTCGAGACCGACTTTAACCTGTGGAAGTCGTTTGTCGAGGCAGCGGCCAAGGTAAAGCAGGCCCGTTAACTCGCGAACCACTCAGGTTAAAGCCTCCTATGCCAGCGGGGGCGGACACCAGCAACGGTGCCCGCCCCCGCTGTATTTGGTATGCTCGGTATGATTATCCCTCACAAACAATCAAAGAAATCTCGACCGCAATCGGTCTACGGTAAAGCAAATGGTAAAAACGCTTGCTACGTTAATTAGACAGTCAATTAAAATCGAGATACATTGACCATTCCCCAACGGGGTCACGCCGCAAATCCACATGAGCATCGAAGCTGGAAGTGGAAGCATGGAATTGGCCCCGAGCTGTATGTAGATCGCTACAACGTTGACAAGCAGCAGCATGCCAATCGGACCGAAGCCGGATCCAAAATAGGAAACAGCAATCACGCAAGAGACCACGTATGCAAGGCAGACGACACTCGCCAGAAGAAGTCGATAGCAAAATATATTCAGGTTGAAATACTGCTGAGCATCCAAAACGATTACGCAGTTAAGACAGTACAAAACGACACTCGACAGGATAAACGCGCCCAAAAGGGCAAAAGAAGACAGCGCCACTCGCGCAACGATAGCGCACACACGCTTCCCTCCCCGAGCCTCCGACAATCCCCAGGGTTCCTCAATAAAGCCCGAACTGACAAAGCGAGGCACAATGCAAGCCGCGATGAACGGAAAGAACAATGCATGAGCCAACGGGGCTACGTTGAAAAGCAGACCGCGAAAAACCCCTGCATTACCAAATAGAAGGACATCCTCTGCCGATAGCCGAAGCGTCGGGTCTGGGAAAAAGCCCAAGAAACTGTTCTCACGGAGGCTACAGAACCACATCGGGAAAGAATTAAGCTGCAATACCACCATGCACGCATAAATTACCAGGATTAAGGCGTACGCCCATTTGCTCGCATGCTTCCATTCTGACTGGAGAAGTCTTTTAATCTGACGAGCCATTGAACACACCCCCAGCGCGAAAGCTCACGAGAGCGTAAATCAATACCGATAGACAGCTGGCTGCCACGCCATATCCCAGAAGCGTCAGCTGCCCCATATCGCTATACCCAAGAGCACTTCCGACTCCAAGATACGGCCCCGGAAGAAGGAAAATCCATCGCAAGGACGGTATGGGCGCCTGAAGGTAAGTTCCGTAGAGCGTCAAGCTCATGACAAATCCGATTATTATCACAGCCCCGCTAAATACAGCGCTGCTTGTAATCCGATAGATGGTTACCGTCTCCAACGCAACCGATATCACCAATACGGCGTTGATTATCATTGCGGGCAAAAATGCAGCCAGCATGCTATGCGCATAGTTTTGCCCTCCACGTGTTATCGCTATTGCAAAAAGAAGAAGGCAAAGCGCACTATATGCTGCGCCAATTATTAAAGCAGACGAAAGCACATGTGCTAGGACCCCATTAAAGCGGGTAAGACCTCTTGCTGAAGAAATTCGGTGTCCCTCTTCATAGCCGCGCTCCTGTAAAATCGCCAGGCAAACGATGAGCGGAACGAACAGAGACGTGCCGGCAAAAGCACTGCGCACAAGGGACTCATCGGGTGCAGAAGGATCGATTACATTCCAGCAGAAACCAATATCCTCCCCAAAAACGCTATTGCCAAAGGCGAGCAACGTTGTTCCGTTTTTTAGAAAGACACCGAAGAGAAGGCCGAACGCCAGAATAAGCGCAAGACCAAACTTCGCCGGAAACATCCTGTGCAAACGCATCATATCTGCCTTTATGGGATGGATCGCCCGCTTCATAGCGAGACCGCCTTCATCAAGCGCCTGTAATACTCTTTTAGGGACGACGCCTCATCCCTTATGACGTCCATCGATTCCTTTTTCAGCAGTTCGCCGTCATGAATAAACACGCAACTTGTTGCAACTGATGCCAACTCATCCAAATCATGGCTAGAGATGAGCATGGTCTTACCCTGTTCTCGATTCAATCGACCGATAAGGGCCCATATACTCTCGATGCCCAGCGGGTCCAAACCGTTTGCTGGCTCATCAAAAATAAGCAGGTCAGTGTCACCCAACAAAGCCGTAGCTATATCCAGCCGCCGTTTCATTCCCAGAGAAAAACTGCTTACGCTCTTTTTCTCTTCGACGTCCAGTCCAACTAGACTCAAAACGCGAGGAACCTCACGTTTCTCATCAAGCCCCCATTCCGCACATCGGATCCGAAGATTCTCAACCGCACTGAGGGACTGGTATGCTCCGCTGGAATCTGGCACATAGCCGACACGCGTCCGCATCAGGCTAAGCTCTCTCTTTGATTTGCCTCCAAAGAGCTCCACGCTCCCCGACGATGGCTCGCAGAGGCCCAAGACGATTTTAATAAGCGTGCTTTTGCCCGCACCGTTTGCACCGACAAGGGCACAGAGCTCAGACTGATGCACCTCGAAGGAAACGTCATGCAAAACGCGCCGTTTCCCGTAGCGCTTTGACACCTTTGACAGCTTTATCGCTGATGCACTCATTGGCCTCCCGTTCTGCTTGATAGCAAAACTGTCCATATCGTTCCTCCTTTCTTTTATCGTAGTTGCTTGTAGTTATTGTTTGTCGATAACTTATATTTGTCAAGATAATCTAAAAGAAAGAACCCGTGTTAGACACGGGCCCTTTGAGCTGATAATTCGTTATAGTTGTTCGCTTTATGCTACTCGTCGCTCAAATCTACAGCGAAGACTGATGTCGGAAGCGACGCCTCATTGCCTCCACCATTCCGCATCTGCCTCACGACATTTTTTGCACGCTCAACAATAAGCTCCTCAAGCTCTTTCTCACTCACCCGCCGAATAATATCTCCCGGTTGACAGTCAAGTTCATCGCAAATATCGAGAAGCGTCTTAAGGCGAATAGCTTTAATTTTTCCGTTTCTTAGCTTAGAAATATTAGCCGGAGTATGCCCCGTGGCACGAATCAGATCAGCACTGGTCTTTCCGGTCTTAAGTAGCTGCGTCTCAAGCTCGATGATGAGATAGCTCATGCTTCCTCCTACACAAGCTCGTCAGACTGCTCTTGGAGCAGCGAGGCATAACTCCAGATCACCGAGATACACAGACAGACAGCCGCGCCGATAAGCGACCCCGCATCAAAGGCAACGCCTTGGCAAATCTCAATAACGAAGGAATGAGGCACGACGTAAAGCTCCAGCCCACCAATAGTAAGATTGACCGATCCGTAGGCACCAATAAGCGAAACCGCGGCGTTAACAGCAAAGGCAAGCGCAAGAACACGGATAAGCCGCACATGCGTCTTGGTAAAGGGCGAGACGCCTCGCGAGATGTTACGGCTGATCCCACACAGAACGACAAGCGAAATACCCACGACGAGTGCCAGGCACAGTCCGCTTGGGATAACGATGCACCCGCCATCGAGAAGCGTCACGACGCCGAAAGAATCGACAGAGGCAACGTTTGCAACCGCATACCAGATCACGTAAACAACCAACGCGGCAAAAGCGACGAGCATCCCTGCAAAAACGGCTGCCATGCAAAAGCCAAGCTTCCTGATATTTTCGCCCGCTTTGGCCATACGCTGAACGCTGTTAGACATACACTCACCCTCATCGACTCTATCGTTATTCGAACAGTTTATCGAACAACGATATTGATTGCATGCGGAAAGCCCCGCCAGTGCGCATAGGCCATTTACTAACCCGGAGGGGTGAGCGTGGATTTTTGGACACATATCGAACGAGAGTGGATAATCTCCCACTTTGAGGCCGCCACCGGGCCTAAAACGGGAGATTATCCACTCTCATAGTCATCAAGGCCCGCAAGCTCTTATTCGGCCGCCTCGCGCAGGGCCGACATCGTAGCCGCATATTGCTGCTGCAGCGCATGCATTCCCTCGCGAGCGCCGTCAACGGCATCGGCGCCGCGCAGCGCCTCGGTCACCACGACCGCCGGCTCGTACAGATTATCGAATCCCAGGTTCTGGCTCACGCCCTTGAGCGTGTGCGCTGCCATAAACGCACCTTCGGCGTCTCCTGCCGCCATGGCGGCCTCCAGCTTGTCCATGCTCTCGTCATCCAAAAACTTGAGGGCAAAGCGGCTAAGCATTTCCTCGCCCATCAGCCGAGCGCACGCGTCATCATAATTGGCGCCAATCTTCTCATACGCCTCACGCATGGAAATCATGGATTAAAACTCCTTTGGTCAAACTAAATCGTGGGAAACGCGACAACGTCGGCGGGGCGTGCCAATGTCTCGGCAATACGGTCTTGCACCTCGAGCAGGCAGTCGAGCAACAGCGGGTTAAAGGCGCCGCACTTACCGTCCAGGATCATCTGGATCGCTTCCTCGTGCGGGATAGCGTCCTTGTACACGCGCACGCTCGTCAGCGCATCGTACACGTCGGCCACCGAAACCACCTGTGCGGCAATGGGAATTTCGTCGCCCTTAAGGCCATCGGGATAACCCTTGCCGTCCCAGCGCTCGTGGTGCCAACGCGCAATCTGGTACGCATATTCCATAAGCGCATTGCCGGCGTGATGGCTACCCAGCTCAAGCAGCATGTCGGCGCCGATCGTGGTATGCGTCTTCATAATCTCGAACTCCTCGGGCGTAAGGCGTCCGGGCTTGTTGAGAATCGCATCGTCAATCGACATCTTGCCGATATCGTGTAGCGCCGAAGCCAGGGCGATCGTGGAGCGTTCCTCATTGTCGAGGGAGATGGTGCCGCTACGCTGGACCAGACGGCCAAGCAGCAGCTCGGTCAGCTTCTCGATGTTCGTAACGTGCCTGCCGCTCTCGCCGTTGCGAAGCTCCATGACGCCGGCCATGATGTCGATGAGCATGCGACTGTTCTTGACGCGCTCGTTGTACTGCTGGGACAGCAGGTTCGTCAGGCGGCGCTGTTTGGCGTATAGGCGGATGGTGTTGCTCACACGGCGGCGCACGACACGGGAGTCAAACGGGCGGTTGATATAGTCCGAGGCGCCCAGCTCGTACGCGCGCAGAACCATATCATCGGAATCTTCGCTCGAGATCATGATGACAGGTAGATTGTCACTAACCGATCGGCGCGACAGATCGGCCAGCACCTCAAAGCCGCTTATACCCGGCATGACAATATCCAGCAGTACGAGCGACAACTCATCGCCATAGCGGTCGACCATGTCGAGCGCCGTACGACCGTTATCGGCCTCGAGGATGCAATACTCGTCCTTGAGCATCTCGTTGAGAATGGCTCGGTTCATCTCAGAGTCATCGATAATAAGCACCAAAGGCTTTTCGCTTTGGAAGGCCTCGATGGAATCGGCATCGGTCACGACCGTACCGGCTTTTATCTTAGCGTGGCTCAGTAACTGGACAGCGCGGCCAACGCCCTCATCGACCGTCTCGCCATAAATGCGAACGCCACCAACACATGCCGTCAAGTTCACGTACTCATGGCCCGGAATAATCGTGGCATGAACGGCATCGGATACCTGATGCAGACGACGGGTGAAGTCATCGGAGGGAATATTGGGCATGACGACCACAAACTTGTCGCAGCCATAGCGCACAAGCTCGTCAGTCGAACGAATTCCGCTGCGTATGGCTGTCGCCACAGCACCGAGCGCAAGGTCGCCGGCATGACGGCCACACGTATCGTTGACGACCCTAAAATCATCAAGGTCGATCACCGCAACGCCGGCATTCATGCGGGCGTTGCGGAGCTTTTCCTCGTAATATCGGCGATTGCGCACACTCGTCAGCACGTCGGTGTAGACAAGGTCCTCTTCTGCAGCCTCTTGCTCATTGATCGGACGCACCATCAGCAGGACGTGAGGCTCGCCCTCGACCTTTAGAGGGCGCAGACGGGCGCGGTACTCAACACCATCGTTGAGCAGTTGCTCCGACACCTCATCGGAGTCTGCCAAAGCCTCAAGACTCGACTGGCGCAAACAAGGACACCGATCACCGGCGAGTAGGCAGTTAGGCTCGCTCTTAATCTGATCGGCCGACAGCAAACGCACCACGGGGTAGGTCTTCGCGACACGGGCGACCTCGGCGGCAGCCTCCTCGTCGGTTAGATTTGCCTCGTGATTATTGAGCATATGGGGCCCTTTCTATCGTCACACACGGCAACGGTGCATATCGAATGGTACAAGGGTAACATCTAACAGCTGCAGGCAAACGCGCGATTATCGTTGCATTTTATGACCTGGCAAACGGCGGTAATGGAGCCGCGGGCGCGCGGTTATGGGCGCATTCGTTAACAATGACGAAACGCTAACAGTCCCCCTCCCCGCAGGTCATCGAGCGTGCTAACGCTCCAAGACATCGCGAACGGCGTTTGCCGCCGTAACGGGGCGATCGCGCAGACCGTTATGCGCGCCCGGGATCGTCACGAGGGGGCAATCGAGATATTCGGCAGCCGCTCGCGTACCAGCCTCGCGGGGCGTACCGATCGAAAGCTCGCCCAAAAACACGGCCGACACCGCCTTTGACACGCGGGCGCGCTCCCAGTCGGGAACATATGTCATATTTGTTCCGTATTCATTGGCCATGAAGCAACGACCATTGCGCAGGGCATGTTTGGCTTCCGCTTCGGTCGTCCCAGGAGCCTCGGGGTCCAAGTCGCCGAGGGCTCCCAAGAAAAGCCGGAGCGCCCTTGAAACCTTTCCAGCCGCAATCATATCGAGCAAAACCGGAGCTGCGCCCATGCCGACACCTTCGGCCGATACAGCCGGCTCATGCAGAATCGCACGAGCGACGAGCTGGGGTTCGGTGCGAAGAAGCTCCAGCGCCACCAACGTACCGGCGCTGTGCGCAAGCACATTTGTCGGAGCGCCAACGTGTTCGATCACAGCTTGCAGGTCGGCGGCCTGGGCGGCAAGATCATAGCTGCCGTCTGCCGCTTCGCTGCTGTCACCACAGCCGCGGCGGTCGTAGGCAATTACGCGGTAGTTGCGGCTGAGCTCACAAGCGATGCCGTCGAAAAATGTGCCGTCGACACAAGCTCCGTGCACGCACACCAAAGCAGGAGTATCAGGCGACACATCCGGGCCGGCATATTCGCGACAGGCGATCGTGGCTCCCGCATTCTCGACCGTAAAATCCATGTTGTGCCCCCATCATCAACGCCCATCCAGTTGCACGTCAGTACGGTTGGATGGACCCGCATTGCCTTACGCCTTGTTAACAGATTAACTGTACCCGACCCAAGGCTTTTCATGGCACGGCATCATGAGCGACGTGAAAAAACGAAACTTGTAAAGCAAGAGCCCGCACCTTGTTTTGGAGCCGATGCTATGCTTAGGCACAATTGTCTTGAGGAGCATATGCCTATGTCTACGTTTTTAAATGCCAGCCCTATCTTTGGGCCCGTTCGCAGCCGTCGCCTTGGTCTCTCGCTCGGCGTCAACATGATGCCGGCCAGCGGCAAAATCTGCACGTTCGACTGCATTTACTGCGAAAACGGCCTCAACGCCGAGCGCCCCTGCCATGAGCCGTACAACACAGCCGCCGTAGTACTCGACGCGCTCGAAGCAAAGCTGCGCGAGATGGCAGCCGAGGGCGAGCTCCCCGATGTGATCACCTTCGCAGGCAACGGCGAACCCACCGCCGCACCGGAGTTTCCGCAGGCCATCGCCGGCGCCGTCGCGCTGCGCGACGAGCTTGCCCCAAACTCCAAAATCGCCGTGCTCTCCAACGGCACGCGCGCCGACCGTCCCCAGGTGCACGACGCGCTCATGATGGTCGACGACAACATTCTTAAGCTCGATACGGTCGACCCGGCATTTATCCAGCTGCTCGACCAGCCCGTTGGCCCCTACGATGTAGAGCACCAGATTGAGACGTTCGCAAGCTTTAACGGTCACGTTATTATCCAGACGATGTTTTTGAGCGGTGAGTACCGGGGCAAGTCTCTCGATAACACCGGCGAGGAGTACGTTGGCCCTTGGCTCTCGGCGCTCGAGCGCATTCGCCCGCAAGAAGCGACCATCTACACGGTGGCGCGCGAGACACCGATCGCCGGCCTTGCCAAAGCGGCGCCTGAGGTGCTCGATGCCATTGCCGCGCGCGTGCGCGCCCTCGGCATTCCCTGCCAGGTGAGTTACTAGCAAAACCACGCAGCAGCCAGTACCCGCCATCCCGCTCCATCAGTTGCGGTGATATAGTTCCTATTTATGCTGTTAAACCACTTAAATCGGAACTATATCACCGCAACTTTTATGGACGCGTGAGTGGGCTATACTAGCTGCGGATGAAAGGAAGTTAGCCATGTTTGACAAAGGACCCGTGCCCGGCCGCAACGACGCTTGCTGGTGCGGCAGCGGCAAAAAATATAAGAAATGCCATAGCACCTTTGATGAGCGCCTCGAGCGCTTGTGGGAAGAGGGCTGGGAGGTTCTGCCCCGCACGCTCTACAAGACGCCCGCCGATATCGAGGGCATCAAGCGCTCGGCCGCCATCAACGTGGGCGTGCTCGATTATGTGGGCGAGCATATCGCCGCAGGCATGACCACCAACCAGATCGACCAGATGATCTATGACTACACCGTCGAGCACGGTGGCACGCCGGCCGATCTCAACTACGAGGGCTACCCCAAGAGCGTGTGCACCTCGATCAACGACGTCGTCTGCCACGGTATCCCCTGCGATGCGGATGTGCTGCACGAGGGCGACATCATCAACGTCGACTGCTCCACGATCCTAGACGGCTACTTTAGCGACTCGAGCCGCATGTTCTGCATCGGCGAGGTCTCGGCCGAGCGCCAGCGCCTGGTCGACGTCACCCGCGCCAGCGTGGAGGCGGGTCTGGCGGCCGTCAAGCCATGGCTACCGCTGTCCGTTATGGCCGAGGCCGTGCAAAAGACCGTCGAGGACGCCGGCTTTAGCGTGGTGCGCGAGTACGGCGGACACGGCATCGGTAAGGAGTTCCACGAGGACCCGTTTGTGGGCTTTACCACCGAGGCGCCCGATGTGGACACCATCATGGCCCCGGGCATGGTTTTTACCATCGAGCCCATGGTCAATGCCGGAGCGCCCGACATCAAGATTAGCAAGGGTGACGGTTGGTGCGTGCGCACCAAGGACGGCAGCGATTCGGCCCAGTGCGAGGTTCAGCTCGTGGTGACCGAGGACGGCTACGAGCTGCTGAGCTGGTAGCTGTAGATGCGCCGGATGCTGACGGGTACGCTCGTCTTGCATCCGGCGTTTTTATTTGAACGTTTTGCCTGATAAAACCTGCCAAAATAAACCTGTCCCTTTTTGGTAGGTCAAGCGGAGAGGACTGCTTGTGAACATCCTGGTTTTGCTACCCGTCAACGACCGTCATCGCGCAATTCTTGAGTCGAGCGCTCCGGGCGAGGACTTTATCTACACGAGCGCCGACGCCGCCACGCGCGAGCAAGTCGCCGATGCCGACGTGATCCTGGGCAACATCGACCCTGACATGCTCACGGCATGCGAGCATCTCCAGCTGTTGCAATTGCAGACCGCCGGCTATGACGACTACCTTGCCGACGGCACCGTGCCGGCTGACGCCAAGCTGTCTTGCTCGATCGGCGCCTACGGTCAGGCCGTAAGCGAGCACATGTTTGCCATGGTCCTTTCCATGATGAAGCGTCTGCCCGGCTATCACGACTTGCAGCGCGAGCATCGCTGGGAGGACTTGGGGCCGGTCACCTCGCTCAAAAATGCCAACGTGCTGGTGCTGGGCGCGGGCGATATCGGCGGCCACTTTGCCACGCTCTGCCGCGGCATGGGAGCGCACGTCCGTGGCATCAAGCGCCATCCGCTCGTCTACCCCATTGTGTTTGAGGACATGGACGGCATGGATGCCCTGCCCGAGCGCCTGGCGGAGGCCGACATCGTCGCATCCTTTATGCCCAGCACACCCGAGACCCGCGGCCTGGCGAACGCCGAATTCTTCGCCGCGATGAAACCGGGCGCCTTCTTTGCTAACGGCGGCCGCGGTGACCTCGTGGTTGCCGACGACCTGGTCGCCGCCCTGGAGTCGGGACACCTTGCCAGCGCCGCGGTCGACGTCACCGACCCCGAGCCGCTGCCCGCCACAAGCCCGCTGTGGGATGCACCCAACATGCTCATCACACCACACGTCTCCGGCTGGTTCCACCTGGCCGCCACGCTCAACAATGTGGTCAACATTGCCGCAGAGAATCTGCGTCACCTGCAGGCCGGCGAGACGCTTCGCTGCTGGATCGAGCACTAGATTGTTCCGGCGTTTTACCAAACGCCGGAACCCCTCGACGCTGCGACCCCGTCTGGACGGCAATCTGCCTTTCAATCGTCGGGCATGGCCAGAAGGCCAATGCCCTCCTCT
>CABQLM010000021.1 GCA_902465105.1 uncultured Collinsella sp.
TTGACGGTGACGGCGCTGCCGCCCACCAGGGCCATGATCGGCGCGGTGCCGGCCTGGTCCTGGGCGATGGCATCGTCGTCGGCGACGATGAGCCAGTAGCCACAGGGCAGCTTGGCCGTCGTGCCCGCGTTAAGGGCCACGGGCACGGCGCCAGAGCTCTGGAGGGAACGAGCGAGCTATGCGCTCAGCGCACTCGTAAGGTGGGAATCGGCGTTGAGCCACTCGGCAGCTTCCTGCGCTGTGGTCTGGGATTTGGGCATGCCGGCACTGTGCAGCACAGGCAGTGCGGCGTCGCACACGTCGTCACTTGCCCAGGCGAGGTCGGTGGCGATCTTGGCGTCGCTGTCGCCGTCGACGACGTTGGCGCTAAAGATTTGGTAGGCATCGTAGCTGCTCGCCACGGTGCCGCTCACCGTGATGGAACCGGTCGAGGTCGGCTCGGCCTGCGCGGATGCGGGGAGCACAACCGCGCAGGTGCCGATCAAGAGCGCAAGCAGCGCAAACAAGATCGGGAAAGAGCAAACTTTCTTATTCACGACGCTCACCTCCCTTCGCATTCGCCTTGCGACGAATGTGCATCCAAACCGCAGCAGCGCAAAGCACCGCCGCGCCGGCAAGATACGTCAGAGTGACGCCCGACATACCAGAAAGGGGCAAAGAGGTGGAGTAAGTGTTGGTGAAGGTGGGGGTGGAGGTGTCGTTGAGCTCATGGTCAGCGTTATCGTCGTTTTTCCACTCACCTTTGGAGTTAACGGTTCCCTTCCTGTAGGTCACTTCACATTTGATCGTCTTATCAGGCCGAACAGTTGCCTTGGCCGCAATCTTGTAGACCGAGTGGTCGTACGTGTAGTGCGAGAACTGCGAACCGTCGGTTTTCTCGCGCACATAGTACGTAAAGGTCTTGGAAGGGCCACAACCTGTGGAGTCGACCGGGGCGTCGGGTTTATTCCTGATATCAGAGAGCGAGTACTTGAGCTCAATCGTTTTATTGTTTTTGTCCTTGAACGAGAGCGTCTGCGTCTTATCAGGACCAGAGGTCACGGCAGTACCGATAATGTCTTCGTCTCTAAAATGGCTGTCTTTCGCAAGCTGAAGTGTAAACTCCTTCATCTCGCCACCCTCAACGACCTTAGTCGCCTTAGGAGTCCAGGAGACGGGGGGCACGATTTTGTTGGTAAAGGTCGGGTTGTCGCCACTATCACCGATAGTCACCGCAGCTGTCGTGTGATCATTCAAGTAATCAACGGAGTAACCGGAATTTAGTTGCTTAAAGCCGATGTCCTTCTCGCCCTTTTTATAAACGGTTACTTGATTTACCTTGTAATAGTTAATAGGAATCGACATAAGCTTTACAGTTTTGTATGGAGTGCTATCAACTGTTGCCACGATCTTGTAAATGGTCTTATCGAATCTGGTGTCCGATTCGTTGGCGCCGCTGACAGGTTCCTCAACCAAATAGAACACGTATTGCCCCGAAGAATAGTCCTTACCAGAGTCGAAGGTAATCTTGCCGTCCGGTGTAACGGTCGCCTCGCCTGCAACATAGCAATCACCTGCGTCAAATTTGTCGTTATCTTTCCAGGAAGGCTCTTTGTCACCGACCTGACGCAGCAACTTAAACTTGTACTCGTGTCCTTCAAGTTCTAGCGATTTGCCCATTGCATCATTCAGAACCTTAGTGGCGTTAAGCTTCATGTTCGGGTAAACACTCAGCTCACTGACCTCGCCAACGACAAGACCGCCGTTGGTCATGATGCCACCGCCGTGGGTGAAAGAATAGTTACCACTGATGACAGTGGTCGCAGCGTTTTGGGCAGCGGTCTTGGCCTCATCGGTCGGATGAGCCTCAAGACCAAACATGTACTTGGCCTCGGCACCGCCATTAGGGTCAATGGTAATCTCTTTACGATCGCAAGTACCCTTCCAGCCAGCCGAGCCGCCACCGAGCATCTTGCCGAGCACAGCTGCAATTGTCGAGTTCGCATTATTTTTATTACGTACCAGGAAGAAATCCTTATGCCCAGCATCTTTGAAGGGCGACTTAATGTAATCTTCTTGACTATCCTCGTTCTTCCCATGTCCGCCGCCGGAACAATTCTTACCATCATTATCTTTATTGTTATAAATAGCAGCACCATTGGAATACGAAACGATCGTCTCACCCGTAGGACAAGCACCGACGCCACCGCCCCAGCCACCGGCCTCATTATTAGTGATCAGCGTCTTTACGATATTGAGTTTGCCGCCCTGCTGGATAAAGACGCCACCGCCGCCCCAGTCGCCGGTACGGCCCTCATTGCTGCCCGTCATAGTCTTGTTGTGCGTAATGTAAATCCTGCTGTTCTCACCAGCGTTAATTGTTGCCATCGTGCCGCTGTTGTCACCGCCAGCGATACGCAAACCGCCGCCCTCGCCGTTAACAGATTTGTTGCCCGCAATCGTGCCACCTGTCATGGTAAACTTAATCGACTTGTCCCAGGAACCGGCATAAATACCGCCGCCGGCTTCTTTGGAGTAGTTAGCTGTAACGGAGCCGCCCTCCATGGTTAGTGTGCCGCCTTCAACAGATGCAATGCCACCGCCGCCAAGCAGGCCGTTGTGAAAAATGTTCTCAAAGTTGATATACGAATCAACGCGGTTGTTTGTGATGTTGGCCGAGCCACTGATGTTAACGTTGACGCCTTTGGTAAAGACGCCGCCGCCATAGCCATTGTCGCACCTCCCGCCTTCGTTATAGACGTCGTCATACGTGGCGTTACCCGAAATGACTCCACCAGAAAGATTCAGCTTGGCGCCCTTGTCAGCATAGATGCCACCGCCAGAAGCAGCCTTGTTTGCAGCGATTACGCCGTTGGTCATGTTAAGCGAGGCCTTTGCGCCCGTCACGTACAGGCCACCGCCCCAGCCGCCGCCGCTGCCGTTGGTGACATAACCGCCAGAAATACTAACAGTGCCTCGAGAAAAAATAACATGACCATTGTTGCCCAGAGTGCGAGGCGTCGTGACCATGCCTCCGTTGAGGTTAAGCGTACCGCCATCCGCAACAGAGATGACCTGTTGGACCGACCCGCTATCGGACGCAGCAACGATTGCGCCGAAACCGCTGACGACATGCTCAGTCGTGGTTTCGGTGGTGCCGAAGCCGTCTGTGTTAGGCGTGCTCGTGGTTTCATAATAGGTTAGGCTCTGAGGAGCACCGCGGTTGTCACCGGTCCATGTCATCTTTGCAAGCTGACCAGGGTTGTTGGCGACAGGCGAAGTCGCATCGTGCACTTTGGCAGAGTCTTCAATGGTAAGCGTGGCGTTATTCTGAACCACGATGAACGACTCCACCGAACCGGGACGGTGATAGAGCATGTTGCCGTTAAGATCGATGGTGGTGTTTGCGGTGATGGCGATCTGTCTATCTGACCAGGATTCACCACTCAAACGATACTTGCCGCCACCATCGAATGCAGTGGCAACATTACCGTGTACATCTTGATAGTCTTCGGCACTGACGGGAGCGATAGCATTTTCGTCGCTATTTTCATTATCGGAAGGCTGTGCGTCGGAAGGCTGCTCGGCACCCTTGACTTCCGCGCCATCAGCAGTCGAGCCCGCAGCAGCGGCGTCTTCGGTCGCGCCGCCCTCGGTCTCGTCACTATTTTGGTTTTTGGCGTCCCCGTTGTTGGTGTTTTCTACATCAGTAAACTCAGTTGAGGAATCAGCCGCCGCCACAGTTTCCTCGGCTGCACCCGCCTGGGCATCGTTGGCAATGGCCTGCGAGATCGGGGGCATGACGAGCGACAGCACCAGGCTCAAAACGGATGCTCCGCACAAAACGCCTGCCAGTACACGACGCGTCGCTTTATTACTCTGCTTAGATTTGTCTGAATTCGCTTTCATCGATGTCTCCTCCCCAAGAGACTGCGATCTTGCTCTTTCACTATCAAACGTATCTGCGCAATCTGTAATTGCGCACGCTTAGTAACACATAATTGTAACGATTGTTTGAACATCTGAGCAACAAAACCGATAGTTTTGTAGCGAATTCTCAATTCTCTTGACATTTGCTCAGATTTACCTTCGTTTATCGCTATCTATTTTTTGTTTCTACTGGTAATTTAGTTGCCCATCATTTTTTAATGGCATTAGATTTATTTGCACAACATTTTGCTCAAGAGCAAACATCCTGTGAACAGTCGAAAATCGACCATGAGCGGTAGGTCATTAACCGAGAGGAATACCCTACCAAACTGATGAGAATATCTTTAACCCATCGGTGGTTAGAAGCGTAATGCTCTGACAACCATATTTGAATTTGCGCGCAGATTGTAGGCATCAATTCACCTAAATCGCCTGAGCGTCTAATTTCAATCAAGCGGCCACCACAAAGGCGCCTGTCCTCATTGCGGTGGTTCTCCCCCTGCGCTACAGCAGATGTTCCTCAATAAAGATCGCGATGCCGTCTTTGTCGTTGCTCGCGGTTACAAAGTCGGCGGCGGTACGGGTGGCGGCGCTGCCGTTTGCCATGGCCACGCCCACGCCGGCGTCAGCCACCATGCAGGTGTCGTTGTCCGCATCGCCAAACACGCAGATGTTCTGGAGCTCCATGTCGTTGAGCTCCGCCACGCGCACAAGGCCGCGCGTCTTAGACACGCGCGGATCCATGAACTCGTAGAGCCGCTGCGTGGTTTGCAGAGCCGCCGCCTTAACGGTGTCGTCGGCAAACGTCGACGCCCGCTCGATGACCCGCGGCATTACCTCGGGCGCCATGGTAAACATCACCTTGGGCTGCGGCTCGCGCAAAAACTCGGCAAAATCGACCACCTGGTAGGGCACGCCGTCGACGCGCGACAGGTGCTCGACGCACGCATTGCTCTCGGGCACATAGAACACGCCGTCTCGGGGGCAGACGGGCGTTGCCGGAAGGTCCGCCATGTGCTTACAGATGCGCGCGATGGTCTCGCCTGGCAGTGGATAGCTCAGCTCGTTGATGTCGTGCGCGCGGTCGATGACCTCGGCGCCACCGCAGCCCACGAGCACGTCCACCAGACCTTCGATGCCCCAGAGCTCGTACATGGCCTCGGTCGCGTGGGCATCGCGCCCGGTGCACAGGCCAAAGAGTACGCCGCGCTCGCGCAGGGCGCGGATCGCCGCCACGGTGCGCGGGGACACCGTGTGCCCGCTCGTGAGCAGCGTGCCGTCGATATCGCAGAACACGGCTTTGATGTGGGTGAAGGTGGCGTCCATGGGAGGCCTTTCTGGGTTGTGCAGGGGTGTGGGATGTATTCGTGAACGGCGTACATGGTATACCAAGGCGCAGGCGCGGCCTGCCAAAGCAAAAACCACCACAAAGGTGCCTGGCCCCTTTGTGGTGGCCGGACTCGCAGGATGGCCTGGCCCGGGGCGCAAACCATCACAACATTCGACGTTTTTCGGCAAAATCGCGATTTTCATCGAATGTTGTGATGGTTTTTACTGCTTTGCGGCACGATCCAAATGCCGGCGTCCAAACAGCAGCAGCGCCGCGGGAACCGCCGTCACGACCATGCCCGCCCCCACGAGAGTCCGTTGTACGCCAAATGTTGCCGCCAGCCACGGTGCAACCGCCAGAGGGGCCACGCCGGCGAACATGTTGCCAAAGCCCATGACCGAGTTCACGCGACCGAGCTGCTCGAGCGGAGCCGTCGTTTGCACGATAGTGTTGTGAAGCGGGTTGACGACGCCCCAGGCCACGCCCAGGACAATCTGGCCGATAAGGGCCACGCCCACGTACGGCGTTCCCACGTAGAGCAGGCTTCCCAGACCCACGGACATGAGCGCCACGAGCAGCGTTTTGAGGCTGACAAAGCGCGCCGGCAGGCGGAGCGCGACCACGGCGCCCAGCACCGCGCCCACACCGCTGGCCGACGAGAGCCAGCCCATCCACTCAACACCGACGTGCAGGACATCGCGGTAGAAGAACGACTCCAGCGGATCGAAGGCACCATAGCCAAAGTTCGAGAGGAAGATGATACAGAAAAGTAGCGCGAGGACGCTGTTGGTAAAGACCGTCTTGATGCTGGCTGCGAAGGTGACACGGGAGGACGTGTTGGGGTCGGAGCTTTGGCTGGCCTTATCCGATGTGATGTCGCCAACCGCGGGTTTGCCTTCGTGTGTGGCAACCTGACCTGCACTTTGCCTAAAGCCCCAACCGGCAATGAGCGCCAACGCGGTAAAGAGCATCATGAGCACGAACACCGCGCGCGACGACGCAGCCGCCGCGACAAAGCCGCCCAGCGTGGGGCCAACGATGATACTCACATTTGAAAACATGGCGATGGCGGAGTTGATGTCTTTGAGCTCGACGGGGTCGTCGGTGAGATAGGCCGGATAGGACGTGGCGATGGGCTGGGCGAACCCCATCACAAAACCCAGGAGCGCCGCGCCGAGCAGGACGATGCCGGTCGCGCCGCCAAAGGCGATAATCGTCGCGCCGGTTGCCAGCGCGCCGACGATGCTCAGCAGAAAATGGTGGCGCGGGCCCCAGGCGTCGAGCGCCGCGCCACCCGCAAAGGATCCCAGGATTACAAAAACATTCATAAACAGGACGGCCAACGATGTCGCCACGACCGAGGCATCGTCCGCATAGGTGAGCGTTCCGATAACGCCGATAAAGTAGCTGGTCTGAAAACCGGTGTAGATGAGAAAGCGCATCGCCACCAGGCGCTTGGCCTGCACGGACAGCGATGATTGAGGCTTTGAGAAAAGAGAGGCGAGCATGGAGACTCCTTGTTTCATACGAATACGGGCGGTGGGCATTCGCCACCGTCTATCGAATCAATCAATCCGCATGAAACATTAAGGACGCATCAGACCCCTTCTCTCCGTTTTCCGCCCGTCATGAACTACTTGGTAGATTGTAAGGCATGTCCCGCACATCGTCCAAAGCAAAAACCACCACAAAGGTGCCTGGCACCTTTGTGGTGGAAATGACGTTTGCCCAGATAAAACCTGCCAAAATAAACCTGTCCCTTTTTGGCATGTTATGGCAGCGCAGCGAGCCGGTTCCAAGTGCCCCAGGTCGCCCCGAAAGAGGAGCGACGCGTACTTTGGTACGCGAGCGACGGCTTGAGGGGCGAGACGGGGTGCTTGGGGCCGGCGCAGCGTCAAGCCTGAAGGTGGTCTTGAATAAGGTCGCAGATGGCTCGGGCGTCGTTGATGTTGATGGCTCGGGTCGCAAAGCCGGCGTCGAATGCCTGGCGTGCTAGGGCTTCGTTGCAGGCAAGGGCCAGCGTGTGACCGTCGACCAGGTCGAGCGAGCTCTTGCCGCGTAGGCGATCGACGCCGGAGCGCGCGACCACGATGTTGTCGAAGCCCTCGGTCTTGTAGCCCTCGATGATCACCACGTCGACATCGTTGTAGCGCGACAGCAGCTCGCGCGCGGGCATCTCGTCCTCCTCGCGCGTGTCGGCGTACTCCGCCCAGCGCGTGGCGCAGATGAGGCCCACGTGCTTGGATCCGGCCTGGTGATGGCGCCACGTATCCTTGGCGGGCACATCGATATCAAAGCCGTAGTGCCCATGATGCTTGAGCGACCCCACGCGCAGGCCGCGGCGGGTGAGCTCGGCGATAACCTTCTCGACAAGCGTGGTCTTGCCCGAATTTTGGTAGCCGATAAACGCGATCGCGGGGACGGCCGGTGCCGGAGCTGCGGGCGCAACGGCGACGGGTGCGCTTGCGAGCGCAGCACCATCAGCGGCCACGGCCTCAACAGCAGCCGCCTGACGTTCGACACGATCCCACACACCCGAGCGGCCGCCCTCCTTGTGCAGCAGGCGCACGTCGACAATCTCCATACCGCGATCGACGGCCTTGCACATGTCATAGATCGTTAGACACGCGGCACTCGCGCCGGTCAGGGCCTCCATCTCGATACCCGTCTTGCCCGTCACGCCGGCCGTAACCAGTACGTGAAAGCCAACCTGCCCGTCCGCGCGCGCCGGCGCCCAGCCCTCGGGCACGTTCTCGACAGGCGTCCCCGCCGGGGCAATGGGCGCAATATCGCACTTGCTCTTGGTAATGAGCAACGGATGGCACATGGGGATGATGTCACTCGTGCGCTTGATGGCCATAATACCCGCCACGCGCGCGCAGGCAAGCACGTCGCCCTTCTTGGCGCGGTCCTGCAGCACCATAGCCTGCGTCTCAGGGTGCATGAGGATGGTGCCCTCGGCGATGGCGATGCGATGGGTCTCGGCCTTGTCGGACACGTCGACCATGCGCACCTCACCCTTGGCATCCACATGCGTCAGCTCGTCGCGACGGGCGTCGCGGGCGGGCTCGGTAGCAGCACTGGCAGTCGGCTGCGCGGACGCGTCGGCGCTGTCAGCATTCGCCGCAGCCATGGCATTATGGGCAGACATTGCGGCCCTGCGAGCGGCCTTGGTGGCATCGGCGTACCTGCTCTTGGCCATATGATCATCCTCCGATTTGGGACATAAATCGTTGCGTGCCCTCAATTATCGCGTGTTCCTGCGGTTTGTGGGCCACGGCATCGCGCCAAATCGAAAGTACCTGCATATCATCACCACGGCGCAGGGCGTCACGCACCGAATACTCGGCATCGCTAAACAGGCACGGACGCACGTTGCCATCGGCCGTCAGGCGCAGACGGTTGCAATTCGCACAAAAATGATTGGACATGGCGCTAATGAAGCCGACCGTTCCCGCCGCGCCCGGAAAGCGCCAATAGCGCGCAGGGCCCGCGCCGGCAGGAGCGTCGTTGATGTCGAGCGGCTCGAGCTCGTCCAGGTCCGCCGCGGCGGCCCCGGCATTGATGCGCGCCCGCAACTCGTCACTCGGCACGGTATCGCTCGCATCCCACAGCTCGGGATTGAGCGCGGGCGCGTGCGGATCCACAGCGCAATGCGAGCTCGTGCGCTCGTCGCCAATGGGCATGTATTCGATAAAGCGCAGGTGGATGGGGCGGTCGACGGTCAGCCGTGCAAGGGCCGCCACATCCTGGTTGAGTCGGCGCACCACAACGCAGTTGACCTTAACGGGTTCAAAGCCCCAAGCCAGCGCCGCGTCGATGCCGGCCATGGTCTGCTCGAGCCGGCCCAGGCGCGTGATCTTTCCAAACAGATCGGGGTCGAGCGTGTCGAGCGAGATGTTGACGCGGTCAAGCCCGGCATCTTTGAGCTGCGGCGCCAGCTTGGGCAGCAGGGCGCCGTTGGTGGTAAGCGAGATGTCCTCGATCTGCGGGATCGCGCGGATATCGCGAATGAGCGGGATGATGCGCCGGCTGACCAGCGGCTCGCCACCCGTCAGGCGCACGTGGCGAATGCCCCCTCCCGCCACCAGGCGCACAAAGCGGGCGATTTCCTCGGCACTGAGCAGCTCGTCGTGCGCACGGGGCGCCACGCCATCGGCCGGCATGCAGTAAATGCAGCGGAAATTGCACTTGTCGGTAACGGCAATGCGCAGGTAGTTGATATCGCGGCCAAAGCCGTCATGTTGCACGCGCCCGTCCACGCAGCCCTCCCCTCACGCGGCGTTTTATTCTTCGGAAAACATAATACCCCACAAGAGAATCATGCCGACACCCGTACGACAGGACAGGTCGCTTCGAGCAAAACGGACTTCCAAGCCCATCCTCAGCACAGACCATCACAACATTCGACGCTTTTCCCGATTTTGGCAAAAAACGTCGAATGTTGTGATGGTTTGCCTGCCCACGGCACCCCGCAGAAGGACCAAAGCGCCCCTAGAGGCCGCCGTCCCAGTGCCGAATCACGAATTCTCGCAGGTCGTTCTGCCGCTTTTGGAACGCTTCGCTTCGGTCGCACTTAAGGCCCATAGCGAGCGCGATGGCGTTCATCGCCCGGTGCAATTGCAGCTGGTGGGCAAACTGAGTCCCGGTGAAGACGATCATCTTAAAGCCCAGCGCGCTCAGCACGGTCATACGCTCCGCATCCGACGCGCTGCGCTGTTTATCAAGATGGTCCGAGCCGTTGTACTCAATCCCCGTACCGCTCGCAGGCGCATATACGTCGATTTCGAAATACCCGGCCTTTGCGAGATACTTGAACTCGTTGGGAACATCGACCCGATGGTTGAGCTCGATCTTGGCGTATCCCAGCCCTCCCTGGGAACGTTTTGCTACGACCATGATTGCGGTGGCCGTCTCCATGGGCGACCGCGCGCCATCGTGCACGCGCTTGAGCACGGCGGCCGCGCGTATGGCCCCCTGACGAGATCGGTTCTCATTGCAATAAGTAATCAAGTCGGCAACGGTATACCTCTGCCCCATCTCGATATAATCGCCTGTCGACAGATGATTCAAATGGTATCGGGCGCAGATTTCATACCCATATTCCAGCTGCTCGGGCTCACTCATCCACGAACCCGCTTGGACAAAGCACATGGCCTCATCAACCACTAGAAGGCCCTCTGCCACCTCGATAAGATGGCCTGGAGGTACCGGCGCTCCAAACACGTGGCACCTAAATCCAGCCGGCGTCGAGCGCTCAAAATCGAAGTTGACGAGCGTGTCGATATGATCGAGCTCTTCTTGTGGAATACCAAGAGAAACCAGATAGTCAGCAACGATCCCAACTGCCGTTGAAGCCCTCAGCCCCTTGGCATCGAGTCCCAATTTGGGCAGGCTCGCGGTCGGTTCCGCCTCGCTAGCAAGCGAGTCCTCATCGTATAGGCTGCTTGCTCGCGAGAGCGGCTCGGACGGGCGCGCCACGTTATGGTACAGCCAGGCAGTCTTATGGGACAGGACGATCGGCAGGTCCATGAGCCCTCCAATGGAGTCGGATAACCAACCTTATTCCCCTGCCCACGGGTCCGCACACCTTCGTGCGCAAGAAAGCGATTCCACCCGGTCGAGTGGCAGAAAAACCATCACAACATTCGATGCTTTTCCCGATTTTGGCAAAAACCGTCGAATGTTGTGATGGTTTGAGGCGAGGTGAAGGGCACAGAGGGCCAAAGCATCGTGCTCGGAGCGTGACTTTTTTCGCCCCACTGTCGACACAAACCTTGACTCTACTATCGTTATAGGGTTTTCACTACACTGGTAGCTAAACGAACCCAGCCAGAAAGTGCCCCGCTCATGGAACACGACCTCACACGCGGCAATGTCCTTAAGACCATCGCGGTCTTTGCCCTGCCCTATATGCTCTCGTACTTTTTACAGATGCTCTACGGCATGGCCGACCTGTACATGATGGGGCAGTTTAGCGGCGCCGCCGGCATCACCGCCGTGGGCAATGGCGCGCAGACGCTCTACATCATTACCGTGACGCTCGTGGGCCTGGCCATGGGAACGACGGTCATCGTTGGCCACGCCGTGGGCTCGCGCCGCTTCGACCGCGCCGAGACCGCCATCGGCAACACCATCACGCTCTTTATGGGTGTCTCAGTGGTGCTGGCCGCTGTCCTGCTCGCACTATGCCCGCAGGTTGTGGCGCTCATTGGCACGCCGCCCGAGGCAGTCGAAGGCACCGCCGCCTACCTGCGTATCTGCTTTGTCGGCATTCCGTTTATCGCCGCATACAACATTCTCTCGGCCATCTTTCGCGGCCTGGGCGATTCACGCTCGCCCATGTACGTGATTGGCGTGGCATGCGTCATCAACATCGCGCTCGATTTTCTATTTATCGGCCACATGGGGCTCGGCCCCGTGGGCGCGGCGCTCGGCACGGTGACCGCCCAGACGGCCAGCGTTGCCCTCGCACTCGTGTGGCTCAAGAGCCGTCGCACGAACATCCATGTTAAGCGCAGCGACCTGCGCCCCCAGCCCGAGGTGCTCGGCAGCATTCTTAAGATCGGCGTGCCCGTGGCAGTACAGGACGGCTGCATCCAGGTGGCGTTTATGTTCATCACCGTCATCGCCAACCATCGCGGCCTGGTCGACGCCGCTGCCGTGGGCCTGGTCGAGAAGATGATCAGCTTTTTGTTCATTGTGCCGAGTTCCATGGGCGCCACCGTCAGCGCGCTCACGGCGCAAAACGCCGGCGCGGGCAAGGGCGACCGCGCACGTCAGGTGCTCAAGGACGCCATGACCATCTCGGTAGTGTACGGCTGCCTGATCACGGTGCTGATGTGGCTGGTGGCACCGGCGTTTATCGGCTTTTTTGCCAAGGACCCCGCGGTGGTCGCGGCCGGTACCGGCTATATGCACAGTTATATTTTCGACGCGATCTTTGCCGGCATCCACATTTGCTTTAGCGGCTTTTTCGCTGCGTACGGCAAGAGCTACATCGGCTTTGCGCACAACGTGCTGGCCGTGGCGCTCATTCGCGTGCCGGGCGCGTGGCTGCTGTCGAACGCCTATTCCGGCACGCTGTTTCCCATGGGCATCGCTTCGCCGTGCGGGTCAATTCTGTCGGCGGTCATCTGTGTTATCGCGTTTACCGTACTCAACCGCCGCGGAGCTTTTGACAAGTTGGTGGCGTAGCGGAGCAACGCGAAATCGCCCTTATCGACGACATCATCAGCGACGACCCAGCGACCCACGTGACGCAGATCACGGTGCCGGTTGCCCCGTCCAAATAAGAACCGCCCGGAAAGCATCGTGCTTCCGGGCGGTTCTTCAATTTGACTATTGATGCCTTATGCCTGGGGCACCTGACCAGTAGCCAAGATCTGCTCGAGCGCGTCCTCGTCCAGTACGGGTACGCCCAGCTGCTCGGCCTTGGTGAGCTTGGAGCCCGCTTTGGGACCGGCAACCAGGTAGCTCGTCTTCTTTGAAACACTGCCCGAGACCTTGGCACCAAGCACCTTGAGCGCCGCGCCTGCCTCGTCGCGGGTGCGGTTGACGAGCGTGCCGGTGAGCACGAAGGTCAGACCCGCAAGCGGCTGTGCGTCGGCGAGCTCACCCGCCACGCCAGCGTCGGCTGCGGCCTGCGCGTGCGCGGCGCCCAAGTCGACCTCGAGCGACAGGCCCGCCTGGCGCAGGCGCTCCAGCACGGCAAGGTTCTCGGGCACGGCCAGGAACTGCTTGACGCTCGCCGCAATCTTGGGACCGATGCCCTCGCACTCGGCGATATCCTCTTCACTCGCCAAGATGAGCTTGTCAATCGACAGGAATCGCTCGGCGATGACCTCGCCCACACTCTTGCCCACATGGCGGATACCCAGGGCAAACAGCACGCGACCGAGCGGCTGGCTCTTGGACTTATTGAGCTCGGCGATGATCTTTTCGGCCGTCTTGAGGCCTACCGGGATGGGGTCGCCCTTCTTAACGCCCTTTTTGCTGTTGGAGCTGGCATAGGTGCGGCCCGTGTCCAGTCCGGCGATGTCGTCGACCGTGAGCTGGTAGAAGTCCGCGACATCGTGGATCAGGCCGGCAGCGATCATCTTGTCGACGATCTCGTCGCCTAAGCCGTCGACGTCCATGCAGCCGCGGCTCACCCAGTGGAGCAGACGCTCCTTGAGCTGCGCGGGGCAGTCGATGGAGACGCAGCGGTAGGCGACCTCGCCGTCCTCGTGGACCACGGGGCTACCGCACACGGGGCAGACCTCGGGCATGTGCCAGTCGACCGAATCGGCCGGGCGCTTGTCGAGTACCGGGCCCACGACCTCGGGGATTACGTCGCCCGCCTTGTGCACGATGATAGTGTCGCCCTCGCGCACGTTTTTGCGACGGATCTCGTCGATGTTGTGTAGCGTGGCGCGCGCGATAGTGGAGCCGGCAACCGTCACCGGGTCGAACTCGGCGACCGGCGTGAGCACACCGGTGCGGCCCACCTGGATGCGAATCTCGCGCAGGACGGTCTGCTTTTCCTCGGGCGGGAACTTAAAGGCAATGGCCCAGCGTGGTGCGCGGGCGGTAAAGCCCAGGTCGAGCTGCTGCTGGAAGCTGTCGACCTTTACGACCACGCCGTCGATGTCGTAGTCCAGGTCACCGCGATGCTCGAGGGCCTGGGCGCAGAACTCGTGGACCTCGGCGGGCGTGGCGCAACGAGCCACGTTGGGGTTGACGCTAAAGCCGGCGCTACGAAGCCAATCGAGGAACTCGCGCTGGCTGTGGACGTGCAGCGGGTCGGTATCGGCGATGGCATAGATAAAGGTGGCCAGATCGCGACGCGCCGTGACCTTGGGGTCCTTTTGGCGCAGGCTGCCGGCAGCGGCGTTGCGCGGGTTGGCGAAGGGGTCGCGCCCCTCGGCATCGGCCTCTTCATTCAGACGAACAAAGCTGCCCTTAGGCATGTAGACCTCGCCGCGCACCTCGATGGTGCGCTCGCGGTCGACACCCATGTGGGCGAGCGCCGGCTCGGACAGGTGCATGGGCACATCCTTGATGGTGCGCACATTGAGCGACACGTCCTCGCCCGTGGTGCCGTCGCCGCGCGTGGCGGCGCGCACAAAGGTGCCGTTTTGGTAGGTAAGCGCCACGCCCAGACCGTCGATCTTAAGCTCACAGGTATAGGTGACGCTACCGGCACCGAGCGCATCCTCGGTGCGCTGGAGCCAAGCGTCGAGCTCGTCCAGGTCCATGGCATCGTCCATGGAATACATGCGTGCCATGTGCGTAACCGGCGTAAACTGCTCGCTCACGTAGCCGCCCACGCGCTGGGTATAGCTGTCGGGCGTCACCAGGTCGGGGTAGGTCGCCTCGATTTCCTGCAGCTCAACGAGCATTTTGTCAAAGGCGGCGTCCGTGATCTCGGGCGCGTCGAGCATGTAGTAGCGATAGGCGTGGTAATCGAGCTCGTGACGCAGCTCGGCCGCACGCGCCGCCGCCTGGGCACGGGCATCGGCCGGTGCAGCGGCATCCGTGTTCGCGGGCGTTTCGGTATCGATATCCACGCCGTCACCAAACAGGCTCGATTGCTCCATAGCGGCACTCCTTCGCTCGATTTCAAACGGATACTAGAGTACCACCGGTCACCATGGCGCCGAATAGCCCTTTCGAACCGCACCGAATCGGCAGCCGACGGACCGGGACGGAGCGCGCGATCAAACCATGCCCTTGCCAGCTCTAATTGATCCGTTTTCCTCCGTCCCCAACGGATCAATAAGAAGAGAGGGGCTGCCCCGCATCGGCGGGACAGCCCCTCTGGCTTCGATATGCGCAATACAGCTCGTTAGAAACCCTGACTGTAGCCTTGGCCCTGGCCCTGCTGGCCTAGCAGCTCCTCCAGGTACTGGCGCAGCTGCTCGTCGGTAATACCGCCGTTGCCGGTGTCGGTCGAACTGTCGTCCTGCTGCTGGTTCTGCAGCTCCTCGTCAGAGCCCAGCTCGACGGTGACCTTCTTCTCTTCCTTGCCGCGCACGAGCGTGATCTCGACCTTCTCGCCCACCTCGTGGCTGCGCAGTGCGATGATCAGGCCATCGGCACTCGTAATCTCGTCGTCGCCCAGCTTGGTAATGACATCGCCCTCTTGGATGCCAGCTCTGGCGGCGGGGCCATCCTCAACGACGCTCGCCACATAGGCGCCGCTATCGGTACTCAGCTTGTTGGTGCGGGCGTTGAGCGCGTTGACGCTCGAAAGCGTGGCACCCAGGTACGGATGAACCGGCGTCTTGCCGCCGATAATCTGGTCGGCAATGTTCTTGGCGTAGTTAACGGGAATAGCAAAGCCCACGCCCGAGCTGGAGCCCGAGTAGCTCTCGATGAGCGAGTTAATACCCACGAGCTCGCCGTTGTCGTTAACGAGCGCGCCACCGGAATTGCCCGGGTTGATGGCGGCATCGGTCTGGATCATGTTGGCATAGATGGTATTGCCGCTGGTAGAGCTCATGGCCGTGGAGCGATAGAGCGCCGAGACGATGCCCGTGGAGACAGACTGTTCGTTGCCAAACGGCGAACCGATGGCCATAACCCACTCGCCCACGTTGAGCTTGGAGGAGTCGCCAATCTCGATCGGCGTAAGCTTGGAGGCGTCTGCATCCTTGAGCTTGATGACGGCTAGGTCGCTCGAAGCATCGTTGCCCACGAACTCGGCCTCGTAGGTGGTGCCGTCGTCCATGGTCACCACGTACTGGTCGTAACCATCGACCACGTGGTTGTTGGTGAGGATATGGCCCTCGGTATCGAGCACCACGCCCGAACCAACGCTGCCCGAGCTATCCGACTCATCAGCAGACTGCGAAAGCGAGCCATTCTGGCTGCCGCTCGAAGTGGCGGTGATGGAAACGACGGAGGGCAAGGCCTTGGCAGAAACGGCCTCGGCCAGCGTGGTGTCCTCGGAATCAATCGTAATCTTTTGCGTCGACGAACCCGAAGCACCCGCCGTCACGGCATTCTTGCCACCACCAATGTTGAGCGTGCCACTCATAATGAGCGCGATGACCAGCAGAGCGCCGCAGGCGCAGCCGGCAAGCGCTGTAATAAAGATCGGCAGCTTTTTGGTCTTGGTCTTGACCACCGTGTGCTTGTTTACAACCTGCTGGCCGCCCAGCGGCTTGCCAGTCTGTGTGTCGTAGGCCTGCACGTAGGGAATGTTGCTGCCGGCAGGCGTCGACTCCACCTGCACACGCGGCTGCTGCTGGGTCTCGCCGGCGTTGCCCGCATCCTGGGGACGCTGGGAATCGTTCTCGCTCATGGCTGCGATCCTTTCGTCAAATAACCAAAGGCCCACCAAACATGTGGCGGGCCATCATTGTTCACGTTGAGTTGTACCCCAATATGCGGGTGCACGTGTATGAGAACGCAATCTTTTAGGAATGCTTAAGTTCTGTTGCAGGCCCTAAAGGAACCCGCACCTGCGTCAAAACCACCACAAAGGCGCCTGTCCCCTTTGTGGTGGAAAGCTAGTCCTTAAACAGATAGCCCACGCCGCGGACGGTGGTGATGTGTGCCGCGATCTGCGGGCCCACCTTGGAGCGGATGCGTCGGATGTGCACGTCGACGGTGCGCGTACCGCCGCAGTACTCAAAGCCCCACACGCGGTGCAGCAGCACCTCGCGGCTGTAAGCACGGTTGGGATGCGTCGCCAAAAAGCTCAGCAGCGAGTATTCCATCAGCGTCAGGTCGATGGGCTCGTTATCGAGCGTCACCTGGTAGGTTGCCAGGTTAATCTCGAGGTTGTCGATGTTGAGCACATCGTCGGCGGCGACAGTCTCCTCCTCGCCCATCAGGCGCTGCGCGCGAGCCTTGAGCTCGTTGGGCGTCGCCGTGGGGCATACAAAGTCGGCATGCGCGTGATTCGGCAGGCGCAGGGTGCCGAGTGCCTCGTCATCGACGATCACCAGCATGGGGACGCCGCCGCGATCGTCAAGCCACTTGGCAATCTGATCGATGCGGTCACTGCGGATGCCATCGGAATCGAGGATCAGCAGGTCAAAGTCGTGCGCCGCAGTCGGCGAATCGGGGGTTGCCAGGCTCACCTCGATACCCAGGGTGGTCGTCAAGCTGCGGGCAAACTCGTGGAAGCGCGTCGTGCGCGCCATGAACAGGGCACTCTTTTCGGACATATCGACCTCCAAGGAAATGAGCTCAATCGTACTGGAACAAGCCAGCGCGATTAGGAGTTCGCCAGATAATGCTTGATCTCCCACTCGGTGATCGTAGACTCAAACTTATGCCACTCGTCGCGCTTCTTTTTGAGGAAGAAGCTATGGATGTGCTCGCCGAGGGCATCCTTCATAAACTGCGAGTCCTCAAAGACGTCGAGCGCCTCTTTGAGCGAGCGCGGCAGCGGCGTATAGCCGGCCTCGACCATCTGACGGTCGGTGAGCTTGAGCGTCTCGGCCGTTGCCTCGGGCGGGAGCTCCAGTTTGCGCTCGATGCCATCGAGACCAGCCGCCAGCGTGACGGCGTTGACCAGGTACGGGTTGGCCATGGGGTCGGGGCTACGAAGCTCGATGCGCGTGGACAGCTGCTTGCCGGGCTTGTAGACCGGGATGCGGACCATGCTCGCGCGGTTACGCAGGCCCCACGTGGCGTACTGCGGCACGGAGTCGCCACCCGTGGTGATGCGCTTGTATGAGTTGACCGTGGGGTTGGTGATGGCGCTGATCTCGCGCGCGTGCGCCAGAATGCCGGCCATGTAGTGTTTGGCGATGTCGGAAAGATGGTACTTCTCGTCGTCCTCGCCCCAAAAGACGTTGTTGCCGTCGTGATCGAATAGCGACTGGCACAGGAACATAGCACTGCCGTCTTCGCCTGCCAACGGCTTGGGCATAAAGGAGGCGTGGCAACCGCTCTCGTAGGCCTGCTGCTTAATGATGAGTTTGGCCGTGGTGATGGCGTCGGACATGCTCAGGGCCTCGGCGTGGCGCAGGCTCATGCCATGCTGCGAGCGGCCAGCGGCGTGGAAGGTGTATTCCACGGGCACGGACATCTTCTCGAGCGTGAGGACCGTGTTGCGACGCAGGTCGCGAGCAGCATCGCTCACCGAAAGGTCAAAGTAGCCCACGTTGTCGAGCGGCTCGGGCGTGTGCTCGTCGGGGAAGTAGTAGTACTCCAGCTCGGCGCCCACGTTGAGCAGGTAGCCGGCCTTCTCGGCCTTATAGAACATGCGGCGCAGGGCGTCGCGCGGGTCGCCGGCAAACGGCTTGCGATCGGGGGTGCACACGTCGCAGAACACGCGGGCGACGCCGTTGTGGCTCGGGCGCCACGGCAGGATCTGGAAGGTCGAAGCATCGGGAAACGCCAGCATATCGGCTTCCTCGGGCGTGGCAAAGCCCTCGATGGCCGAGCCGTCAAAGCCAATACCCTCCTCAAAAGCGACTTCGAGGTCCTCGGGGCTAATGGCAAAGTTCTTGAGGCGGCCGAGAATGTCGACAAACCACAGACGCACAAAGCGGATGTCACGCTGCTCTACGGAGCGGAGTACGTAATCGATGTTCTGCTGGTTCATGTCGCTCCCCTTTCTTTCGGGCGGGTTTCGACTGGTCTATATCGCAGATACTATCGCAGAAAAATGTTTCCGCAGGGTTAAAGCGTATCAAGCGCTCAAAAAACGTGTGCGAACAGGCAGTTGCGAACGAATGGCTAGCGCGAGGTTGAGGCGCGGTATTCGATGTGACCGGGAATCTCGATGCGCTTGGGGGCGAGCTTTGCGGCATCGCCCACCGTAGTGGTAACGATGTCGATGCGCTCGGACAGGCGCTCGACCACGCGCTCGGCAATGGTGAGGGTGTCTTGCGCGGCCGTGGTCACACCGCCAAAGAGCACGTGGTTCCAGGGGTAGTCGTCAAACGTCGCGATCTTGAGACCCGCCGGCAACGAGGGTCCCAACTGTGCCAGCGCCTCGGTCAGACGCAGAAAGACCAGGCCGTTGACGGCAATGAGGCCGAGCTTTTTACCTGCATAGCCACGGATGGTCTCGTCCAAGCGGCCGACGCCCGTGACGCCACCATCGGCCAGGGTGACGACCTCGCCCGCAAGACCTCGACGCGAAAGCTCGTCGGCAAAGGCCTCGGCGCGCTCGCGACGCACGGGGCTGCCATCGCTTGCCTCGGTGAGCAGGCACAAGCGCTCGCTGCCAGCGGCAGCCAAGGCGTCTACCAAGCCGGCAACCAGCTCGCGGTTGTTAGATGTCACCAGATCGACACCGCCGGCGGCAACATCGCGGTCGAGCAGCACAACGGGTAAACGTCCCGCGGCAGCGGCGATTGCCTCGTCGTTACCGCCGCAGGTATTGACGACCAGGCCGTCCACGCCGGCGTCGATAAGCCTGGTGAGCGATTCGGCCTCTTTAGCGGGATCGTTACCGCTAATGGCCGTCATAAGCGAGCAGCCGCGCGCGGCGGCGCTAGCGGAAAGGCCCTCGAGCATGGCGCTGGAGAACGGGTTGGCGATGTCGGCCAGGATCACGCCGATGAGGTTGGTGCGTGAGCTGCGCAGATTGCGTGCGGCGGCACGTGGGCGATAGCCGGTGCGCTCGATAACCGCCGCGATGCGAGCGCGGGTTTCCTCGGTCATCTGCCCGGGGCGGTTGTTGAGATAGCGCGAGACCGTGGCCGGGCTCACGCCCGCCTCGGCGGCAATGTCCTTGATTCTCATCTGCGCCATGGCGCACCCCGTTTCCCAATTGTCAGCAGTCTGAGCCATTTTAGGCATTTTTTTAAAAATCTCGCTTGCAAAACGCTGTAGGTGAGTATACTACAACTCGAAACGAAACCGATTTCGTAAACCGATTTCGGCAAGCGTTGGCACGGTGGTGCAAAGATGCACCCTACCGTCTTGGCACCTCCGTGCCAACGCCATATCAAAGGTGTACGCACGAGCAAGAAGGAGCTGCGCGACCATGGGTAAAACGGTTCTTACCTTCGGCGAGATCATGATG
Organism: uncultured Collinsella sp.; assembly: GCA_902465105.1. Lineage (GTDB taxonomy): Bacteria > Actinomycetota > Coriobacteriia > Coriobacteriales > Coriobacteriaceae > Collinsella. The sequence goes on from CABQLM010000021.1 coordinate 20,220, forward strand.
AGGCTCTCGCCCAAAGACCATCTGCGCATTGAGCAGGCGACCGAGTTTGATGTCCGCTACGGCGGCGCCGAGGCAAACACCGCGCTTTCCCTGGCCTACCAGGGCGACAAGGCCGCTTACGTCTCCGTTGTCCCGGCCAACCGTCTGGGCGAGTGCGCTCTGCGTTCGTTGAAGGTCTACGACGTCGACACCACGCGCGTCGTGCGTCAGGGCGATCGTCTGGGCTCCTATGTCTTTGAGGTCGGTGCCTCGCAGCGCGGCAACGGCTGCGTCTACGACCGCAAGTACTCCGCTATCAACATGGCCAAGCGCGACGTCTTTGACTGGAACGAGATCCTCAAGGGCATCGATGTCTTCTATTTCTCCGGCGTGACGCCCGCTGTCTCCGACGAGATGGCCGGTGCATGCAAGGACGCCCTCACCGCTTGCCGCGCCAAGGGCATCACCACCGTGTGCGACGTCAACTATCGCGGCAAGATGTGGTCGCCCGAAAAGTCGCAGGCCACCATGAAGGAGCTCCTGCCGCTCGTCGACATCTGCATCGCCAACGACGAGGACGCACCCGCCGGCCTCGGCATGACCTGCGTCTCCGGCTCCCTTGCCCACGGCATCGAGGAGCGCGACACCTACGTCGAGATGGCCCGTCAGATTTGCGCCGAGTACGGCTGCAAAAAGGTCGCTTCGGTCGTCCGCAACATCTCCTGCGTCGAGCGCTCCATCTGGATGGGCATGCTCTATGACGCCGAGAGCGGCGAGCACTGGTTCTCCCCTGCTCATGACGTTCACGTGCTCGAGGGCGTTGCCGCCGGCGACGCTTTTAACGCCGGTTTGGTCCATGCCCTCATCAACGACTTTGACCCGCAGGACGCCGTCAACTACGCGATTGCGGCCTCGATCCTCAAACTCACCATCAAGGGCGATTCCAACTTGGTGACCGCCGACGAGATCGCCGCTGTGGCATCAGCCGCCGACGGTGGCACCCGAGTCGCGCGCTAAGCCGTCCCCATTCCGCGGGCTGCAGTTTCCCATACCCATACCCATACCTCTGCAGCCCGCTCCCCGATTCCTCCGGTCGGGCAAAACCACCAGTCCCATTCCGGTTTTGTCTGGCATTTCCTACATGACTGGTCGTGCAGCCGGTTTTGAAATTGCTTGTGACCCCAAGCAGTGCCTCCGATAACCAATCCAAAATCGGCTCCTGACCAGCACATTTAGCAATCATGCGCCCGTGCGCGCCTCACATCGAAAGGAACATCATGTTCGATCAGTTCTACACCACGCTTGAGTCCCTGGGCATCGTGCCGGTCGTCGTGCTCGACAAGGTCGAGGACGCCGCTCCGCTCGCCCACGCCCTTATGGCAGCTGGCATGAAGTCCGCCGAGGTCACCTTCCGCACCGCCTGCGCCGCCGAGTGCATCGCCGCTATGGCCGAGGCCGAGCCCGAGATGTGCGTTGGCGCCGGCACCGTCCTGACCGTCGAGCAGGTTGAGCAGGCTCGCGCCGCCGGTGCCAAGTTCATCGTCTCCCCGGGTTATAACGAGGACGTCGTGAAGCACTGCATCGACATCGACCTGCCCGTGCTGCCCGGCACCGTGACCCCCTCCGAGGTCACCGCGGCCGAGAACCTGGGTCTCAAGGTCACCAAGTTCTTCCCTGCGGCTCAGTACGGCGGCCTGAACACCATCAAGGCCCTCGCTGCTCCGTTTGTCGGTCACCGCTTTATGCCTACCGGCGGCGTGAGCACCGCCAACGTCGAGGAGTACCTGAGCTCCTCCGCCATTATCGCCTGCGGTGGCACCTGGATGGTCAAGCCCGCCCTGTTCGCCGACGGCGACTTCTCCAAGGTCGAGCAGATCGCCCGCGAGGCCATGGACGTCGTCAAGAAGGTCCGCGGCTAGGTTTAGCTCTCTATCGTGAAAGGGGGCGTGCCCTAGACCTCGCCCCCTTTCTTTTAAAGCGGCTCGGAAGCGCGCCGTTTCCGTCACGAACAAGAACCAAAACCGTCTTGTACGCTGATAGAACGTGACGGAAGCGACACGCCCCCGAGCCGCTTTTCCTACTCGGTTGGCGACCACGCCCAGCTGAGCCACTTCAACAAAAGCCAAGCCACCAAAACAGCTGCGGCGCCGTCTGGAGGAATGGACCCTTGCTTCCGGTCTTTTCCTCCAAGTAGCGTCGCAGCTTTTTCGTGCCCCGATAGTGCCCCGGCAGTTGCGGTGAAATAGGGACTGTTTACGCCATCAGAGCCGCAAAACAATCCCTATTTCACCGCAACTAATGTAGGGGGCGAGTTAGATGGCCGAGTCTTTGGACAGCTCAAAGTAGTCGGGATGTAAGGCGATAACCGGACCCTGCTCCTCGGGCATTAGATGCAAATGCGTCTCTGCCAGATAGCTCGCCGCATCGGTATCGCCCCTCTTAATGGCCTCGAGAATCCGGCGATGCTGCCGACGAATCGGCTCCCAATCCAGATCCTGCGACACCATACGCAACCAGTTGTATCGCTCAAAATGCGTGTTGACGCTCTTCATCCAATCCCACAACATGTGACGGCCGGCAATCTCAAAACACGTCTCGTGGAACAGGTTGTCCAGATCGAAAAAGCGACGCGTTTCGCTATGGTCGAGCGACTCGGACTCGGCAAGAATCTGCTCAAGCCGCTGCTTTTGCTCGGGCGTAGCAGCCGAACAACATTTAATGAGTACGCTTCTCTCGAGTTTCTCGCGCAAGAAACAGGCGTTCTCGGCGCGCTCCATGCTGATTTTTGAGACATAGGTGCCGCTTTTGGGGCGCGTTTCCACCAGCTCCTGCTCACGCAGGCGCACAAAGGACTCGCGAATGGGCGTGCGCCCGATTCCCGTCTCCTTTTCCAGGCCAATCGCCGAAAGGCGCGTGCCGGGCTTGAGCTCGGCATAGATGATCTTGGAGCGCAATGCGTTGTATGCCTGATCTTGCAGGCTCTGATAATGCTGGTGTTGTTCCATAAAGCCCTCGGATGAAGCCCACGGTTTGTCGAATATCACCACGTAATACTATCGCATCCCCCGTCTCCTCATTTACGGCGAAATAGGGGCCGCTGGCGACACCCGCGCCGTCAAACAATCCCCCATTCAGCGCAACTTCCAACCAGTCTTTTTGGGACGAGGCTTTTAGCTAAGTTTGGACAAAAGGGCCCCGAGCTCAGTGTAAGCTCGGGGCCCTTCGTGCCGCGCATCTATGAGAGGAGAACTTTGATGCGCATGGGCGCTACTCCATGTAGCCACCCTGAATGGCGGAAACTGCATGCTCGGTAAAGAACTTGAGCGTGCCGGAGGTATAGCGATTAGCCTTGGGCTTCCAGGCGGCGCGACGCTCGGCCAGGACGGCGTCGACCTCGGCCGGCTCCATCTCCTTGCCGGCGATGCCAACGATGGACAGCGAGCGCTCGGGAATGTTGATCTGGATAAGGTCGCCCTCCTCGATCAGGGCAATCGGGCCGCCCACGGCAGCCTCGGGCGAAACGTGACCGATAGCCGGGCCCTTGGAGGCGCCGGAGAAGCGGCCATCGGTGATCAGGGCAATGCTCGCACCCAGCTCGGGATCGCTGGCGATAGCCTCGGTGGTGTAGAACATCTCGGGCATGCCGGAGCCCTTGGGGCCCTCATAGCGAATGATGACGGCGTCACCGGGCTTGATCTCGTGCGTCAGGACGGCATGGATAGCGTCCTCCTCACAATCGAACGGGCGGGCCTTAAGCGTGGCCTGGAACATCTCGCGCGGAACGACGGTGTGCTTGACGACCGCGCCCTCTGGAGCAAGGTTGCCGTGGAGGATGGCGATGGAACCGTCGGTGCCGAAGGCCTGGTCAAACGGACGGATGATGTCCTCGCGCTTGAGATTCCATTTCTCAAGGTAACGACCGCACTTCTCGTAGTAGCCGTTGTTCTTGAGATCCTCGAGGTTCTCGCCGAGAGTCTTGCCGGTGACGGTCATGACATCGAGGTGGAGCATCGACTTGATCTCCTCCATGATGCGCGGCACGCCGCCCGCATAGTAGAAGAACTGCGCCGGCCACTCACCTGCGGGACGAACGTTGAGCAGGTAGTGGGCACCACGGTGCAGACGATCGAAGTCGTCGGCGGACATCTCGATGCCAAACTCGCGGGCGATCGCGGGGATATGCAGCAGCGAGTTGGTGGAGCCCGAAATGGCGCCGTGGACCATGATGAGGTTCTCGAAGGACTCCTTGGTCACGATGTCGCGCGGGCACAGGTTGTGCTCGGAGAGCCACACGGACTGACGGCCGGCCTCGCGCGCAAACTCACGCAGGTCGGAACTGGTTGCGGGTAGCAGAGCGGTACCGGGCAGCATAAGGCCCAGAGCCTCGGCGGTAACCTGCATGGTCGACGCGGTGCCCATAAACGAGCAGGCGCCGCAGCTGGGGCATGCGTTGTGCTTGGCAAACTCAAGCTCCTCGCGGGAGATCTCGCCGCGCTCGTAGCGGGCAGAAATCGCGCCGAGCTGTTCCAGGGTCAGCAGGTCGGGACCGGCATCCATGACACCGCCGGTAACGACGATGGAGGGGATGTTAATGCGGCCCATGGCCATGAGGTTCGCAGGTAGGCCCTTATCGCAGCTGGCGACAAAGACGCCGGCGTCGAACGGGGTGGCCTTGGCATGAATCTCGATCATGTTGGCGATCATGTCGCGGCTGGGCAGCGAGTAGTTAATGCCGTCGTGGCCCTGGGCCTCGCCGTCGCAGATATCGGTGCAGAAGTAACGGGCACCGTGACCGCCAGCCTCAGCAACGCCGGCACGGACCTCCTCGACCAACTCAAACAGGCCGGCAGAACCCGGGTGCGAGTCGCCGAACGTCGACTCGATAATGACCTGCGGCTTGTCCAGATCCTCGATGGACCAGCCAGAGCCCAGACGCAGCGGGTCCATCTCGGGGCTGATGGTGCGAAACTTGCCAGAACGCGGCTGCAGCTTGGCAACCAAGTCGGCTGCCTCCTGCTGAATCTGTGCCTTGGTCTTCTCGTCCATAATGCTCTCCTCTTTTGGTTTGAACGGTTGTACCAATCGTTGGTTAATGAATCAGGCGTAAATAGATACCGAGCGATGCACTCGGCGAAAGATGCTTAGCTACGCGAACTAGGCGAAGAACGAAATCACCAAGGCGCAGGCAAGACCCGAAAGGCCGATGAGCGTCTCCATAACGGTCCAGGACTTGAGGGTGGTCTTCTCGTCAATCTCCAGGAACGAGGAGCACATCCAAAAACCGGCATCGTTGACGTGCGAGAGGGCCGTGGCACCGCCGCAGATGGCAAGACAGATGGCGGCGCGCATAAGCACCGAAGCACCGGCGACCGCAGGCATGGCTGCCATAATGCCCGATGCCATGGTCATAGCGACGATGGAGCTGCCGACAGAGGCGCGCACCATGACGGCAATCAAAAAGGCAACAACCACCAAAGGCAGCGGTGAAGCCTCGAGCATAGGGCCAATAACCTGGCCCAAGCCGCAGTCCTGCAGCATCCAGCGAATGACGCCGCCGCAAGCGATAACCAGCAAGATCATGCCGACGGGCTTAAGAGAGCGGTCGAGCAGGGCCTTGAGCTCGGCGCCGGAGTAGCCGCGGCGCGCGCCCAGCAGATACATCGCGACGAGCGTGGCGAGCGTCAAAGCGACGAACGGCTTGCCCAGGAAGGCGAGAATCGAGGCGAGCTCGGCGGGCATGGGGATATAAGAGGACAACGTGCCCAGCAAAATCAGACAAAGCGGCGTGAGCACGATGGCAAGCACCATGCCAAAGGAGGGAAGCTCCTTTTCGTCGCTCGCACCCTCGGCAGAGGTAAAGTGCTCCGGAACATCGGTAAAAATGCGACCGCCCACGTTGCGGCCCCACACGACGCCGGCAATCGCCATGGCGATAAAGGCGGTGGGGATACCGACGAGGATCATGGTGCCCAGGTCGACACCGAGCGTGCCGGCGACCAGAACCGACCCGGCAGATGGCGGCACAAACGCATAGCCAGCGGCAAGTCCCGCGAGCAGCGCGATGCCGTAGTAGAGCGTCGATTTTTTGGTCTGCGATGCCACGCTAAACGCAAGCGGAATCAAAACGACTACGCCGGCCTCAAAGAACACCGTAGTGCCGATGACCAGACCGGTAATGCCTAGCGCCCAGCTGGAGTGACCCTGCCCAAAGGTATCGATGAAGGTCTGGGCAATCTTCTTGGCGCCGCCGCTCTCCTCAAGAATCTGACCAAACATCGAACCCAGGCCAATGAGCAGGGCGATGTTTTGCAGCGTGGTACCCACACCCTTGGTGACAGTGTCCGCCACCAGGTCGAGCGGCATACCGGCGCCGATACCGATCGCGAGTGCCGAGACCATCATCGAAAGCACGGGATGCAGCTTGAACTTAATGATGAGCGCAAGTAGCAGCGCAATGCCCACGATGGCGGCGATGACCAGCCTGGTGGGGTCGGCCATAAACGTTGGGTCTGACATCTTTCCTCCAATTCATCAGACCTTTTGAATTCGTCTGATGACTATAGCGTGTTTTAGAAAGGTCTGATGTTTCATTTTGAAATTTGTTCGAAATACATCTGATGTATTTGGTAAATGGTCGTATTTGCGCTGCGAACGGTATATCTAAGCCGCCCGACTCAAATCCAGCGGCCAATATCGCATCCGCGGCGCGCTAAAATAGCTCAGATGAATTTTGTAATGAAAGGTATAGCTATGGCCCGCGCCGAATCGGGACTCCCCGAGCAAATATCGGAGAAAATCATTCAATTGATTCTGGATGAACACCTTGAGCAAGGCGATCGCCTGCCTAAGGAAACCGTGCTGGTCGAGCGCTTGGGCGCCGGCAGGAGCACCGTGCGCGAGGCCATGAAGTTGCTGCAGTCGCGCAATATCGTGCGCATCAAGCAGGGTTCGGGCACCTATGTGGCGTCAAACCCCGGCGTTGCCGACGACCCGCTGGGCTTTACCTTTATCGACGACAAGCAGCGTCTGGCGCGCGACCTACTCGAGGTGCGCTTTATGATCGAGCCGCAGATGGCACGCATGGCGGCCGAGCACGCAACCAACGACCAGGTCGTCTTTATCAAAGAGCTCTGTGACGAATCCGAGCGCCTGGCCGAGGCCGGTGAGGATTACTCCGCCGCCGACACCGCGTTCCACAATGCCATTGCCGAGAGCTCCGGAAACCTCGTC
>CABQLM010000022.1 GCA_902465105.1 uncultured Collinsella sp.
CGCCCTTGAAGTTGAACGTCAGATTGTCCAAATGCGGCCCGCGCAGCGTCGAGCCGTTACGCGGTTCGTAGAACCGCGTAACTAGTTAGTACATCTTTGCGCCGGCGGGGATGGAAGCGTCGAGCTGAATCAGATTGAGGCGCTCCTCGCCCTCCTCCTCGTGAATAGCGCTGATGAGCATACCGCAGCTGGGGATGCCCATCATCTTGCGCGGAGGAAGGTTGGTGATGGCGAGCAGGGTCTTGCCGACCAGGTCCTCGGGCTCATAGTATTCATGGATGCCGGAAAGGATGGTGCGGTCGGTACCGGTACCGTCGTCGAGCGTAAAGTTCAGCAGCTTCTTGGACTTCTTGACGGCTTCGCACGCCTTGACCTTCACGGCGCGGAAATCGCTCTTGGAGAAGGTATCAAAGTCGACAAACTCCTCGAACAGCGGCTCGACGGCGATCTTAGAGTAATCGAGCGTAGGCTTGAGCGATTTGACGAACGGGCTCGAGGCGTTGCCGGCCTCGGCGGCCTTGGCGGCAGCAGCACCGGACTGGAAACCCTTCTCGGGCTTCATGTGCGGGAACAGCAGGACGTCGCGGATGGAGGCCTGGTTGGTGAGCAGCATGACCACGCGGTCGATACCGATGCCGATGCCGCCCGCGGGAGGCATGCCGTACTCGAGGGCGCGCACGTAGTCCTCGTCGTACTCCATGGCCTCATCGTCGCCGCCGGCCTTCTCGGCCATCTGGGCGGCAAAGCGCTCGGCCTGGTCGACCGGGTCGTTGAGCTCGGAGAACGCGTTGGCGTACTCGTGACCGGCGATAACCAGCTCAAAGCGGTGCGTCAGACGCGGGTCGTCCTCAAAACGCTTGGCAAGCGGGCTGACCTCGATGGGGTAATCGCACACGAAGGTCGGGTTGACGATGGTGTCCTCGCCCAGCTCATCGTAAATCTCGGCGATGATCTTGCCAGCAGTCCACTCGGGCTTGATCTCCAGGCCCTTCTCGCGCGCGGCGGCAGCAAGCTCCTCGACCGGCGTGTCGATGGTGATTTTCTTGCCGAGTACGTCAGAGACAATATCAGTCATGGGGCGGCTGGCCCACTCACCGGAAAGATCGATGGTCTGGCCCTGGTACTCGATGACCTCGGGGTTGCCGATGGCCTTGTTGGCAGCCTTGATGACGCCCTGGGCGAGCGCCTTCATGCCCTCGAGATCGGAGAAGGCGCGGTAGGCCTCCATCGTGGTGAACTCGGGGTTGTGAGTGAAGTCCATGCCCTCGTTGCGGAAGATACGGCCGATCTCGAACACGCGCTCAAAGCCGCCGACGATGCAGCGCTTGAGGTGCAGCTCGGTAGCAATGCGCAGATAGCACTCCTGGTCGAGCGCGTTGAAGTGCGTGATGAACGGCTTAGCCGTGGCGCCGCCCTGGATAGTCTGCAGGATGGGGGTCTCGACCTCCATGTAGCCGTCGGACTCCATGAAACGACGGAAGGTGGAGAGGATCTGCGAGCGCTTGCGGAAGGTCTCGCGGACATCGTCGTTGGCGATCAGGTCGACGTAGCGCTGACGATAACGGGTCTCCTTGTCGGAGAGACCGTGGAACTTCTCGGGCAACGGACGAACGGCCTTGGAGAGCAGGGTTGCGCTCTTGGGGGCAACGGAAAGCTGACCGCGCTTGGTGCGCACGACCACGCCGGTCACGCCCAGGATATCGCCCAAGTCGAGGGCCTTGAGCGTACTCCAGGCCGCCTCGTCCATGTCGTTGATGCGGCAGAACAGCTGAATTTCGGCGGTAGCGTCGCGCACGACGATGAACATGATCTTGCCCTGACCGCGCTTGGCAACCACGCGGCCGCCGATCTTTACGACGTCCTCGGTGTCCTCGCCATCGGCAAGATCGGCATACTTGGCCTCAATGTCGATGACATAGTCCTCGATCTCGGAGTGCTCGGGATAGGGGTTCTGGCCCGCCTCGAACAGGGCGGCGCGCTTTGCCAGACGCGTGGCGCGCTCGTCGTTGAGCGTCGAGGCCTGATCGGCGACGTTCTGGTTCTCTGCCATAAGTTAGCTCCTCAAACTAAAACGCTCCCCAGGATTCGGTCCCAGGGAGCGAAAACATACCTTTACGCGGGACCGTGGTCTAGCGTGTGATCTTGGCGATGGTGTAGACGCGGGTCTTGCCAGAAGGCGTAACGACCTCGACGGAGTCGCCCTCGCCGTGACCGATGATGGCGTGGCCGACCGGAGACTCGTTGGAGATCTTGTGCTCGAGCGAGTTGGTCTCGGTGGTACCGACGAGCGTGACTTCCATGACCTCACCGTTGGGATCAATCAACGAAACGGTGGAACCGATGGAGACGGTCAGATCACCCGTGGTGGCAGCAACCTGGGCGTTGGCGAGAATAGCCTGAATCTCGGCAATGCGAGCCGCGTTCTGGGCCTGCTTGTCCTTAGCGGCGTCATACTCGGAGTTCTCCGAAAGGTCGCCGAACGCGCGGGCTTCCTTGATGTCCTCGACGATCTCCTTGGCGTAATCGCCCTCACGCCAAGCGAGCTCCTCGACGAGCTTCTGGCGGCCCTCAGCGGTCAGTACGATCTGGCTTGCGTCCATACGGATATCTCCCCAACTATGATGTAACGATCAACTGTCAACAAAACGAAAAAGACCGGCTAGCCTGCGGGCAAGCCGGTCAGGTGCTCACCCCAAAGGGATGGGACTACTCTGCGTCCGCGTCGCTGTCCTCTGCCTGCTTCTTCTTGGCAGCAGCGAGCTTGGCCTCGAGCTCTGCGATCTCCTTGTCCTCCTTGGACTCCTCGACCACAACGTCCTCGGCCTGATTGGTTTCGCCCTTATTGTCGCCCTCCATACCCTCGCGGATATTCTTGACGGTAGAGCCGAGAGACTTGCCGAGCTTCGGCAAGTTCTTGGGCCCGAAGATGATCAAGACAACGACGAGAATGATGATGAGCTCAGGAGCCCTCAGTCCAAACATGTAGACCTCCACAATACAGCGAGACAAGCTCGAATGAGTATACCGCGGGTGTCGCGGTATCACAACAATAGCTAAAAAAAGGGACCGCAAGGCGGTCCCTCCTCATGCTCTGGTCGGGTTGACTGGATTTGAACCAGCGACCCCTGCGTCCCGAACGCAGTGCTCTACCAAACTGAGCCACAACCCGTTAGCTCGACTATAGTAACAAAGATTTCCGCCATGTGCCAGAAATTTTTTTACTTCTTTGAGTCGACAATGCGGACGGTATTCGAAATGAGCTCGGTTGCGACCGCCCACCAGCCGTTTTGCCGCGCCGCCGTTATCAGGTCTGCAGCTGTGGTGGCCGTATCGCAAATGGCAAACGAGCAGGCACCCGAACCGCAGACGTCTACGGCAATGATTCCCTCCTGCGCTCGAAGCCAGTCAAGCACGGTTTGAATTTGCGGCTCCATTTGCGCGGAAATGACGCCCAGATTGTTGTGGATGAGCGAGTACGCCGTCTTAGCATCGCCCATGCGGAGAGCCGAGGCGATGGCGCCGAGCGCAGTCGCGGGCACCGGAGCCTCGTCGAAACGTCGATAGGCCTCAATCGTTGAAACGCTTGCCTCGCGCGGCTTGACCAGCACGACGGGCGTTGCGGGCAACGCGGGATACTCGACAGCCAACACGTCTCCCCCACCCACATAGAACGCGGGGCTGGCATGCAAAAAGAACGGCACGTCGACGCCGATACCGCGTGCAATATCGTCCAGCGTGGGATCGGCGCGGTCGATGCCCCACAACTCAGCCAGGGCAACGATAACCGCTGCGGCGTCGGTCGAAGGACCGCCCAAGCCGGCGCACAGCGGAATGCGCTTCTCGATCGTCACGCAAACATTGGCCTCGTGCCCATAGTGCTCGGCCATAGCGACCGCCGCGCGGTACGCAGTATTCTTTTGCATGGGAAAGTCGGATGCCGGAACTGTCTGGACGGTCAGCGCCTGCGCCGGCGCGACCGTCACGGTATCGGCTAGGCCGACGGCTGCCATCAGGGAATCGACCCTGTGATAGCCGCGGGCATCGCGCTCGGCATGAACCCCCAAATATAGGTTGATCTTTGCCGGCGCGGAAAGGGTCAGGGACCGATTGGCCACCGTTAGTGCTCCTCGAGCTGATTGCCGAGCGGGGTAAAGATGTGCTCGCCATTCTCGGGGTCGAACAGCTCGACCTGACCGGTGAGAACATCGATATACTGGTAGGACTGACGCGACTTGCGGCCGCGACGCTCGTCAACCTCGACGATAAAGACGGCGGGATGGACGCTCTTGATGGTGCCCATGCGCTCGACGACGCGGGTACGGCCCATGTTGGCCTTCACCTTAACGCGATCGCCCACCATATCGGTCAGCTTCTCGTGGATGTCGTCGACGTGATTGACTTCCATCTCTTCCATGAACGGGGCCTCCAGAGGGTGCAATTCAAAAAGGGGATAATACCCCTAAGATAGACAAAACTCTAATACTATAGCACCCTGCTGCCGCCATACGCAAGTAGCTAAATAGAGTAGTTACGCGGTTTGGTAAAACCGCGTAACCTAAAGGTTGTCGGTGTCCAGGACGATCGTGAACGGTCCGTCGTTGACGAGGTCGACCTTCATGTCGGCACCAAAGATTCCGTGCGCCACGTGCTCAACATCTTGGGCGACGAGCGTCAGAAAATACTCGTAAAGCTCGTTAGCGACATCGGGCGCGCCGGCGTCCGTAAACGACGGACGACGGCCATGGCGGCAATCGGCAAACAGCGTGAACTGCGACACCACGAGCACCTCGCCATCGACATCGGCGAGCGCCAGATTGGTCTTGCCGTCCTCGTCCTCGTTGATGCGCAAGCCCCGGAGTTTGCCCCACAGCTTATCGGCCTCGGCACGCGTATCGTCATGACCCACGCCCAGCAGCACCAGATAGCCGCGCCCAATGCGACCCACGCACTCGCCGTCGACCGTCACGCCGGCGTTGAGCACGCGCTGCACCACCGCACGCACGATCTACTCCTCGCCCGTCAGCTTGGCGGACAGGTGCTCGAGCGCGTGGAAGCGGTGGCTGATGGCGTTTTTCTCGTCCGCCGTGAGCTCTGCCATGGTCTTGCCCGGCGTATCGACCGGCAGGAACAGCGGATCGTAGCCAAAGCCGTGATCGCCGCGACCCTCGTGCGCGATAACGCCCTCGCAGGCGCCCTCGCCATAGGTGACCAGGCCGTCCTGGTCGATGAGCGCGACGACGCTCATAAAGCGAGCAGTGCGGTCCTCGTCCGCCACGCCTTCCAGGTTCACGAGGAGCTTGGCATTGTTGGCGGCATCATCACCGTGCACGCCCGCATAGCGCGCGCTATACACGCCCGGCTCACCGTCCAGAGCGTCAACGACCAGACCGGAATCGTCGGCGATGGCCATAAGGCCCGTCTCCTCGACCGCAGCCTGGGCCTTGATGATGGCGTTCTCCAAAAACGTCGTGCCATTTTCCTCGGGGTCATCAAAATCGCCCAGCTGGCCCAGCGCCACAAAGCGCACATCGGGCATAACCTTGCCCAAAATGGCTTCAATCTCGGTGAGCTTGTGGGCATTTCCCGTTGCCACGACGATAGTCGCCGCCGGGTCGAGCGTATCGATATCGATTTTCTCAAGTGCCATAGCTGGCCTCCTCCTCTCTATAGCAATGCCGCGCTGGGGGCGATGAGGACCTCGGCCTCTCCCCTCTCAATCAACGGCAGCCTTGTATCTAGACGTTTTCGCAGATAAAACCTGCCAAAATAAACCTGTCCCTTTTTGGCAGGTTAGGCGAGAATCCGACGCTGGAGCTCGATGAGCTCGGCGATGCCCTTGTCGCCCAGGTCGAGCAGAGCGTTGAGACGTTTGCGGTCGAAAGGCGCCTGCTCGCCGGTACCCTGAAGCTCGATCATCTCGCCGGTATCGGTGGCGACGAGATTCATATCGACCTCGGCATGGCTGTCCTCGGAATAATCGAGGTCGAGCAGCGTGTTGCCGTCGACAACACCCATGGAGACGGCGGCGACCTGACCCATGAGCGGAATGCGCTCGAGCTTGCCGGCCTCGACCCAAGTGGCGAGCGCATCGTGCAGCGCCACCCAGGCGCCGGTGATACTCGCCGTGCGCGTACCGCCATCGGCCTGGATCACGTCGCAGTCGACGGTGACGGTGTATTCGCCAAGCGCCTTCATGTTGACGACGGTGCGCAGGCTGCGACCGATGAGGCGCTCGATTTCCATGGAACGGCCCTTGCGGTTAGCATGCTCGCGCTTGCAGCGCTTGCCGGTCGATGCCGGCAGCATCGCATACTCGGCAGTCACCCAGCCGGCCTTGGCGCCCTTGCGCCAACCCGGCACGCCCTCCTCAATGGTGGCGGCACACAACACGCGCGTGTCGCCAAACTCGGCCAGGCACGATCCGTGAGCATGCTTCATCACGCCGCGGGTGAGCTGGACGGGGCGCAGCTCGTCGGCTGCGCGACCGTTGGTACGGTTGACCTGCATATACTCCATAAAAGGTCCTTTCGGCGAAAGATGAGGGCGAATACTTCGAACGACGTCTATTTAAGTTCGTCGATATCGATATGCTCGATGCTTTTGAGCGGCTGGCCAAAGATAAAGCTGCCCGCCACCGCAAACTCGGCAATGTTATCGGCCGTCGTGGCAAAACGATGCTGCGGCTCGGCAGTATCGCCCGCAAGCTGCTCACGACGCGTGAGGATATCGGTCAGCTCGCGGGTGGTTTCCTCGGCAGAACTCACCACGCGCACCCCGGGTCCCAGCGCATGGCGAATGGGCCCCACCAGCAGTGGAAAGTGCGTGCACCCAAGCACCACGGTATCGATGCCGTGATCGTGCAGCGGCTCGACCGTGGCGCCGACCAGCGCACGCACGGCAGGCGTATCAAAGACATCCTCGTTCTCGAGCCATTGTTCTTGCAGGTGCGCGCCCGAGGCGAGCTCGTGCTCGACAACCTCGACAAAGCTCGAGGCAGGGCAGCCGTACACGTCCACGCCGGCATCCAGATCCTGGATGGCGCGCGTGTAGGCACCCGAGCGGATGGTGAGGTTGGTGGCGAGCACGCCCACGCGGCGCGTGCGGGTGCTGTTGATGGCCGCACGCGCGCCCGGCGCGATCACGCCGATCACGGGAACATCGAGCACCTGTTGCGCCAGACGAAGCGCCGCGGCCGTCGCCGTATTGCAGGCGATGACCATGATCTTGACGTCGTGCCTCGAAAGCCAGCGACCCGCCTGCAGCGCAAACGAGCGCACCTCGTCCTCGGTGCGGGTGCCGTAGGGGCAACGTTTGGTGTCACCAAAATAGTAGACGGACTCGTGCGGAAGCGCCGTCGCGATCGCGCGCGCAACCGTCAGGCCGCCTAGTCCCGAATCGAACACGCCAATCGGACGCGTGTCCCCAGCCAGATTCTCGATATCGGACATTACCTCACCAGATTCTCTCAAAAGGATATGGCCCCATGTAATCGCATCGGCTTACGAACGAGCCGCAACGAGCAGCTCGGCCGTCGCGACCCAGCCATCGACGATCTTGCCGCGCGTAACAAAGGCGTTGTCGCACGCATCCAGGAACTCAGGCGCACCAGCGCTCGTCAGACCGTTTTCGACCAAGCAGAACATGCCAACGTGATCGGCCATATAGAAGTCGGACTCGGAATCGCCGAGCGCCAGCGTCTCCTCGCGCTCGATACCCAAATGCTCGCAGAAGCGCGCAATCGCAACGCCCTTATTAAGACCAGCCGGATTGATATTAAAGGCACGCCCGTCCTCGACGCGATCGAGCTCGAGCGTCGTGGGCTTGGACAGGTGCGTCAGATGGCCGTTGCATGCCCAGACCAAACCGCAGCCCGCCTCGTCCAGGATAGCCTGGACCTCGTCATCGGGAACATCGCCACGCATGCCGACGGTGACCTCGCGATACTTGTATCCGGTCGACATATCGTTGTGGTACTCGATCTTATGCGGCCAGCGAGCGAGAATCTTCTCGCACACGCCGGTCTGCTCGATCACCTGGTGCGGCGTAAGGCCCGATGCGGGATCGTAGGGCATATCGCCAGTCAGATACTCCCAATCGTTGGCCTTGAGGTCGTACATGACCAGGCCACCCATCTCGCCAATGTAGGAGTTGAGGCCGAGCACGCGGGCGTCCTCGTGGATCATGGTGCGGTTGCGACCCGAGGTGGGAATCACCTGGATGCCGGCGCGGGCAAGCGCCACGACGGCCTCGACGAGCTTGGTCGAGGGATTGCCGTCGTTGTCGCGCAACACACACGAACCGGGCGCGAGCATTGTGGCGTCCAGATCGGTAAAGACGTACTTGACCTTGGCGAGGCGCTCGCGCAGCTCGCCCGACAGCTCGGTAACGGTAGGCAGGGTGTTATGGGACATGGTCACTCCGTTTACGTAGAAGAGGTTTAATCTTGATAGCGTGTTTTCCCTAAGGCAAACACGCTTGCGGGCCCACAGGCGTGTTTTCCCTAGGGTAAGCACACCTAGAAGGCATTGCATCATCAGACGCCGGGGTCCGCAAACGCCATCCTAAAGGCGGCAGCGTTTAGGCGTCGTACGCCGCAAGGATGCGCTTGAGAACCAAGCCATCGCGCTCGCAGGGCTCGGGTCCGTTCTTGCGCAGCATGCACTCCTCCTCGCCCTTGCCGGTCACGATGACCACAGCGGGGCGCTCGGTCTCGCGCACGGCCGCCTCGATAGCGGCGGTACGGTCGGTCACAATCTGCCAGTTGTCGTTTCCCTGCGCCTGGACATTGCGCGCAATCTCGGCACAAATGTCCTCGACGTCCTCGGGACCCGGGTCGTCCTCGGTAATCACGATGCGATCAGCGTACTTGCCGGCGGCAATACCCATCGTGGTGCGGCGATCGACACCCTTGCCGCCCGTTGCACCAAAGACAACCGCCAGCTCACGCTCGGGATAGTTCTCGTGCAGGTCGCGCAAAAGCGTCTCGAGGCTCATGCCGTTGTGCGCAAAGTCAACGACGCCCAAAATCTTGCCCGATGCGGACGGATAGAGCTCCATGCGGCCGGGAACGAAGACGCCCTCAAAGCCATGGACGATGCCCTCTTCGGAAATGCCCAGGGCCTCGGCGCAGGCAATAGCGGCAAGCGCGTTGGACACATTGAACTTAACCGGCGTGGGAATCACAATGTCACGCGTAAAGCGGGGCGTACGCACCGTTGCCACCATGCCGCAGTCGCCATTATGAATTGCCAGCGCAAGCACGTCGGCACGCTCGTCGGTCAGGGAGAACGTCACCGTACGCTCGCAGCGGGACGCCGCCTCGAGCACGCGGTTAACGTGGTCCATATCGAGGTTGACCACGGCAAAACGGCTCTGCGAAAAAATCTTGAGCTTGCTGGCAAAGTAATCCTCGAGCGTGGGGTGCTCAATCGGCGAGATGTGGTCCTCGCCGATATTGGTAAAGGCGCCCACTTCAAAGGCAATCTTGCCCGTACGCTCGTATTTGAGGCCCTGGCTCGACGCCTCCATGACCAGCCACGGAGCGCCCGCCTCGGCGGCATGTGCGATACGCGACTGCAAGAGGAAGGACTCGGGAGTCGTCAGCATGGAAGGGCCCGCCTCGATACCGTCATCGAACTCGATACCCGTATTGAGGGCAGGCCGATGGCAGCCCGTGAGCTTTGCCTCGTTGGCAAGAATGCCGCGCAGATAGAAGCTGCAGGTCGACTTGCCCTTGGTACCGGTAAAAGCGCAGACCTTCACCTTGCCCGAAGGGTGGCAGTAATAGGCATCCGCCACCACAGCAAGCGTACGACGGATATCGTTGACGATCACAGCGGGAATATCGACGTCATAATCGACCTCGGACACGTACGCCACGGCGCCATCGGCAATCGCGGAGACCAGATACTCGCGCTTGAACGCACGGCCCTTGCAAACAAACAATGTGCCCGGACGCACCTGGCGCGAGTCGTCGGTCGCAAACTCGATGCGCTGGTCGTATAGAGTATCCGGCTTGGAAACAACAAGGGCCTCGGCCTCGAGCAGCTCTACATAGCGCATCAAAGCCAGCTTCTCCTGCGTCGTATCCGACATATAACGACCTCTCTCGCTAAACCTAACCTTAAAAGAGCAAAGACCGTCTCAGATGAATCCGGCCACGTCCTTCGTATTATCAACCATCCTAATATGCTACCTGACCTTGCGAGTGTCTCAGCATCCTAAAAACTTGCAAGGATCGGCGCGCGGTTAATTCGAAATAACAAGAGCCCTGCCCTACAAAATGGATGGTGTCGAACTCCTTTACCGGTATGGAAATCATCAAAGAGGTTCCGACGGGCGAGCAGTTTGGCATGGCGCCGACGAGCGGCTCTTCGAGCGAGGACGCCTCGGGTGCCGGCGATGAGACAGGCTCCACACTCACCGTTACCTCGACAACTGCAAAGTCAAACGAAGACACCGGCAACGGCGTGCTCGGCGGCATTGCGACCCGCCTGGTCAATCGGAAGCTGCCTACTCGCTTGGCATGACGTGGCCCCAAGTCATGTCGCGCATTGTGATTCCGCAGGCCGTGCGCTGCGTCATCCCCACCATGACCAGCGAGTTCGTTATGTTCTATAAGGATACGTCGCCGCTTTCGAGCGTCGGTGTCGTAGAGCTCATGCTGTTCTCCAAAAACCTCACGGCAACCACGGGAAACATCACGCCCTACATTTGCGCCGCACTCTACTATCTGGTTGAGACGATTCCGCTGATCCACGTCGTCACCAAGGTGGAACGCCACCTTGCCGAGCGCGGCAAGCGTTAACCTCTCTTGTGCGTTCTCGCGCACGGCAATCATCGCAGTCACGGCCCGCCACTTCACCCGAAGTGCGGGCCGTGGTTTTTTCGGTCCCCTCGGCGCTTATGCCCCATCACGAAACAAAAGATTGGCATGATAGTAAGGATTGATTGATATCGACTGCTGCAAATCCTTGCGGCAGTGCACCTAAGCCGTCAGCAGAAAGGATCTTGCATGTGCGGTTTTGTCGGTTTTACCGGTACAGATGAACAGAGTGAGCTGGTTCTCACGGCCATGATGAATCGCATTATCCATCGCGGTCCGGATATGGGCGGTCAGCACATCGTCGATAACGTCGCGCTTGGCTTCCGCCGTCTTTCGATTCTCGACCTTTCCGAGGCTGGTGCCCAGCCCATGTCGAGCGATGACGGCAAGGTCACGATTGTCTTCAACGGAGAGATCTACAACTTCCAGGAGCTCCGCTCCGAGCTCGAGGCCGCTGGCTACGTCTTCCACTGCAACGCCGACACCGAGGTCCTGGTGCACGGTTACGAGGAGTGGGGCGAAGACCTGGTCAACCGCCTTCGCGGCATGTACGCGTTCGTGATTCACGACCAAAACAAGAACAAACTCTTTGGCGCCCGTGACATCTTTGGCATCAAGCCGTTCTATTACTACCAGGCATCCGATGGCTCGCTGCTGTTTGGCTCCGAGATCAAGAGCTTCCTGGACCATCCCAAGTTTGAGAAGGCCGTCAACCACGACGCCCTGCGCCCCTACCTGACGCTGCAGTTCCCCGCCACGGAGGAGACCTTCTTTAAGGGCGTGTTCAAGCTTGCCCCGGCGCATTGCTTTACGTATGACCTGACGACTAACACCATGGACATCAAGCGTTACTGGAGCTGTGACTTCACCGACGACAACTCCAAGACCTTCGAGGAGTACGTGGACGAGTGCGACAAGGTCGTGCACGAAAGCGTCGCTGCGCACCGAATCGCCGATGTTAAGGTGGGCTCGTTCCTTTCTGGCGGCGTGGACTCCAGCTACATTGCCGCCTGTCTCATGCCCGACACCACCTATTCCGTCGGCTTCGATTACAAGAACTTCAACGAGACCAACTACGCCGCCGAGCTTTCTGACAAGCTGGGCATCAAGAACGTGCGCAAGATGATCACCGCCGACGAGTTCTTCGACGCGCTGCCCGACATCCAGTATCACATGGACGAGCCGCAATCGAACCTCTCGAGCGTGCCGCTGTACTATCTGGCCCAGATGGCAGCCAAGGAAGTCACCGTGGTCCTTTCGGGCGAGGGTGCAGACGAGCTGTTCGCCGGCTACGAGTGGTACGAGGACACTCCTCAGATGCGCTCCTTCAAGAAGCGCGTCCCACTCGGCGTGCGCCGCGCCCTGGGCTCGCTCGTTCAGCATCTTCCCTACTTTAAGGGTCACAATTTCTTGACCAAGTGCGCCGAGGTCCCCGAGCGCTGGTATGTGGGTCAGGCAAAGGTGTTCGACCCGTCCGAGGTCGACGAGGTGCTTAAGCCTGCCTACGACACCGGCAAGAACGCCGCCGAAATGTGCGCCGAGTATTACAAGCAGGTTCCCAATTGCTGCGAGCTCTCCAAGAAGCAGTATCTGGACATGAACATGTGGCTGCCGGGCGACATTCTGCTCAAGGCCGACAAGATGTGCATGGCACACTCACTGGAGCTTCGCGTTCCGTTCCTGGACAAAAAAGTCATGGAATTTGCCGAGCACATTCCCGCCAACTACCGTGTTAACGAAGAAGGCTGCAAGCTCGTCCTGCGCCACGCCGCCAACCGCACGCTGCCCGACGAGTGGGCAACGCGCAAGAAGGTCGGTTTCCCGGTGCCGGTCAAGTTCTGGCTGCGCGAGCAGAAGTACTACGACTACGTCAAGGAGTACTTCACCGCGCCGTGGGCTGCCGATTTCTTTGACACGGATGCACTCATGAAACTACTTGACGATCACTTTGAGGGCCGCGCGCTCAACCAGCGCAAGATCTATACCACGCTGACGTTCCTCATCTGGTACAAGCGTTTCTTTATCGACGAGAACAAGGGTGCCGAAGTCGCCGCCTAAGTTTCGTTATGGATTAGCGATGAACCGTATCGGGTTTCCGCTATACTCAATCTCTGCGGGCGATTGGCGCAACGGTTAGCGCAGGTGCTTTACACGCACAAGGCTGGGGGTTCGAATCCCTCATCGCCCACCACTGAATTGGAAACGGTCCTCGCAAGGGGACCGTTTTTTTTGTGCCCAGTGCAGAGGAATTCGAACCCGCAAGGGTGCGGAGCTGAGGAAACGCAAAGCGTTTTCCAGCGCAGCACGCGAGGAGCGAAGCGGGGCTCGGGCGGCGAAATGGACCCTTGGCGAATACCCGTGTGCAAAAAATGCCAAATATGAGTACTGCTACCTTTTTAGTAGCAGCGTTTTCGAAGTCATAAAAGGCAAATCCGGCATTAGAACGACGATCGATAGTCCAGTTAAGCCAATTTGCTAACTACAAAACTGGACATATGTGGCCCAACTCATCTAAAAGTGCCTAATTAATATGTTACGAAGTTAGTGCCCGTACTCATATTTGCCACTTTTTGCACACGGCCTATCCCAGCCATGGTAAATCGATGGCAAAACGGGATCCAGTTCGCCCAATCGTGCGCCGACCGGCACGTGACGGCCTGGAACCCGTCCCAAATTGCTCTGCCTGATGGCGCTAAGCCAAAACACCCGCCAGAATCTCGATTAGGCTGTCCACATCGGCCTCTTCGCACACGAGTGGCGGCAGGAAACGCAGCGTATGAGCTCCGGTCGCGTTAATCACGGCACCGGCCTCCAGCGCTCGGGCAACAATGTCATGCGCATCGCCCGCAGCATCATCCAGATCGCAGCCGAGCATCAAGCCGCGTCCGCGTACCTCGATCACATGCGGCAGCTTAGCGAGTTTTGCCTCCATATAGGCGCCCACCTTGGCGGCATGGCCGGCATAATCGCCGCGCACAAGCACGGAGAGTGTCGCGGCACACGCCGCGATGGCCAAGCAGCTACCGCCGAAGGTCGAACCATGATCGCCGGGCTTAAAGATGTCAGCGATTTCCTTCTTTGCCACCACGGCGCCCATGGGGACGCCGTCGGCGATGCCCTTGGCAAGACTCATGATGTCGGGCTCTACGCCATAAGTCTGGAACGCAAACGGCTTGCCGGAGCGGAACAGGCCGCACTGGACCTCGTCGGCGATAAGCACGGCGCCCACCTCGTGCGCCAAGTCGCGCGCCGCTGCCATAAACTCCTCAGTCATGGGGTGCACACCGCTCTCGCCCTGGATCGGCTCGAGCATCACGGCACAGATTTCGCTGCCCAGCTGCTTAAAGATTGCACACAGTTCATCGACATCGTTGGGCGTGCAGGCCACAAAGCCGCCCGGCAGCGGACGAAAACTGTCCTGCAGCCAATCCTGCATGGTCGCCGCAATGGTCTCGAGCGTACGACCGTGAAAACCGCCGCGCATGCACACGATGGTGTTGCCACCGTTGCCGGCACGCTTGGCGTACAGACGCGCGAGCTTCATCGAACCCTCGTTGGCCTCGGCACCGGAGTTGGCAAAGAACGTCTCCCACGCCTGCTCGCCCGCAGCCGGAACGCCAAGCGCCGCCGCCGTAGTCTCGTCGCCGGCGGCAATCGCGTCGGCAAGCACACGCGCGCCATCCACATCGTCGTTAGCAAGCTTGGACAGTAGCGCCGCGACCTGGCCACGCTGCTCGATGTAGAAATAGTTGGAGACATGCAAGAGCTTTTTGGTCTGCGTCTCGAGCGCCGACAGCACTGCCGCATTGCCGTGGCCTAGGCTGCATACGCCAATACCTGCAAGAAAATCGAGATACTCACGGCCATCGTCACCGATGAGCTTCATACCATGACCCTCGACAAATTCGACCGGAGAGCGACCAAAGGTGTGCATAACATAATGGGATTCGAGTGATTGTTGAGCTGCAAGTGACATGGGATACCTTTCGTTAAGCGCCAGGAAGCGCAAACTGTAAGCGTAATGGCGTGGCGATTTAAAACCGACTAGACCGTCTGGAGCTTCTCGACCTCGTCGAGGTTCTCGGTCAGGCGCGCCGCAAAGGTCGAAAGCGGATGCGGGTGCGTATCGAACTCGTAGGCCGTCTCGGTGGAGTGGATCACGGTACCGACACCGGCATCGGTCAGCAGCTCCAGAAGCAGCGAGTGCGGTGTGGTGCCGTTGATGATGTGAGCACGGAACACGCCGGCAGTCAGGGCGTCGACAGCCGCTCGCAACTTGGGAATCATGCCCTTGTCGACCTCGCCGCCGTAGAGCATCTCGTTAACCTCGTCCAGCGTCAGGTTGGAGATGAGCGAATCCTTGTCGCTAAAGTCCTTGTATAGGCCGTCGACGTCGGTAAGGAAAATCGCCTTGTGCGCATGGAGCGCTGCAGCAACAGCACCGGCGGCGGTATCGGCGTTGATGTTGAAGAAGCCGCCGTCCTCCCCCGCCGCGACCGTGGCGATAACAGGGATGTACTCGCTATCGAGCAAGCGCTCGATATAGTCGGTGTTGACGTGCGTCACTTTGCCCACGCGGCCGAGCTCGGGGTCAAGCGGCTCGGCGATGAGCGTACCGGCATCACTGCCCGACACGCCCACAGCCAGGTTGCCATGATGATTGATGGCAGCAACCAGCTCTTGGTTAACCTTGCCGCCCAGCACCTCGCGCACGATATCCATAGTCGCCGGCGTGGTCACGCGCTGGCCGTTCTTAAACTCGACGGGGATATCGTAATGGCTCAGCGCCTCGTTGATGGCCTTGCCGCCGCCATGCACGATGACGGGGCGCATGCCGATGATCTTGAGCAAAACGATGTCACTCATCACGTCGCGGCGCAGTTGCTCGTCAACCATGGCGGCTCCGCCATACTTGATAACAACCGTCTTACCGGTCAGGTTTTTAATCCACGGCAGCGCTTCGAACAGCAGCTGCGCGGTTGCTTCGTTGGATTCGCTTGAACGACAATCGCGTGCGAATTTCATAATCTGCCTCGTCTTTCGTGTAGCCATTGAACCATACCCCGCCGCTCGCAATCACGCCGAGACGTATGGCACGCCTGGAGTCTAAGAACGGTAGTCACCGTTGATGGAGATGTACTCGTGCGTGAGGTCGCAGGTCCACACGGTCGTTGCCGCGTCGCCTGCGCCCAGGTCGGCCGAAATCACGATCTCGGGTGCCTCAAAACTTCGCAGGGCCTCGTCCTCGTCAAAGGGAACGGTCAGGCCACCGCGGCAGACGGGCATGCCCATCATGTCGATGGAAACGTCTTCCTGGTTAAACTGCACGCCGCACTTGCCGAGCGCCATGGCAACGCGGCCCCAGTTGCAATCGTGACCGGCGATGCAGGTCTTGACGAGCGGCGAGTTGGCAACGGCGCGGGCGGCAATATCGGCTTCCTTGTCGTTAGCGGCTCCGGTGACGTTAACCGTCACGAGCTTCGAAGCACCCTCGCCATCGGCCGCGATGTTGCGCGCCAGGCTCTCGCACACCTCGTGCACGGCAAAGGCCAACTCGTCAAAGGCGTCAGTGCCCTCGACGATGGGCTCGGCATCTGCGGCAGCAGTGCCAGATGCAAGCATGATACAGGTGTCGTTGGTCGAGGTATCGGAATCGACCGTCACCTTGTTGAAGGTCTGTTTAACGGTCGAGAGCAGCAGGGTGTGGAGCGCCGCCGGCTCGACGGGGGCATCGGTGGTGATGACCGCGATCATGGTGGCCATGTTGGGCATGATCATACCCGAGCCCTTGCACATGCCGCCCACCGTATAGGCATTGCCCGCATGGCCCGTAGCCTCACTGCGGTAGCGAACGGCATACTCCTTGGAATGCGTATCGGTCGTCATGATGGCACGGGCGGCATCGGCGCCGCCATGGGCAGAAAGTGCCTCGTAGGCGGACGGAACGGCCGTCTCAAACGTATCGATCGGCAGGATCTGGCCAATCACGCCCGTCGAGGCAACCAGGATCTGCTGGGGTTCGCAGCCGATAACCTGCGAGGCGATATTGCAGGTCTCACGCACGCAGGCAAGGCCGGTCTCGCCCGTGGCGGCGTTGGCGTTGCCGGAGTTGATAGAAACACCGGCGATGATGCCATAGCCCTTGTCCGTGCCGCCCAGATTGGCGCGGCTTATCTGCACCGGTGCCGCACAAAAGCGGTTGGTCGTAAACACGCCGGCACCGGGACAGGGCTCATTAGGCACGACGAGTGCATAATCCAAACGCTCGGGATCCTTGCGAAATCCGGCATGGATACCGGCAGCCTTAAAGCCACCCGCCGCCGTAACGCCACCCTCGACGGCGCGAATCTTGATATCGAACTGCTCTCTATTCATCGTCCCCATGACTCCTTTATATCAAACAAAAAGTGGGCATCGGTCGGAGCGCCATACCAGTCACAATCACGAGACCAGCTTAAAAGTGGCGCGCAACTCGATACCCGACTACCAAATCGTTAACAATCGAATGTGCTACACCGGGCACGCCACTGTGGGCAAGCCTCGTCGCTCATCAAATCCAAAGACGATATTGGCGCACTGAACCGCTTGGCCCGCCGCGCCCTTGCACAGGTTGTCGATTGCACCCGTCGCCACCAGTACGCCAGCGCGCTTGTTGAGCGCAAGGCCAATTTGGGCGGCGTTGGTGCCGACGACCGAGGCCGTCTTGGGCTGCTGGCCGGCATCGAGCACGCGCACAAAGGTGCGACCGGCGTAGAACTGCTCGTAATGGTCGACGACGTCCTCAAGGGTCAGCGTGTCGAGAGCCTGCGACGCGAGCGGCAGCGTCACCGTGGAGAGCAGACCGCGCTTGAGCGGTGCCAGGTGCGGAGTAAAGACGATGCGGTCGGCCAGGCCGAGTATCTGCTCGATCTCGGGCGTATGACGATGCTTGCCCACGCCATATGCCTCCAGATTCTCGTCTGCACTGCAAAAATGCGTACGGGCGTTGCAGGACTTACCGGCACCTGTCACGCCGCTGATAGCGTCAACGACCACGGGACCGCTCTCGGCCACCCAGCCCGCACGCACGGCAGGCGCGGCAGCAAGGCTCGTTGCGGTGGGATAGCAACCGGCGCAGGCAACCAGCACGGACTTGCCGTCAGCATAGTCGGATGCGGCGGTCTCCAAGTCCTGGCAGAACAGCTCGGGCAGGCCAAAAGCGCGCGTCTTGAGCAGCTCGGGGCTCGTATGCTCGGCGGCATACCATGTCTCGAACACGGCCGGATCGCTCAGGCGGTAATCGGCAGACAAGTCGAAGCAGGAAACGCCTGCGGCAAGCAGTGCGGGCACCTGTGCCATGGCGGCGGTGTGCGGCACGGCCAAAAAGACAGCGTCGCAGGTCTTGAGCTCGGGGGCGTCATGCGTCGTGAAGACAAGATCGCTCACGCCGGCAAAGCTCGGGTACACCGCAGACAGCGGTTGGCCGGCATCGGCATTGGACGTGATGGCGACAAGTTCAAACTCGGGATGGCCGAGTACGAGGCGAATGAGCTCGGCACCGGCATATCCTGCCGCACCGACGATTCCAACCTTCAAAGACATATCAGACTCCTTGTCTGCGATTTATGCACCGATGCGCATTTCACAGCAGTCGTTATGAAGTGGGTTGAAACTTTAGCACCAAAAGATGCATTTATACGCAAATCTTTTGCATATTCATGCATTGAAACAAACCAGACACATTCACGCGAAGGAATTGACAAAAAGAAGCGGGCTCTGCACTGGCCGCAGCGCACCATGTCGCCGCCCAATGCAGAGCCCGCCCTATAGGAATGCCAAGCTGTAAGGGTCGCCCAAAGCCGCCTAGAACTCGACCGGTACCCATTCGTCGTGGTTGCAGATGAAGGCTTCCGGCTCCTCGACGCTAAAGAAGACGAGCGTGGGGTCGTTAGACCCCTCATAATGCTCGCCCAAGCGCTCCAGATGCTTCCAGCCAGCCTCGCGCATATCGGGGGCAGCCTGGTCATCCAAGCCGGCGCGCCCGCGCAAAATGAGCCAGCCATGACCCGGCCACCAGCTCGTGGCCTCAAAGCGCTGGTTTTGCAGTAGTTCCTGCCACACGTCTTTGGTGCGCGCCGTCACAAACCACAGCTTGCCATCCTGAATCTGCGCAAACGAAAACGGACGCACATGCGGCTGTCCGTCAACGCTCGTCGCCAAATACCATGCCGGCACCGACGTCAGATACTCCAACACCGTATTCAATCCGTCCACGTTTCCTCCTGCCACTAGCTAATTTGGAACGGGTAGTTAATTTGAGACGCGCTAGAGCTCCAGATGCTCTTCGCTGCCGTCGATATCGCAGAAGCGGGCGACGATATTGCGGACCGAGAAAAACGCAAGGCGACCGTCGTTGGCGCTCTCGTGTTGCTCGCCAATGCCCACCATGTGCTTAAAGCCAGCTTCGCGAACGCGGTCGCTCACGACCGCATCGTCCTCGAGCGCAGCCTCGCCGGTCAACACGATCCAGCACTCCCCCGGCTTCCAGCCCGAAAGCTCAAACTTGGGGTTCGCGCCGAGCTCTGCCCACACATCCTTGTCGCGCGAGGTGCAAAACCACAGCTTGCCGTTATCGACCATGGCAAATGAGAACGGCCTTACGCGTGGCTGATGCCCATCGTTCACGTCAGACGTGGCCAAAAACCACGCGGGGATGCGCCTGAGGTATGTGCAGGCGCGCTCGAGTTGCGCTGTGCGGTCGATGTCGGTCATAGGAATCCCTTTCTTGCGCTCGGATCGCGCCTAAATAAGTTGCAGATTGATGGCGACGACACATGCCACCAGCAGTGCCATCGCCACTGCGGCCAGTGCATCCTCGCGGCCAAACGTAAGCGCATGCAGACGCGTGCGTCCCTGCTCGCCGTGATAGCAGCGCGCATCCATGGCGGCAGAAAGTGTCTCGGCATGACGGAACACGCCGGTGAACAGCGGAATCGCCACGCTGCCGAGCATACGCACACCGCCGAGCGGACCGCCCGCCACGCGCGCGCCGCGGCTTGCCTGTGCATCGGCCGTCTGTTTCATCTCGGTGGCAAATTGTGGCATAAACCGCAGCGCGATACCCATAATCATGCCGAGCTCGTGCGCCGGAAGCCCCACGCGCGCAAATGGTGCGAGCAGGCGCTCAAAACCCGCGGTGAGGTCGAGCGTCGGCGTGGTGAGCGTAATGGCGCTCATGCCGGCCATCATCAGGGTCAGGCGGCATGCCATAAAGGCAGCGGAATACAAAGACCCCTCGCTCACCCGTAAAAAGCCAAGCTGCCACAGGATGCGCCCGCTCTGGTCGGTAAATAGGTTGAGCGCCGCGACCACCACAACAATCGCCAGTAGCGGCGCCATCGACGACAAGACGCGACGCGGCGGCACCCGGGCAACAACATAGACCAGCACGACAAAAATTGCGACCGGAACCAGTCCCCGGAAGCTACCGACGGTGAGCACAGTGATCAGAAATGCGAAACCTAGGAGCAACTTGGTGCGCGGGTCCAGACGATAGACTGTGCTATCTCCGGGATAGTAGCTGCCAAACGAAAACGCCTCCATTAGCAGCCCTCCTCTCGCGTGGCCACCTTGGAACCAGCCTGACGCGGAGCGCCCGCAGGCTTGTCCGCGCAGCCCAGCAGCAAGCCGGCCAGCTCATCGGCCAGTGACTCAACCGTATAGAGGCCGTCAAAGTGCAGCGGCACGCCCACATCCGTAAGCGCCAGCGCCATGCGCTGCGCGGCGGGAACGCCCAAACCGATCGATTTGAGCTCGTCGGCATGTGCAAACACCTGCGCGGGGACTCCCTCGGCAAACACCGCGCCTTCGTTCATCACAACGATGCGGTCGCAGCAATTTGCCAGGTCATCCATACTGTGCGAAACCATGACAACAGTCAGGCTCTCGTCATGAAGACGGCGAATGAGCCCCAGGAAATCCCTGCGGGCCGCCGGATCGAGACCTGCCATGGGTTCATCGAGTACCAGCACCTCGGGCTCCATGGCGAGCACGCCGGCAAACGCCACGCGCCGCTGCTGTCCACCCGAGAGCTCAAAGGGACTCTTGTCGCCTATCGTGGCAAGGTCGAGGCCCACGCGCGCGAGCGATGACGCAACACGGCGCGCGACATCGTCTTGTGACAGGCCAAGGTTGTGCGGACCAAATGCCACGTCCTGCACCACGGTCTCGGCAAATAGCTGGCGCTCGGGATACTGAAACACCACGCCGACCTTAGCCTTAACCGCGGCGGCATCCTTCTTTTGCGACAGGTCGAGCCCCAGCGCGCAAACGCTCCCCTCCTGCGGGCGAATTAACCCGTTGAGGTGCTGGACCAGTGTGGATTTGCCCGAACCGGTATGGCCTGCTAACCCCAAGAACTCGCCGCGACGCACCGTCAAAGACACGTCGCGCAGCGCCCACGGACTGCTAGGGTCGTTTCCCCAAAGAGCCTGTTTGTTCGATTTGCCCGCAGCGGCCGAACGCTTATGCCAGCGACGGCGCTCACGCGGACTGAGGGAATAACTGTACGAAACATGGGATAGCTCGATGATAGGATCCGACGCGTTGTCCTCGTTGTCTGCCGGAACAGCGCCGTCAGCGATTTCCAACTGGGATGCGGAAGGCTGTCCCGCGGTGCCCGCCTCACTTCGCTCGGCATAAGCCTGCGCAACCTCGGCAACCATATCCGCCTCGCGCACCTGCGCGTGAACGGGCACGCCCTTCGCACGAAGCGCCCTACCCAGACAGCACGACGCCGGCATATCCAAGTTGAGCTGTGCAAGTTCGTCCGCCCGCGTCAAGATTTCCTCGGGCGTACCGAGCATGGCAACGCGCCCCGCCCGAAATACCGCGACACGATCGGCCTCAGCGGCCTCTTCCATAAAGTGCGTAATCATCACGATGGTCATGCCGCGAGCGTGCAACGCGCGGCAAGCCTTCATGAGGCCCTTGCGGCCGCGCGGGTCGAGCATCGAGGACGCTTCATCCAAGATGAGCACACGCGGTTCCATGGCAAGCACACCAGCAAGCGCGACGCGTTGCTTTTGGCCGCCCGAAAGCGCGTGGGTCTCGTGGCGCTCAAAGCCCACCAGGCCCACCGCCTTCAGCACATCCCGCACACGCTGCGCGATTTGCTCCGATGGCACGCCCAAATTTTCGGGACCAAAGGCAACGTCATCCTCGACAAGCGTCGCCACCAGCTGATCATCCGGATTCTGGAATACCATGCCCGCGGTCGAACGAATGTCGTAGACCAGCTCGGGGTCGGAGGTATCCATACCATCGATGCGCACCGTGCCGGCATCGGGCTGTAGCAGCGCATTCAGGTGCTTGGCAAACGTCGACTTACCCGACCCATTGCCACCGAGGATGCAGAAAAACTCGCCGTCCTCGATGTTCAGATCGACGCCGTCGAGTGCCGGTACGGCACCGTCATAGCTAAAGGAAACGCCCCGACACTCAATCATGCGCGACCTTTAACCTGGTCCTTCTTGGGCGTGATGAGATTAGAGACCGCCTTGTACACCGCCAGCGTGAGCACCGAGTTAAGCACGGTCTTGATGAGGTTAAACGGCAAAACGGCGGGAAGCATGAGCGGCAGAATCACATCGGCCGAGCCATACCAGAACCAAACGCCGATGGTCAGGTTCGCGACCATGGACAGCACCGTAGCGGCAATGACGCCGAGCACCAGACCAATCACGGCACCCTTGTAGGTGTGCATCTTTTGGTAGACGATCGCCGCGGGCAGAATAAAGCCCAGCGTAGCGACCAAGTTCATAAGCGCGCCGACCCAATCGCCCGTGGTGAGCGCATGGATGACGATCGCCATGGCGGCAACAGCAGTGCCGGCACCAGGGCCGTACGCAAACCCGCACACCATCGCCGGCACCAGCGACGGATCATACGTCAAAAACGGCGCCGAGGGAAGAATGGGCAGCTGCACATACATAAAGAGCGCGCCCAGGGCACACATGAGTGCCATGGTTACGAGTTGTTTGGTGCTCCACCTATTCGTGTTCTCAAAATGAATATGCTGCGACTGTTCAGACATAAGATCACCTGCCTCTTTCATCCGGACTCTAACCGTTGGTACTGGAATCTCACCAGTTCAGCCGGCATGCGAACCAACGCACACTCGGGTCGCGGACTCATCGGCTCGGCCGCAGGCACCTCGCCTGCGCCACGGCGCCCCTTTAGCACCGCCCGATTTACCACCAGTGGGGAATTCCACCCCGCCCTGAAACAGCAATTGCAAGTGTAGCACCAGCAGGCTTTCGCGCAAGTATGCCGAGGGTAATTTGTGGTGGGGATCAGTTGCCGCAACAACCACGTTCCCCACCCATCCCAAAGTAACGCGCCTTTCGCGGCAAAGCCGCGAAACAGCGAAAGGGACACGTATCCCCATCAGCCACGATCTCCGCCCGCGCCGACCTCAAGGCCGTAAACGCAGGGAATCCGGGGGCGTGACGGGGCTTCTCTCCGGAACATTCCACAGGACGCAAGGAGGCTCCGCAGCGCGAAGCGCGATGCGGAGCCTCCTTGCATGTCCGAGGACGTTCCGGAGAGAAGCCCCGTCACGCCCCCGGATTCCCGGTGGGAGTTCTAGACCTTGTCGGCCTTAGTACATACCGCCGCCCTGCTGACCAGCGGTAGCAGCAGCGATAGCATCCTCAAGCTGAGTGTTCTTGGGCACATCGGAGACGGTGGCCTCGGTGATGAGGATCAGGCTGGCGACAGAAGCAGCGTTCTGCAGGGTGACGCGGCTGACCTTGACGGGGTCGAGGACGCCCATCTCAATCATGTCGCCCCACTCGCCGTTGGCAGAGTTGAGACCCTGGCCGGCGGGCAGCTCGGCAACCTTGTCGACCACGACAGCGCCCTCAAAGCCAGCGTTCTTGGCGATGGTAGCGACCGGAGCGGTCAGAGCCTTCTTGACGATATCGACGCCGATCTTCTCCTCGGGGTCGTCGATCTCGACAGCATCGAGCGCAGGCGCAGCATCCATAAAGGCGACGCCGCCGCCGGCGACAATGCCCTCCTCGACAGCAGCGCGGGTTGCCTGCAGGGCGTCCTCGACGCGGTGCTTAATCTCCTTGAGCTCGGACTCGGTAGCAGCGCCGACCTTGATGACGGCAACGCCACCGGAGAGCTTGGCCAGGCGCTCCTGGAGCTTCTCGCGGTCGAAGTCAGAGGTGGTGTTCTCCATCTCGCCCTTGATCTGAGCGATACGGGCGTCGATGGCCTCCTTGGAGCCAGCGCCGCCGACGACGACGGTATTGTCCTTGGAGATGGTGACGGACTTAGCGGTACCGAGCATATCGGCGGTGATGTCAGCGACCTTCACGCCCAGCTCGTCCAGAGCAGCCTGACCACCGGTGAGGACGGCGATATCCTCGAGGATGCGCTTGCGGCGATCGCCGTAGCCCGGAGCCTTGACGGCGCAGACGTTGAGGGCGCCGCGGATCTTGTTGAGGACCAGGGTAGGCAGAGCCTCGCCGTCAATGTCCTCAGCGATGATGAGCAGGCCACGGCCGGCGCGCTGGACAGCCTCGAGAACGGGCATGATGTCCTGGACGCTGGAGATCTTCTGGTCGGTGATGAGGATGTACGGATCCTTCATCACGGCCTCCATGCGGTCGTTATCCGTGACGAAGTAAGCGGAGACGTAGCCCTTGTCGAACTGCATGCCCTCGACAGTGTCGATGGTGATGTCGAACGTCTGGGAATCCTCGACGGTGATGACGCCGTCCTTGCCCACGACCTCCATAGCCTCGGCGATCTTCTCGCCGACCTCGGGGTCACCAGCAGAGATGGTACCGACGGAAGCAATCTGCTCCTTGGTCTCGACCGGCTTTGCCTGCTTCTTCATCTCGGCGACGGCGGCGTTGACGGCCTTGTCGATGCCGCGACGGATGGCCAGCGGGTTGGCGCCAGCGGCGACGTTGCGCAGGCCGTCGTTGACGATGGCCTGGGCGAGCAGGGTTGCGGTGGTGGTGCCGTCACCCACGGTGTCGTTGGTCTTGGTGGCGACCTCCTTCACCAGCTGGGCGCCCATGTTCTCGATGTTGTCCTCGAGCTCAATCTCCTTAGCGACGGAAACGCCGTCGTTGGTGATGGTCGGGGCACCGAACGTGCGCTGCAGCGCAACGTAGCGGCCCTTGGGGCCCATGGTGACGGTAACGGCGTCGGCCAGGGTGTTGACGCCCTTGGCGAGCTTAGCGCGGGCATCGGTGTTGAACGTAATGTTCTTTGCCATAGTGGGTAATCCTCCAAAAGAAATGTGACTCGCGTCGCCGCTTCCGAGTCCTATGCGGCGGGCGCGTTCAAAGACGAATCAGAGATTCTGACGAGACTAGGCCTCGACGACAGCGTAGATGTCATCGGCGCGCATGAGCAGATACTTCTCGCCGTCGACCTTAACCTCGTTGCCACCGAACTTACCGTAGATGACAACGTCGCCAACCTTGACGTCCATGGGGATGCGCTCACCCTTGTCGTTGACCTTGCCGGCGCCCACGGCAACGATGGTGCCGCGCTGCGGCTTCTCCTGAGCGTTGCTGGCGATGTACAGACCAGAAGCGGTCTTCTGCTCGGCCTCGTCGGGCTTGACCAGGACGCGATCTGCAAGCGGCTTCAAAGACGACATGCTTGTTTCCTCCTTTGTGGGCCGCGCGGTCATGCCGCGCGGGTTAACCCTTTTTGTTTGCGTACGCGTTGAATGGTACCCACGAATGACGGGTTATACAACACGGAGTCAAAAAATCTTATTTTTTGGCACTTAGATTTTCTGAATGCCGGGGGATAACTTAGCGATGGCTCCCGGGGCGGACCGGAGGGCATGAAGTTTGCTGCTCTACAGTCCTGCGCAAGACGGAAAGCACATTAAGTGCTTTCCTTTGCGTG
>CABQLM010000023.1 GCA_902465105.1 uncultured Collinsella sp.
CACCATCGCGGTCCCCCTGTGAGGGCCTGACGACTCAGGCCCTCACACCGGCGTGGCTCGCAACCAAACGCTTCCATCTTGAAACACGGGGAGTAAATCGCGAAATCGCAGGTGAAAGGGAGTAAAACGGCAAAGAAAAAGCCTCCGTTCCAACATGGGAACGGAGGCTCGATAATCGAGTTTACTCACCAATGTCGCTGGTGGCTTTGCCGTAACTCTCGTACGAAACGAAACTCAGGAGCACAGTGCGGCACTCAAAAGTGCAGGTCAGAACCCTGTCAGCCTATTCCCACTCGATAACGAGCGCCGCAGGTAAATGCACTGCCTGAAATTGCTCATGAGTATCTAGCAGCGCAAATTCAAGGAGCGGGCGATACTCATTTGATACTCGCTAACGCTCCAGGACGCTTTGCAGCCACGGTTCGGGTCCACCCTTAGCCGAATACTGGACTCGGCAGGAATCGCGGCACCAAATCTTAGTGCGGCCCCTTTTCGGCCTTAGGAAAACGTTGCCGCAGTTCTTGCAGACAGCGAGCTCGTTGTCGCCCGGGAAGAACGCCTCATTCCATAGAGCCGTGATCAGGGAGTCCACCTTGATCTTCGCGATCCCTCGCCTATCGAACAAGGCTTCATCATCTACCGCCGGATTCATCCAACCCCACATCATCTGCCGAACGAACCGCATCGCGACCTCACGGGGCTCTTCCCCTTTGTTGAAGCAGACACAGAGGTAATTCTGCTTGACGTTCTTGCCCTCGACGTAATTGGTCGCGACGGGAGCTGAAAGGTAGTTAACGGAATGTCCGTGCTTCAGCGCTGTTGACCATCCTCCACCATCGAGCCTGGACATGAGAAGGGGCGCTTGATAGGTCAGCGAGAGAAAATGGTCCCTCGCATCGAACGCAGGAGCGTCCGCGTTCCTCGCAAAATACGTGTTGAACGAGCACAAGCGGCGATACTGCGCGTCATATTCATCAAAACAAGCGTAGCTGTTGACGATCTTAGCGAAAGCGCCCCTCGAAAGACCATCCAAAGTGAAACCGGCAGCCTTCAGCGGGTCATCGCTCAAGACGGAGGCGTCTCCCCTTTCAATCTCAGGAGGGTTAATCACGAAACCCAGCACCCTCGCGGCGATGACAATGTTGTTGCGCAGATCCATCCAATCTTGGAGGGGCTCGATGGACACCTCGTCGCAATCGCCGAACTCCTCGAGTTGCTCAAGGAATCCGTTCTTCGTCGCATCGTAGCCCTCGCTGAGGCGGCGAAGTGCGCTCTTGTTGATGACGTCGTTGCCGACTAGTTCGAGATATGCCTCATCCACAAGCCGTTCATGATCCATGCCGACGAGCTCGCCGCTTTTGAACGCTTCCTTTATGTCGGAGACTCCCCGGACTCTCTCCTCCTCTTCACCGAGTTCGAAGAAGCTCTTGGCGCTCGGCTGGCCAAACTTGTCACGGGACATAACGCCAAGCGCGTCAATTGCAGACATAAGCTGGTCGAAGTTGCGAGCAAGTACGAAGTCATTGAAGGCCTTGGGCGTGACGTTTGCCGGATTGACTTTTAGCTCGTTGTTGGAATAGGCGCGGAGCACGACGTGCTGCCCACCGGCACTCCTCCTGGCAATCGCAGTCTTACTCTTCACCGCATCCTCCAATCGCTTCTGTGTACATGAGTGTACAGAGCATTTCGAATCACTGCAAATGTTTACGTAATTTTACAGTATCGATGAGAGAAACTAGCGCTTTATATCCGCGTGATGTACTATTCCGTTTTAGAGCCTGTCTATTGTAAATTTTCGGATATAGGTTTAGCTGGCTCGCATAAAGAAGGACGGCATAGCTTTTGCAGGGCCGCCGTCCAAAGAGCCCAATTCCAAATGGAAAGGAACTGGATATGAATTTTAGCACCGTGAACAAATCTCAGAGGCAGACCTTGTTGCACGAGCACGACCTTGAGGCGCCACTGAGCCCCGAGGATCTTGCGTGCCGCATCCTCTCACTCGGGCTACACCTCGAGGGAATTGGGGGCCGTCTGGTCGAGATCGCCAGCGACAACACCTCGAAGGAGGTGAGCTAGCATGGGCGAAGAAGAGCTCAATGTCCCCATCGTTCGCGGCACAAAGCGTCGCGACCCGAGCATCTCGGAGGCGCGCCACACCCTTGAGGAGCTTGGCCTTAACGCCGCGTACGACGAGATGCGCGCGGCTACCGTAGTCACCGGGCCTCTTCCCTGGGACCCCAACGCGAAGAGTCGCAGCTGGAACGAGCTCGATGATGCGCAGCTCATCTCGCTGCTCGAGGACCGCATCAACCTTCGAAGCGAGAAGACGCTCGCCAACGCGATGACGATCTACACTCGTGAGCGCTCTTTCAATCCGCTGACAGATGAGCTCGATAACCTGGTGTGGGATGGCAAGAAGCGCGCCGGCAGTCTGCTCTGCAAGTGCCTGGGCGCACAGGATTGCGACTACACGCGCGCCGCCGAGACCGTATACCTGTGCGGTTCTGTCATGCGCGCATATCACCCGGGGTCGAAGTTCGACTACGTCCTCACCCTCGTCGGCGCGGGCGGCCTCGGCAAGTCTACGTTTGTCCGTAAGGCAGCTCTTCACGACGCGTATTTCACCGACTGCATCGGCGACCTCGGAAACGTCAAGACGACTGGGGAGGGTCTCAGCGGCAAATGGCAGGCGGAGCTTCCCGAGCTCAGCGGCATGAACGGCAACTCGCTCGAGTCGGTAAAAGCCGGCATCACCCGCGCCAGCGACACCTACAGGCAGGCCTACGGCAAGCGCGCCCACGACCACCCACGCGCCACTGTTTTCGTAGCTACGACGAACACCATCGGATTCCTGAGGGAGAAGAGCTCCGGCGCCCGTCGCTTCCTCCCCGTCCTCTGCGGCATCGGCGAGATCAAGATGTCGGTCCACTCCCCCGAGTTCGCCTATGAGATCGCGCAGGTCTGGGCAGAGGTCGTCGGTTGGATGAAGCAGGGGGACCCTCGTTTCGGCTGCGCGCTCAGCGCCGAGATGGAGGCAGAGGCCATGCACCAGCGCGAGGGCTTCCTCGAGGAAGACCCGCGGGTGGATGCCATCAACACCTACTTGGCCGATAACCGTGACCATCCCGTCTGCTCGCTTGAGATCGCCGAAAAGGTGCTCATGAGAGACCCGGACGTCAAACTGTGCCGAGAGATCTGCAGCATTCTCAACAACGAATGCCCAGGCTGGAAGTTCGCCAAGAAGATCATCTGCAGCAGCTATGGCAAGCAGCGAGCTTGGCGCTACACGCCTCCCAGCACTGAGAAGTAGGACCTCTGTAGGGCCGGTGCCATAGGGCATCGGCCCTTTTCTTTTCCTTTGCGAACAGGATCTTCCCAGCACGGTGCCGATGGTGCCGATTCTCATCCCAAAAGTACATCACAAGCGCACCTCACCGATATTCGTCACCCTTGAGCCCGCTCCCCTTCCCGACATTTATCGGCCCCATCGGCACCCGAAGCAAAACAGGCAGGTCAGGAGCACGCAAGCCTCCATAGGGCCACATAAACCGGAAACTCGATGGGCACCCGTGATTCATGCAGGACTCCGATTTTCCATAACTACGTTTCTACCAATTGTATTTCGTAATTTACGGTATTTCTGTTGTCAAACCATAACCATAAGCGTAAAATACGTTTCAATGTCATCCAATACGTAATATTGAAAGGAGTTAGACAATGACCAGCCGTTATTTGGGAGCAGTTGAGGTCGCCGAGCTGACGGGGATGAGCAAATCTTATGCATTCAAGTTGATCCAAAGACTGAACTCGGAGCTGAGGGATCAGGGGGTCATCACTATTCCCGGCAAGGTGGAGACCGCGTACTTCAATCGCCGTATGTGCTCCGCCTCCCGCCCCGACGTCGGTGGTGGCTCCCATGTCCATTAGCAGGGATGAAAAGCTTGGCACGTACACCGTGCAGGTCTGGTATAGGGACGCCCTCGGCGAACGCCGCAAGAAGACCCATCGCGGCCACAAGACCAAAGCCGACGCACGTCGGTGGGAAGCGGATTTCCTTGCCTCGTGCGAGGGGCGCCTAGAGATGAGGTTCGATGACTTCATCAAGACGTACTACCGGGATGTGGGTCCCCGGTTGAAGCCCGGCACCAAGCTCACCAAGGAGGCGATCATAGGCAAGTACCTACTCCCCTACTTCGGGGAGATGCGCATGTGCGACATAGTTCCCGCCGATATCGTGCGTTGGGAAAACCAGCTGCTCGCACGCGATTTGTCGGACACCTATCTTCATACCGTCTGTAACCAGCTCTCCGCGGTATTCAACCACGCAGTCCGCTTCTACCGTCTGTCCTCCAACCCGATGCTCGTCACGGGAAAGGTGGGCAGCAAGAAGCCGACGACCGAGATGTCCTTCTGGACCGCCGATGAGTTCGAGACCTTCATCGAGGCGCTGGCAAATAAGCCCGAATCCTACCACGCCTTCATGCTCCTTTACTGGACCGGCATCCGCGAGGGCGAGCTCCTCGCCCTGAGGCCGATGGACTTTGACTTCGAGCGCGGCCTGCTCATGGTCCGCCGTTCCTACTCCCGCATCAAGGGGGAGGACGTCATCGGGACGCCCAAGACCAGGAAATCGAGGCGGGACGTCCTCATGCCCGACTTCCTCCGCGACGAGATGGAGGACTATCTATCGACCCTGCCCGACCTCGAGCTTGAAGACCGCATCTTCACGATGACGAAGCACAAGCTCGCCGCGGAGATGAAACGCGGGTGCGCCTCGACCGGCATCAAGCGCATCCGCATCCACGACATCCGCCACTCGCACGTCAGCCTCCTGATTAACCTGGGATTCTCGGCGAACGCTATTGCCGACCGTATGGGGCATGAGTCGGCGGAGATCACAGAGAACTACTCCCACATGTTCCCCTCGACCCAGAGGAGCCTAGTTGACGCCCTGAACGAGGTGGGCATGCATGAGTAGGCCAATCGTGGACCACAAGGGAAGGCGCCGTTGCAAGACGGTCGCCTTCCGCATCTCCCCCGAAGAGGCCAGGCAGCTCGACCTCAAGGTCGCCCTGAGCGGCCTCTCGAAGCAGGACTACATCACAAAATGCCTCCTCGAGTCCAACTTCACGGTGAGCGCGACGGTGAGGATGAGGAGGGCCCTGAAGGAGCAGGTCGGCCTCATCGTCGCCGAGCTGAGGCGTATCAGGAGCCCCGCAGAGATACCCGATGAACTCTTCGAGTCCCTCGAGGCGCTCTCCTCGTTCGCCGGTTCCTTCGCTCCCGAAGAATCGCCCGTGGAAGCCCAAGACATGCTCATCAAGAACCTCGGTCGTCCAAAAGGATCGGGACGCACCGGCGGAAAACAACCCAAAGAAAAAGGAGAGCGCCAATGATTAGGGACACCTTCGCGCGCAAGCCCGCGAACATTTGCCAGGAAACCATCATCGACATCCTGCGAGAGGAAGCGGCGCTAGCGGGCAGTGAGAGCCATGAGTGCACGCTCCTCTCCCTCGTCGAGCTCGCCGCCAAGCACGGCAAGGGACTAGTCGTCGACTCCGGGAAGCTGATCCGTTTCCACGCGCTCGACTGCTGGAACTCCGTGGGAAACAAGCTCGCTGTGACACCGGGCGCTCATAGCGACAAGGCCCGCTTCCTCGAGGGAAGCCTTGCCGCGGCCGGCTGCGGTATCTACGTTGATTCGTTCTTCGACGTCATCCTCGACAACTGGAACGTGCTGGGAAACTACACGTACACGTTCCGCGCGCTCGCCGACATCGTGGAGATGGGCGCTGGCTGGCTCGACGATTGTGTCTCCCGCACCGAGCTGGAATGCTGTCTTAACGAAATCATCGGGGCCCTCGATGAGTAAGGGCGCCAAGGTCATGAGTCTTCGGCTCTCACCCGATGACTACCGTCGCCTGCACGCCTACGGCGTCTCAAAAGGCCTGACCGACAGCGCCGCCGCCCGCGAGCTCATCGCGGGCGGCCTCGCCGCGGACGGCCTGGCACTCTACTCGACCGAGCTCGGCACCTATCTCCGCGGCGTCATGCAGCCGTTGCTGGAGCAGCTCGACCGCACGCTTGACGAGCGCAACGCGGAGCAGGAGGACCGCATCGCGCGCGTCGTTCACCGCGCGACGCGTGCCTCGATCGTCGCGGCTATCGCGGCGGTCGAGATCGAGAAGGGCACGTTTGACGGCCTGGACGGCGTGAGCGCCTCGGACATATACGCCGTCTACGACAAGCAAGCGGGTCTCATGCAGCGCGGTATGACGCTCTCGGAGGCAAGGGAGCGTCTGTCCGATGGCAAGTCGTAGCAGCCTCGTCGTGAACGCCCGCGTGCACCTCCCCGGGTCGCGCGGGCGTTCCGCCGTCATCACCAACAATATCGAGTACATCGCCACCCGCGAGGGCGCTGACAAGTCCGTCACGGTCGACGACCTCAGGCGCGCGGACCTCGCCGAAAGGATGGGGCTTGTGGGCTATTACGCCGAAAGGCCAGGTTCCACAGCGCTCTTCGGGCAGGACGGAGCCATCCCTCTCCGAATGGCTCGAAAGGAGCTCGAGACGGCCGGCGGCGCCATCGCCACCGTGGTCATCAGCGTGCGTAGGAACGAGGCGGACGAGCTCCGACTCGCCTGCAAGGAGGACTGGCAGCGTTTCTGCCGTCAGAATTTGACGCCGGCCCTGGCGGGTGCCATGAATATCCCGGAATCCAACGTGCGCTGGATGGCGGCAGAGCACGAGAACCATCCGAACTCCAAGCACATCCACGTCATAGCATGGTCCTCCGACGGCTCGTTCGACTCGCTCATGGCGCGCAGCAGGCTCGACAGGGCGCGCAACGAGCTCGTCGATGCAGCTTTGGCGCCAGCGCTCACGGCGGAATACGAGGCCCGTGACTTCGCGCGATCGCTCGCGGTCGATGCCGCGCACCGCATCTCTGCCGAAGAGGCGGGCGTCGTCCTGCCGCCGGACGGCCGCATATCATACGCCCACCTGCGACGCTGGCACCCCAGCGTCGCCAAGGCGCTTGATGCCGCACTTGAAGTGGCGGAAAAATCCCATCCGGACCTCAAGTCGGCCAACGGCGCCTACCGCTCATCCGTGGAACGCTGCGCCAACCTCAAGGGTCTCGAAGGCACAGAGCGCAACCGCTACGTAGCGGCCGCCATGTGTGAGCTACGCGCGCGCCAGGGCAACGCCGTGCTCAGGTCCATCGCTCCGGACCGCACGGTCCGCCCCGAGAGCACCCCGAGCAGGCTTCCGACGCCCAAGGACGGGCCTGCGACGGAGCGCAGACGCCTGAGGGCGCTCGCGGGCGAAGTCCGTTCTTGCGTCACCGGAAAAGAATTGGAAACGGCGCGAGAGGCGACTCGCAAGCAAGAACCCGTCCCGGAGATGTGCCTACGGGCGTGCCCGTCTTACGCGCTCTCCGCTGCTCGGGCGCCGATCGCCGTGGGCAGGGCTCTTGCTAGGGCACTCGCGTCCACGGAGAAGGCTCGAGGGGGCAAAGAAGACACTTCGGATGAGCTCGGCAGGAAGACGGAGCGTCTGCTCGCGCGTGCACTCGCCGCTGCCGTATCCGCCGCTGCCAGAAAGGATGCAGCGGGCGTCTTGCTAGCACCCGCGAAGACGATAGTGAGAGGAATGATTCTATGAGCAAGCAGAAGAGCTTCAACGTTGACGAGGGTGCGCACTTTAGGCGCAGCGTCATCGGCGGTCTTGCCACTGGGACGGTAATCTCCCTTACGCTGCTACCGTCAACATGGCGCTGGCTCGAGTCGTTTGCCACCAACACGATCGCGTTATTCACCGACAGCGGCGCCGGAACGGCGGCCCTCCCCGCGGAGGTGTTCCAAAACCCACTCGACGCGCTACCCGGACTGATCACGGGCGCAGCCTTCCCTATGGGGTGTGCCGCGGTTCTCGGCGTTTCAACTTGCGTCGGCATCTGGAGCCATCTCGACTGGCTGCGCTGGCTCCACGACGGGACCTGGGTGGGGGGCCGACGCGCGCCGGGCGCGCCCATCCACGGCGACGCGAGGCTCATCTCGGCGCACGGCGAGCTTAAGCGCAAGAGCAAATCGTGGCAGGAGGGCGAAAGACCCTCGGGTGGCGCACTGGTCGTGGGCGAGATCGGGAAGAGCGTCAGGCTCATCGACTCGGTCCACGCTTGCATCCTTGCCGAGAGTGGCGAGGGCAAAAGCCGTCGAGTCGCCATTTTGTCAGCCTTAGCTAACTTCGAGCAAGGCCGTTCCCTCATCATCAACGACATCAAAGGGGAGCTCCGCGCCTTTCTCGAGCCTACGTTCGAAAAGGCCGGCACGCACCGCATCGTCGACGTGATGTTCGATTCGCCCGCCTCTTCGGCGCGGTTCGACCCGCTCGAGAGGGCGAAGGAGGCCTTTAGGGCGGAGGGAACCGGCGGTTGCACTCGCGAGCTGCGGGAACTCGCGCGCTGCATAGTGCCCGCGCCGTCGAAGGGCCAGCCGTTCTTCTACGACGGGGCCCGGAACCTGTTCGTCGGCATCTCCCTCGCCCTCATCGAGGGCCCGTCCATCCCCGCTGAGGAGAAGACCGTCATGTCCGTCGCCGCGGCGATTTCGCCCTCGGGCGAGAAGGGCGCACTCGAGCGCGTCGCCGCCCTGGCGGCATCGCTGCCCCCAGGTGACCCCGCACTCCCCTTTCTCGGAGGCCTCAACGGCGAGCACGGAGGCGGCCCGGGCATCGTCTCGACCCTCAGCAATTGCCTGACCGAATACATCGACGGCAACGTGGCGAGGATGCTGCACGACGACGAGTGCGGGCTCGACGGCATCGGCGAGGAGCCCACGGTGGTCTTCGTCTCGTCCTCCTCAGCGACCGGAAACTACAAGCGGCTCGTGCAGACGTTCGTTTCCCAGGCGCTCTCGGCGCTGCGCTTCTGCGCCGGCGCCCACGCCGGCCGCTGTCCCGTAGAGACCGTCCTTCTCCTCGACGAGGCGGCATCCCTCGGCCGCAACGAACGCATCGTCCAGGACCTCGGTGAAATGAGGTCAGAGGGAATCCGCGTCCTGTGGTTCTGTCAGTCGCTACTTCAATTGCAATCGGTCTCCGGCTACAGCCGCGAAGAAGCCGAGACCATCCTAGACCTCCTCAAGGACAAGGTCGTACTCTCGTGCTCGAACCTCGAAACCGCCCGCAAGCTCTCCGAGTCCATGGGGTCCTACACAGCAGTTGCGCAATCCACAAGCCGCACAAAAGGAGTGAACACTGGCTCGACGGGAACGAGCGAGGGCCTCGTGCGCAGGCCCCTCATAACTCCAGACGAGATCCAGCGCTGGACGGGCCGCGAAACAGGCGCGCTCGTGATCCACGACGGCGTACCTATGGCCTTCCCCAGCCGAGACGTTACCGAAACGTTTGTGGGCGGCATGCTCGGCATGACATCGCCCGAGGCCGAGCGCACGCTTATGGAGCGGTCCATCGCTTCTCGCAGAATGCGAAACAAGGAGGTACCGAGGGTATGGAATGGCATCGTTGTAAACAACATCGCAGCGGCGGGGCGGAAAGCGGCCGACAGCTACGTTCCCGAGGGGTTCTAGCCCCCCATAATCGCCCGTTACCAGCAAGAACGTCCCATAAGACTACGCGCCCGCACCCGTGCACTACGCGCGGGCGCGGGCCCTTTTGATGCACCGCTCAGGCTTTGACCTGCGCATTCGAACTCGGCTCGCCGAGTTGCGCCGTTCGCCTTCGGCGAAACGTAGTGGAGCCTTATCCTGCACCGCCACTTCGTGGCGGAAAACCGAATCCAAAGCGATGCGTAGCATTCGAGCCATAGCGCCGAAAAATGACGCCAGAAGCCGGCAGCCGAGCTAGCCATCGAACAGGTCTGAATCGAAAAACTCTCTCAAGGAGACGCCGAGCCCGCCTGCGATGCGCTCGATATTCTCGATGGAGACGTTGCGCTTGCCGGTCTCGACTTCGGCGAAATAGGTGCGCGACATCTCGATGGAATATGCGAAGGCCTCTTGGCTCACGCCGAGCCCGGCCCTCAATTCCTTGACGCGAAGCCCCACGCGCATCTTGGGGCCCAGTTGAGTCATCGGCACCTCCTTACCGTCGGTGTCAATGATTCGGCCCTGTTCTATATAAGTCACACCTATATAAGTGACAATTTGAAATACAATACGGGAATCAGAGGATTTCAATCTGGGAGGAAGCACGATGAACATTGAAATCTCTAGGAGGGCGTTTCTCGCAGCGGGACCCCTCGCCGTCATGGGCTCGCTCGGGCTCGCCGGGTGCGGCAAGAGCAGCATCAGCGGCAAGACCCTCTACTACTACTCGGTTTGCGGCAGCGTGGCCCTTGGCAAGGTGTGCGCGAACAAGCCCGGATCCGCGTCGACGATCAAGTTCGAAGAGAGCACCTGGCACTATGTCGGCTCCCAGGAGCTCAGCGGCGATTGGGAAGCCGAGGGCGACGATGTGGTTCTGTCCTCCTCGCAGCTAGGCACCGTTACGCTCGTGAGGCAGGACGACGGGAGCTACGTGCCCTTGGGGTGCGAAGACTACGGCGAGAGGTACTTCGAGGACGAGTCGGCGGCAAAGTCCTACTACGACGAATACACGGCGGCCACGCCCGACAGGGTGAGAGACACACTGGAGAGTGCCACCTGGTCGGTGAAGAACCCGCCCTCGACCCAAACCGTCGCAGAGACGCTCTCGTTCGACGACGGCTCGCTCGCATTCACGAAGGGCGAATACCAGAGGAAGGGCTCTTACACCGACGCCCCGCGCGAGAGCTCATGGCTCGCCTCGGACCATTCCGGCGAATACGAGCTCGACGTGACCTCCCAGTGGGTGAGCTCGGACGGATCGTCGCCGCGACCCTTAATCTACGAGGGGACGATGACCGTCGGGGGCGAGGCGACAGACTTTAAGCTGTCCGACCGCAGGGGCTCCCTCACGCTAACCCTTTCCTCCGAGTGGAGCGCGGTGGTGTTCGTCAATGGAGAGTAGGCGCGACAGGGGCAGACGGCTCGCGACAACGGCCCTCGCACGCATGGCGTCGCGGAAAGCCGCGGCTGTGGCGACGGCAATCCTGCTCCTCGCATTCCTCGCCCTCGTCTGGGCTAACGCCTCACCCGCGGAAAACGGAGCCGGAGGCGAGCCGGCTGCGCACGCGTGGCGGGAATCCGAGGAGGCTTCCGAAGAAGATGGAAGCGCCGGTTCCGCCCCTCAGGACGACGCGAGTGGAGCCTCCGAGCCGGCGGCGAAGGGCGACCAGACCGAGGATGCCTCCGCGAACAGAGGTGAGGCAACGAGGAAGGGTGCGGGCGCCACGTCGTTGAGGGGCGATGCCGCGAACGCCACCAAACCAGGACCGGAAG
The DNA here is from genome assembly GCA_902465105.1 of uncultured Collinsella sp. GTDB lineage: Bacteria > Actinomycetota > Coriobacteriia > Coriobacteriales > Coriobacteriaceae > Collinsella. The sequence goes on from CABQLM010000023.1 coordinate 11,382, forward strand.
GCTCCTCCGAGCAAGGGACCGCTGCCCACAAACACAACTGGGTAGCCCAGACCAAGACCGTCCATCACGACGCGCAGTATAAGACCGTCCATCATGATGCGGTGACACATCAGGTGTGGCATGACGCAGTGACGGAGGAGCACTACATCTGCAATCAGTGCGGCGCAGACATTACCTCTGACCCTTGGGGGCATCTCGATGCGTATGACCATGGTGGCTACCATTCTTCCTATGTAACCGTGAAGCAGGGCTATTATGAGACCGTGACCGACAAAGCAGCCTATGACGAGCAGGTGCAGGTGAGCGCGGCATGGGACGAGACCGTGACCACCGGGTACAAGTGCTCGGGCTGCGGAGCCACGAAATAGCGTCCGTAGCCGGATTCCGGGTCAGAGCGTGTATATGCCAGACAGGAGTCCATCGACGACAAACGCATAAATCCCAAAACTCGTCACGCACCCTCGAGTTTCCTTAAGCAAGGTTCCAAGGGGCAGCAGCCCCTTGGCGCGCAGGGTTGCGGGGATGGCGCGAGGCATCCCCGGAATAGCTGGCGCGGTCACGCCGATGGCATGCCCGCGCTCTCTGGATGCGCCTCACCCCTCTCCGGCGATGTACACGGTCCGGCCGCTCTCGCAGTCGATGCTTTCCACGTCGCCGAACCCTATGCGGACGGCGGCCCATCCGCCCTCGTTCCCCACCATGGCGTCAGCCTCGCCGCGCGCCTCCGAGACGAGCCGCTCGAGCCCGGGCGACCCTTCCAGCGCGACGCCCACCTCATACGCCCCTCCCTCGAGTTCCGTCTCGTACTCAACGACAACCGTCAACTCGTTTGTCTCGCCCGAAACCTCGCTAGGGCAACCTACGACACCGTACTCGAACATCCCCATGGAGCTACCTCCTCCTGACGGCGCTGAGCGGCTTCGGGGAGAAGTGCTCATCGCGCTCGACGACGGCGAACCCCATCGAGCGATTCAGCTCGGCCATCTCCTTGAGACTGAAATAGCCCAACTCGTCGTCGTAGCCCTCGACGAGGCCGAACGCCTCGTCCGTGCCGTCAAACTCGAGCAACCACCAGTCCCATCCGCTCACACACGAGAAGTAATGGACGTAGACGACGGGGTCCTCCGCCCCGTCCTGCTCGTAGAGCCTCGGCACCGTCTTGGCGATTTCCCTCGTCATCAGCTGCTGCATCTCTTCCTCCGTTCCGGGCACCCTGCCCTCAACATCTCGCCCCTGCGGGCAAAGCCGAATGGCGACGCCGCGCGTCGTCGTCGGCTTTGCTCCCTGCAAAGCCGCACCGGAGCGAAGACGGGTCAAGGGAGGTCCATGACGACCTCCACCAACCGGAGCGGAGCGGAGGTTTGTGCGGGGTCTCATGGGCCCCCTTGACGCGGCGTAGCGGAGGTGCCACCCACGTAACGGATACGAGGTCATGACCGGCGAATGCCACCGAAACGCTTGAAATCATTGGTCAAGACTGAAGAGAGACGGCCGCCCCTAACGGACGGCCGCCTTAGCGAGCCTTACTAATTCGGTTCTGGTATATGATCCGAGACGCCCGCCAGGCAAATCCCGACAATCCTAGTGATAGTCGTTTGCGAAGGAGCCGTAGAAGAGCGCCTTACAGTCGACATCGCTGTAGCCCATCACGGCATCCTGCACATCGGATCGCAAGAGGTTGAGCACCTTGTACACGCCCTCGCCCATATCCCCGACGAAGAGTACCTGCTTGAACACATCGGGATAATCGCGCAGATAGGTCACATAGCCCCTAAGCTTTGCTAGCGTGTCGCCGAGGAACTCGCCATGAGGGTCAACGATGGACGGCCTGATGACGCCCGCTGCATCCTTCACGAAGAAGAGGAAGTCCGGGTGCAGGGCCTTACGCCCCACCGAAGACATGTACGGGATCGAAAACGCCTTGGCAGACATGCTGCCCGACGGATTGCGATAGAAGGCAACCGTGCGATTCTTTGCCAATTCGTTCCTAACGATATAGTCTTCCGCCGGGTTCAGGTCGAGCGGGCAGAGGCCGTCCTCTTTCTGCACGATATGGCACGGATATTTAGCGAAGTCGTCCGACGTGCTGGCAGACGTGGGCCACTCTATCTTTGTGAGGCGCTTGCCCTCAGTTTCGCGGGCCAGCTCGTCGTAGCGCTGCTTTGCCGCGTCGTTAAGGTAGTCATAATCGCCAGATCCATCGACCTTATCGAAGTATTCCTTTCGGCATTGAGCCGCCCAGCCCTCGAGCGCATCAACGATGGCCTGCGTGCGCACCGCTGCGGCAAGGCGCAGGTCGCACTCGGGCCGCCCAAGCTCCTTGAAGTTGGCGCGACGATACTCATTCGCAAACTCCTTAGTGAAATGCATGTCGGCGTCGCGGGCGGCCTTTCTGAGGCCCTCGGCGTCCGTGCGGGCCTCCTCCTGCTCCTGGTCCTCGGTCTCGTTGAGCTTGTCGAGCGTGATCTTGACGGTCTCGGCAACCTCTACGTCGTGTTTGGCTTCGCGGTACTCGTCCTCGTTAGCAACGATGTATCCCTTGAGCTTCTGGACGAACTGTTTTTTCACGTCGGCCGCGGCATTGACATCGAGGCCAGTCTCGACAAGCAGAGTCGCCGTCTTAACCAGGCTCTGGAATTCGTTCCTGGCCTTCTTCGGAATGCGCTGCACGGGGATGGAATCGAAGGCTGTGCGGATGCCCTGCCACTCCTGATGCGTGAAAGACTGCTCGCGCTTGGTGGGCGGCTTGGGCTTTGCCATGGGCACGGGTATTACGACCGAGACGGGCTGGGTCGGCTCGGTCTGTGCGGAACTTGGCTCAGGTGTCGCAGGTTGCTGCGGGGCAGACGCTGCAACGTAGTTGCCCGTTGCGGGCTGAGGCGCCAGCTCCGCTTCTGGCGCCGGGACGTCGACGGGCCTGACCGCCGAGGCAAGCGAGGGCTGCGCTCCCTGCATGTTCAACGGCTCCTGAATCGCGATGCCGGCAAGCGGCGCCTGGTAGCCGGGCTGTGCCCGCCGCGCCGCCTCGATGGCTTTCTCGTTCTCCTCGTACGCCTTGAGCTCCTGTTGGTAGTCGGCTTCGGACTTGGGCGCAGCCGCCGTGATAGTCACGGGGTTGAGAACGATGTTCTGCTTGCCGATGGAGCTCTCGCCCATGTCGTCCTTGCGGCCCATGAGGTAGTCGACCACGTCCTGAGTGCTCTCGGGATTGAACTGGGGCAGGTAGCAGGCGACGGAGTTCAAAAGATCATCGGATTCGATGCGCCGCGCAAGTGGAGTGCGTACCATACGTCCCACGAGCTGTGCGATATAGGTCGAGTCCGAACGCCTGCGCTGCGAGAAGATGACCTCCGCTCGCGGGCAGTCCCATCCGTTGGAGACAGCCTCCTTGGCGAAGAGCACGCGAATGCGCGAGGTGTCCTGAACGAACTCGGGTTCGACATAGGGAATAAGGTATTTTCCCGCCGCGATGTCCTTATGCTCGCCGAAGACGTTGGCGAACGACATCGCCTCGGAAAGGCCGGGGACCAGGCCCGTGATCTGGTCGCACATCTCAGCCAGGGCCGAGTTGCTCACGTTGTCCGCCGCTTGGATGAGCAGCAGCGGGTTGACGGGGCTCTCGCCCTCACGGGCACAGTACTCGCCCCATTCGCGGCAAGTCAGGGCATAGCGCTCGCACGCCATAGTGAGGTACTGGTGCTCGACCGGGTCGTCCTTCTCTGGCACGCGCAACTCGATGATGTCCTTGAGCAGACCTGACTCCTGGACCTCGCGAGGGGTCACAGCGACCTTTGGCATACGTACGCGATCGGCGCGCTGGTCCATGGCCGCCTCGAACCTCTGCGGCGTGGCAGAGACCCCGACGACGATGGGCATCGCTGCACGGCCGTCGAGCCCATCAATGAGGCTGGCGTAGATCGTCGCGGTGCCGCGCTCGCTCGAGGCATTGGCCCCCAGACCGCGATGGGCCTCGTCTATGAACAGATAGAGGTTACGCTCCGGGTCCCTGATGGTGCGGTCAAGGATGTCCCAGAACACGCGGCCGGAGTTGGCCTCACTACCCTTGGTGAGCAGGCCGTTCTTACTGAGTAGGTCCTTGCTGAGGAAATAGACGTGGCGCGGCTCGAGAATGTCGTGCGCGGCTCCGAAGTCGTTGGTAATTGTGACCAGGTGGCGCCTGTCAAGGATGCTGTCTGCCAGCTTGTCCGCCACGTTTGAGAAACGCACGCTCGTCTGCTCGTTCAGGCTCGGGGAATCCGAGAGCCAAAGAACGACGGCATTCTCGTCGGGCATGAGGCTCAGATCGTCGTCTCCGAAGAAGAGCGCTTCGATCGTCGCTGCGCACATGACCGTTTTGCCCGACCCCGTGGGAGATGCGAGGCATATCGAGGACAGCTCGCCGTCCTGCTCGTAGCGTCGGCGCATCGACTGCAACTTGTTCGCCAGGGTCGCGACCGCACCGGCTTGGAAATCCTTAAGTTCGACTCTCATGTTTACCTCACCGCATCCTCGGCGGCAATCTTGAACGATTGCAGGTAGTTCTCGTACAGGCGGACGACGTCGAGCCCAGGCAGTTGTGCCTTGACGGAGGCGTATCGAGCCGTGTCGTCCGTGATCACATAGGCGCACCCTATGCTGGCATTCTGCTTGACGGCGTCTATGAAAGCGCCGACCGAAGCAAAGTCGAAGAGGACGGCGTAGGCGTCGGCCATGGCAAAGCCCGGCTGCTCGTGCTTGATGATGCTGCCACGCGAACCAGCGCGCAGCCAGAGCAGGGGCGCGATCTCCTCGAAGGCCACGCCCAGCTCGACGGCGTCCGGGTCTTCGTAGGTGAGGTCAAAGAAGACGGCGTTTTCCTCGAAGCCGTCGGCCATGGGGAACTCGTCGGTGAACTTGTAGTCACCCTTGATGGAATCGCCCTCGGGCGTCTTGCCCGTGATGGCCGCCGTGACGCGTGGTTTGGTAACGTACTGGCAGATGCCCAGCGCCTCCCATTCGGGGTCGCCCTGGCGAAGACCGCGCTTGGTGAGCTTTTTGGATTCGTCCTCGGAGACCTCGTTATTCGTTACGCTGATGGAGCGCCTGCGCCCGCCGTCCTGATGGTTCAAGCGCATGACGGCATGTGCCGTGGTGCCCGATCCTGAGAAGAAATCGACTACAAGGGCGTCGGGCTTGTCGGCAACAACGGAAGCGATTGAGAGCTCGGTCGCATAAAGGGACTTTGGAAATGTGAAGCGCCTATCGCCGATGAACTTTTTGATATATCGGCTCCCGTATTCACCGGCAGAGAACTGCGTGCCACTCCAAACAGTTGTTGGAATGGCAGAGCGCTCTCCCTGCTCTTCGAGAAGCAAGGACCCATCCTCAGCCTTGCCGATGAGTTTAATTTCTCCATTCTTGAGACGCTCCTCTTGGGAATCTCCTAGGTAAAGGAGGGAGTACCGATCACTCTTTTTGTTGTACTCACCTACTTTTGCGCACCCGCGATCAAGCTTGGCCTGTAGAGCATTCTGGGAGATCCTCCAAGTCGCCTCTCGGCCATCGGTCCTAATAGGCCAAACTGCCCTGAGACCCGTTTTTGTCGGTATCTTTGTCCAGTCTTGTTCAAGGGGGAGAGAAGCGCCGAGCTCCTTAATGGTCGCGGTCTCCTCATCGATATAGATGGGATAGAAGAGGTTCGGCCTTGCGGTGCGAGCGGCATTGGGACCGCCCCTCAGCAGCCGCTCCCAACGTACTTTACGTTGGGAGCGGCTGCTCGACGCGTCATCAGCCACTTTTTCCTCAAGTTCTCCGAACTCAACGGAATAGAGTCTGCGGTCCACTTGGCACGGCGCGGCGGTGCCAAAAAAGCAAAAGACAGCGTACTCGTCAGCTCTCTTGAACTGGTTGCCGCGGGCAACCCCGTTCTTGTTTATGGTGATTGAAACCGTCTGGATACCGGTCGCGTTGGGAAAAACGCTCTCTAAAAGAAGCTCAAGCCTTGCGTACTCCTTCTCGTCGATCGTCACGATGAGTACGGAATCGTTGGGGTTGAGCAGCTGCTTGGCGAGCTTGAGGCGGCGCTCCATGAAGGCAAGCCACTTGGAGTGGCGATAGGCGTCGGAGCCGTCGACGTAATCGTTGTTGTATTTCCAGTCGCGGGCGCCAGTGTTATAGGGTGGGTCAATATATATGCAGTCCACTTTGCCTGCATAGGCAAAGGCCAAGGTTTCAAGAGCATGGTAGTTTTCGCCGTTAATGACTACTTGATAGGGCTTATCGCCAGCGCGCTCGACACGCCCAGTCTCTTTGAGGCCAGCATAAATCGGCTGGTCATATTCAGCAACAGGCACGACATCGTCGACAGCAACGGAGCGGGGCTCACATTCGTTTTCGCCATATGAAGGCGATTGATATGGCTTTAGATCAGCAACCCCCCCCCGAACGGCATTTACCAACCATAGCAGTTGGGAGCTAGAGTCCTCTTTTTTACCACGCTCGGGAAGCACCTGTACGACATCGCCCTCCATGATAGGTTTGCCATAAAGGCGAAGTCGCTCTGGACGGTTGTGTTCAAATACAAGCCCAAACTGGCGCTGCGCCGCAAAGGCGCGGATGTCGGCAGCGAGCTGACGATCGCCCAGCTTGACAGCGCGATCAACAAGGTTCTGAACGACCGCTTGCGCCGTCTGAGACATCACTTCTCCCCCTTGCACTTCTCGTCAATCCATTCGCGCAGGACTTTAGCCACCGTCTTATCCTGGCGCGCGGCATAGGACTTAAGAGCCCGCTTATCCTCGCGGGTTATCGAGAGCGTGAACTTATCTAGCTCCCTTTCGGCATGAACAGCCTGATCTTCCTCCATGGTCGCCCCTCCGAATTGACCTGTTCTACGTTCCTTAATTGGCCGAAATCATTTTACTTCAGAATACGTAATTACGTAATTAGGTAGGCTAATTTGAGCCATGCAGCACTCAATCACTAGTCAGTATTCGTTGACGAGTCGTTGGGGATAACGAATATATCGAGGTAGACAGCCGTTTTTACCGTCTGTGAGTACCAGCAAATCGATACTCAAAACGTCGTGAGTACATTTTGAGTACCAGTCCGAGTGGCCTCTTGCGGGCGGACGCAATCTGCCGGTCAGCATTAATTAGAAATAAATTGATGGCGTTGCTTCGGTAATTGAAAGCACTTTAAAGCATACCAGCAAACAATAATCCCAGCTAAACAGCTTGAGAGATTGCGTGGCTGGTTTGCATGTACCACATACACCACAATGCACAAGCACCCATGGCACGCAAATAAAAAACGAGGGAGGCCGTATCCGACCTCCCTCGCAAAGGGCTATTTACTATTCCCACTCGATGGCGTCGGTTCTGCCGTCCCGTCATTCCAGTTACACCCAGTTTTCGGCATCGACACGGAACGCGTGCCGCCGAATGACGCGATGTCGCGTTTCGTCGGCTTCGGGGACAAAAGTTGGGACAACCTCAAAAACTTTTTTCAAACTCAGGGCTTTGAGTTTTTGTTTTTGTCCCAAAGTGCGCGGCGGGTCGCCTTTGGAGACTCGATGGCGCCAAAAACGCCCGTTTTGAAACTCAACCGCCCTTTTGCCTGCAAGCCGCCAGCTGCAATCGCAAGTGAATTAACGCGGGTGGCTTGCGCGCCATTTGCAAAACCCCAGGTCGCAGGTCTTCGCCATTCGTGAACAAAGTGAGTAGTCTCAGGTGGCTTGTTTATGAGTTGGCGAACGGGCCTTCAGGATTCAGGGCAAACATGCTGGTAGAATAGGATTCTCAAATCAATGACAGGAGACCGAGCATGGCCGAACCCCACGATAGGAAGCCGATCCTCACGATCGAGCAGCAGATAGAGCACCTCAAGCAGAAGGGCGTAGCCTTCGAGCTGTGTTCTGAGGAAGAGGCCGCGGACTACCTGCGCGACAAGTGCAACTTCTTCAAGCTCGCATCCTACCGCAAACTCTTCTCGAAATACGAGGGAGGCCCGCGCGACGGCCGCTACGTAGACCTCGACTTCGGCCAGCTGCGCCTGCTCGCGGCGCTCGACCAGGAGCTGCGCCACGCCCTGCTCGGCATGACGCTCGACATCGAGCATTTCCAGAAGGTGACACTGCTTCGCGAGATGGAGGACCGTGGAGAGGACGGCTACGCCATCGTGGCCGACTACATGGCATCGCTTACCACTGCAAACAGGGAGTACCGCCTGCGCGAGCTCAAGATGAGCGGCCGCAGCCCCTACAGCTCGAGCCTCTACGCGAAGTACTCCGGCGACATGCCTGCCTGGGCCTTCCTTGAGCTCACCTCGTTCGGCACCCTCATCGACTTCGTGCGCTTCTGCGCCAGGCGATGGGGCGACAGGCGCCTCGAGGCCTCCCACTACGACCTCAAGCGCGTGAAGTCCGTCCGCAACTGCGCCGCGCACGGCTCGTGCCTGATCAACTGCTTCGCCGAGAGGGGCGCCGCCCGGGGCTCGGCGTCCAGCGGCGTCTCCCGAAGGGTCGCCGCCGTGGGGATTCCCAAGGCGACCAGGAGGAAGTGGATGGGGAATACGGCCATGCAGGAGGTCGCGACCGTGCTCGTGGCGCACTCCGGCTTGGTACCCGAGGGCTCCTCGCGCTCGCGCGCCGCATCCGAGCTCGCCGAGATGTTCGCCAGGGCCGACGGCGAAACCGAGGCGCTGCCCGACAAGGGGCCCGACGCCGCAGCTCGCTCCGCGCTCGAGTTCCTTCGCAGGTTGACAGAATCGCTCGGGTTGGTAGAATAGCCTGCAGATAGCAAAACCTTCACGGTTTTAGGGGCGGACTTGCGCAAGCGACTCTGCCCTATTTTTATATTCACTCGCTATAGGAGACGGATGATACCTGGGTCAATGACAGAACTGAGAAGCCCGGAATAATGGAGCCAGTTAGAAACCCTCGGGTTTGCGGGGCGGGATCGTGAGAGCGATTCTGCCCTATTTTTTTCCTCCGTCTGCCCCAACCAAGTAGTTCGAAGATAGCCTGTAGGTGTCCTCGTGGGCGCCTTTTATTTTCAGGGAATCGGCCGCTTCATGAACGAGCGACCGGCTTGACCTAGATCGAACCGCCTTCATCTCCGTCTAGGCGCCGGCAATCAACATCGTGAATCCGCGCGTGCTACAATGCGGGCACCAGAGATGAAAACACAGTCCCCGTCGGGTAGTCGTGGGCGTGCGGGAGTCCGCATCAGTAACCTGCCTCCTTGGTTGTCCCTTCTCTGCATGGTCATCTACATAAAGGAGGAACCAGCCATGCAGATCAGCGTGTCGTCCACCCTGACCGTATATCACGACGGCCAATTCTGGGTCGGGCTGGCGGAGCACGTCGAGGACGGCAGGTACGGCGTCGCCCGCATCGTCTTCGGCGCGGAGCCGTCCGATGAGGAGATCCTGCGATTCGTTGTCAACAAATGGGCGAAGCTCGCGTTCTTCGGCCACGATCCGTCCGAGGCGAGCGAGCCCGCGAAGAACCCCAAGCGACGCGCTCGCGAGGCGGCGAAGGCCCTTAAGCGGCCCGCGGTGAGCACCAAGGCGCAGCAGGCGCTCGCGGCACAGCGGGAGACGATGAAGCGGGAGTCGGCTCAAGCAAGAAGCCAGCGTCGCGCGGATGAGGCGGAGGCGCGCTTCGAGCAGCGAAAGTTGAAGCGCAAGCAGAAGCATCGCGGTCATTGATACCACCATCAACCCATATATAGCAGCAGGCGTAGCTTCGATTGAAACTACGCCTGCCACCTGGTGCTATAACGTTATACAGAACGTATGTTCTATACCCACTCGATGACTAACCCAGTCCGAGCACTACCGATGCGTGTCGCGTCATACCGCCTAAGAGCTGATTCGTTCAGAAAAGGTTCAGGGGGATCGTCGAGTTTATTGCACCCTCGCGTTTTACAAAAGAGAGTACAAGGCCCTTTAGCTCGAATTATTGCATTTAGAACCCCGCCGCTCATCCATCCTAGCTTGCCCAAACAGCCCTCCCGCGATGTCCATGTTCCAACGGATGGGTACCATTTATCCGGGTGCACCTGGGGCAACGGGCCAGCAGGCCCGCGCAAGGTCGCTCGCATAACACGCAACATCAAACACGACAGAAGAGGCGAACGACAGATGCCGGACCCCGGACGACAGCACCGCGGAAGACGAGCATTCCGACCACAACCGAACAACTCCAGCTACTAGGCAGGCGCCCGCATGGGCGCCTTTTACTTTTCAGGGACATAGCTGCGAGCTAAGGCACGCGGCTCATGGCCGTTTCGTGAAGGCACGACCAGCTCGACCCATCTCGACCCGTCTCCGCTCCCGCCGTGCTCACCAATCGACATCAGGCGGTTCAATCGTCGCGCAGACGAAAAGGGACACGGTGCCGCGCGGCGTGCACGCACGGTGCCGCACGGGAAGATTGGAGGAACCATGGCACACACAGCCGAATGCGCCGCGCCCGAGGGAAGCCAAGATCGCGACGAATGGATGACGGTGATCGAGATGCAAGAGTACATGAGGGCGAGCCGAAACAAGGCGTACGACCTCATCTGGTCGGGAGAAATCGACTCGTACAGGCTCGGAAGGAAGCTCCTGGTTTCGAGGGCGTCGGTGGACGCCTACATCGAGTCGAGGAGCGGAAGGAAATGACGGCGGCGACCGCCCCGGGAGCCGCCCGCGGCCGGGCACGCGAGGGAGCCTCGAGACGAAAGGAGCTCGAGGACGACCATGACCAAGAGCACTAGCAGGAGCCAGGTGAGGCTCATCGCATCGACCAACGCGATATTCGGCGCCGACGAGGCGTGCGCGATGCTGCGCATAAGCCGCGACGCAATGTACCGGCTCGCCAAGGACCCCGACGACCCGTTCCCGATCCGCTACATCGGCGGCAAGACGCGCGACGGCATCGTGCTGCACGACGAGCTCGTCGCATGGGTCGAGCGGAACAGCATCGTCGGCTCGCCCAGAAGGGGCTAGCGCCGATGGCGGCCGCAGGCCCGAGGGGGCGCGACGGCCCCTCCCCGCGCGAGTTCACGGCGGTACGGCATTTCATGATGGCGGACCTGGGCCTCTCCGGCCTTCCCCTGCTCGTCTACGCGCGCATCTTCGGCTTCTGCGATGCCGGGTGCGGCTACTTCGAGAGCAAGGGCGGCCTGGCCCGATTCCTCAACGTGCAGGAGCGCAGCGTCCACCGCGCCATCCGCGACCTGCTCGACCGGGGCCTCATCGAGGAGTGCGGCGTGCACGCCCCGGCGCGCGGGCACGCCACCAAGCGGTACCGCATCGTGCGCGAGAGGCTGCCGCCCGGAGCGCTGGCAACCCCTGACGGTTCGTCAGGGTTCCCGGCGCGAAAGGGTGACGAAATGACAGGGTTCGCCGCGAACAAGGATGACGAACCGTCAGGGTTCGCAGCCCGAACCCCTGACGAGATGACAGGGAAACCCCTGACGATATGCCACCCAATAAGCAAAAGGGACAACAAGGACTTCAGAAGATAAGGAAGGGGCGCCCGATGGACCGAGCGGGACTCATCACCCTGGAGCAGGCCCGGGCGGCCGGGCTCTCCTTCGACGAGCCGGAGCCGAGGACGTGCCCGCACTGCGGCGCCGCCCTCGACCCGCTCGGCGCGGCGCTGGCGGGCAGGGTCGCCTGGGTCTCCGCCGCCCCCTGCCCGTGCGAGGGCGCGGCTCGCGAGCGGGAGGCCGAGGCGCGAAGGCGCGCGGCCCTCGCCGCCAAGGAGGAGGCCGCCCGCCGGGAGAAGGCGCTCTCGCGCGCGGGCATCCCCAGGCGCTACTGGGCCGCCGAGGCCGACCGCCCCGAGTTCGCCGAGTACATCGCCTCGTTCGCGGGCAACGGGGGCGCCGGGCTCTACATACACGGGGGCGTCGGCGCCGGCAAGACGCACGCCGCCTCCGCCATGGCCAGGCTGTTCGCCGAGGCCGGCTACGACGTCGCCTTCACGACGGCCAAGGGCATGCTCGAGCGCGTGAAGGCCACGTTCGACGAGGGCGGCACCGAGGCCGCCGTCGCGCGGTACGCCAAGTGCGACGTCCTCGTGCTCGACGACCTCGGCAAGGAGGACGCGACGGAATGGTCCGTCGGCACCGTGTTCAGCGTGCTCGACGCGCGCTACGAGGACATGCGCCCGACCATCGTCACGTCGAACTACGCGCCGGGCGCGCTGGCGGACAGGCTCGCGAGGCGCGGCGAGCGCGTAACGGCAGAGGCGATCGCGAGCAGGATCTCCCAGACCTGCAGGCCCGTCCACCTGGGCGGAAGGGACAGGCGCCGGCTCGGCTGACCTGTGCGCTTCCCGTGGAGGCGCGGACGGCTCGACCCAGCTCGACCCATCGCGGGCGGCCCCGGTCGCCGCCGCAATCGAAATCGCTATACACGTCTTGGGCGGCGCCGACGCGCCGGCACGCACGCCTGCTCCGACTCGCACCGTGCCCCCATCGCGAGGACGCCGCCCGCCAAGCAACAAACGAAAGGCGGAGGGCCATGGACGGCTTCGAGAGGATAACCGGCCGCGAGCACGAAGGGCTCGTGGAGAAGTGCCAGGAGAACGGCTGGCTCAAGGTCGGCGGCTTCGACTGGCAGGACGACCCGTTCCTCGAGGAGTACCCCTACGAGTTCTCCCGCACGGACAGCGTCGACAGGCTCCGCGAGGCGCTCGGCTCGGGCAACTGGGCCATACGCCAGGGGTTCTGCTACCGCGACCTCGCGTTCATCCAGCAGGTGAACGGCGGCGACGAGTGGTGGACGCTCAAGCGCGACGGCGACGCATGGACCGGCTTCGAGAGCTGGAGCTTCGGCGCCATCGCCCAGGAGCCCGAGCGGTTCGAGCGCGCCATGCTCGACATGTGCGAGGCGACGCCCGAGCAGTGCCGCAGCGGCGAGTGGGCCCGCCTGCGCGAGAAGGCGCCCGAGCCGCTGGCGCAGCGCGCCGCGTCCGCCCGCGAGGCGAGCCGCGCGCACGCCGGGCAGGAAGCCCGCGCTCCCATGGCGCGCGAGAGGGCCGTCGGGGCCGAATAGGGACGACCGGGGCGCGAATGCGCCCCTTTTTCATCTCGACTGGAAGGGAGGCGCCAGATGGCGAGCGACTACGGGGACGAGGCGGGCGGCAAGCTGCTCGACTGGATGCTGAGGATCGGCCAGGAGGCCGGCGCCGAGGCAATGGCGCGCAGCGCGAGGGAGCTCTCCGAGCGCCTCGCGGGAATCCGCGGGACCATTTCCGGCGGGCGCGCCGAGGCCATTGCGGCCGACGGCGTGCCGACCTACGCGAAGCTCAGCCTCGAGGAGCTCTCGGGGCTTCCCGAGTACGCGACGATCAAGGAGGTCGTCTCCGACAAGCTGCGCGCCGCGTCGGTCGAGCACCACATCATCCCCGGCGAGGGCCGCGACTGGCTGCTCTTCAAGGTGGAGGACGCCCCCGAGGTCGACGAGGCCTTCCGCCAGCTGGAGCAAGAGACGGGCAAGGCCGCCGAGCGCGCCAGGGAGAGGCTCTCCGAGATAGCCGAGAGGCGCCAGGCACCCGAGCGGCTGGCAGAGCGCGCCAAACGGGCGCGCGAGGCGTCGAGGGCCCACAGCCAGGGCCTCGGCCGGGACCGCGGCCCTCGCCAGATCG
>CABQLM010000024.1 GCA_902465105.1 uncultured Collinsella sp.
TCGGGCACAGGCACAGGCTCAGGCTCAGGTGCAGGCTCAGGTACAGGCACCGGCTCGGGCGCGGGCTCGGGTGCAGGCGCGGGTGCAGACTCAGGCGCGACATCCGGAGCGCTGTAACCCGAAGGAGCGGACTTCTTCTCGAAGGGCAATACAAAAGTCAGGACGTCATCCTTGTCCTCGTCGGCCCACTCGCTTGCATAACGTGCAACCCAATAGCCAACGGCACGGTGCTTGAGCATCTTGCCAAAAACGGTAAGAAATACGGTGACGAATGCGACCAGCACCAGGAACAGCACGAGCGTAGCTCCGCCGGCAGTAACAATCGCCTCGATACCCGAGGGGCGATAGTAGTAGTTGTATGCCCCAATCCCGGCAATGGCGCCAAAGACGGTCGTCAAGATCCATGTAATGACATTGGCGACCAGGCCCGTCAAAAACTCGGGAAGCCACGAAGCGCAGAACAGCTTGGTCTTGTTGTTCTTAAAGGCCGCCCAGACCTTATCGAGCGAAAACGCGCTCTCGACGCGACCGGTCACCGCAAAGTGCATCACGGCAATGTCGGCAAACATCTTAAAGAAGACCCCCAGGACCGCCGTGGCAATCATAGCCAGAACGAGCAGGCCCAGCGAGCCAAACAGCGCAGCCTCGAGCGCATAAGAGCCGTAATACGAATACGAGCCCGCGGCGCCAATTACCACGCTCTCCACCAGCGAAAGCACTACACCGATAACGGGAATGGCAGCGATAACCTCGAGTACGACCGAGATAACGCTCGAAAAGACTCCGAGGCCAAACGACGTGGAACGCATCAACGGACGATCCATGCCGTCATCGATCTTAAGCGACAGATCGCGACCCCACTCGATGCCAAAACCAGAACCGCATACGCTCGCCACGTAGGCGGCCAAAAAGCCGATGGCAGCTGCAATACCGCCGATAACGGGAATGAACAGAACGAGCACCGACACGACACAGATAAGCGCCGGTAAAAAAGCAATCTGGCATACGCGAACCAAGGCGCCGGGAACCTTGAGCATGTCGTTGAAGGCCTGAGCCATGCAACCTTTGGGCACGTTCATCGCCGGCTGAGGCGCAACGAACGGCTGAGGTTGGACAAACGGCTGGCCATGAAACTGAGGCTGCGATTGGGGCTGGCCCTGCGGGGCAGAACCGACAGCGGCATGGGAAGCCTCAGTATTAGGAGCACCGCACACGCCGCAGAACTTGTCGTTATCGCCCATGGGAGCGCCACACTGCGAACAGAACATCGAAATCATCCCTTCGTATCTAGAGCGAATCACCTGGATCGCAAACGATGTCTTTTGCAACATTATCGCCCAATGTGGGGACAAATACTCCAACATGACGGATTTGCAACGCACGGGGCGTTATTCGATTGTTCGATATGCGTACCCGTATTAGTTCGTTCCGCGGAAACCTTTGCCAACGATCTCGGAACTGTCGACGATGGTGATAAATGCGCCCGGATCAATCTCGCGCGCATAGCGACGCAGCTGCACGGCCTCGCGACGGCTCAGCACGCTCATGATTACCGTCACGCACTTGCCCGAGAAGGCGCCATAGCCGCGGCTGATGGTCGCCGTACGGTTGAGATGCTTGACGATAAACTCCTCGACCTTAAGGGGTTCTGAGCAAATGACCGTACAGACCTTGCGCAGGTGAATGCTCTCGATGGCCTTGTCGACCACAAGCGTCTTGGCAAACAGACCGAGCACGCAATACAGGCCGACGCGTGGTCCGTACAAGAAGGCCGCAATGGTCACGATGCCGATATCGACCAGCAGCAGCGCGCGACCAATTTCGAGCGTGGTGCGCCGCTTGAGGATCATCGCCAAGATGTCCGTGCCGCCCGTCGAGGCACCGATGTCAAAGACGATGGCGCTGCCGAGCGCCGGCAAAATCACGGCAAAGCACAGGTCGAGCCACATATCGCCCGTCATCGAGACTTCGGTCGGGATAAAAAGCTCGAACAGCGAAACATAGGCGGAAAGCGCAAACGAGGCGAAGACGCTCCACAGAATTGCCTTGCGCTCCAAAAAGATAAAGCCCAAAACGACCAGGACCGCGTTGATGATCCACATGAAGACGCCGACAGGCAGGGTCGGAAACAGCGTGGAAAGAATGACCGATACGCCCGAGGTGCCACCAAAAGCGAAGTGGTTGGGAGTCTTGAATGCGACGATGGCGAACGCCGTGAGAATCAGGCCCAGATTGAGCTCGGCGAAAAAGCGCGGGAAGCCCGGCTCCTGGCTACGCTTTTGGCCGGCGCGCTCGCCGCGCTCGATATCGGCGCGATCGACCACACGCTCCATTGGAACCACGGGAGGACGATGTGCCTCCTCGGCGGCACGCGACGCCGCCTCTGCCGCAGCGGCCTCAATAGCCCATGCCTTGCTCTCTGCTTCGTGTTCGTCGGCCATTACGGCAGCCCCTCGTTAACAATTTGGAAACAATGTGCCCATTAGGGTAACGCGGAATGCAGCGATTGCAACCCCTCATTTGACGAGCGGCATGTCTTCATCGGGGACATACAAAATACGGCCGGCCGCGCTTTTGCGTGCGCGGTCGGCCGTTTGACGTTTTCGCAGATAAAACCTGCCAAAATAAACCTGTCCCTTTTTGGAAGGTTACTCGTGCTGGCTGGTGCGGTGCTCGTATTCCTCGGGAGTGATGACATCCTCGATGCGCAGGTTGACGCCTGCCACCTCAAGGCCGGTCATCGCAGCAAGGCGCTCGGTCACGCGTGCCTTGACATCGTCGAAAATCGCGGGCGCATAGGCGCCGTACTCGATAATGACGGAGATGTTGACGACCACGCGATTATCGTCGGTAACCTCGACCGTCACTCCCTTGGTCAAGTTCTCGGCACCAAACTGCTCCTGTACAAAGTGCATGAGGTTGCCCTTCATGCCCAAGACGTGCGGCACCTCGCGGGTGGCCATGGCGACGATCTTCTCGATCACGCCGTTGGAATAGGTCAACGAGTCCTCAGACTCGTCTGTTTCCTCATCATCCTCATCCGCATCGTCGGCGGGCTCGGCCTCGACGAGTGCCTCATCCTCGAGCGTTACGTCCTCAACCTCGGCGGCGACGGTCTCGTCTGCCTCGAGCTCGGTATCGGCCACATCGACCTTCGCGTTAAAAGCCATGGTTCCTCCTTATGCCCACCGCACACGCGGCGGTCGAATACGTGCTAGCGGCCGCTAAACAGACGGCCGAAGAAGTTGACGATCCCGTTCTCGCCGTCTCGAATTTGGCCAATCACGGCGCCGATCAGCACAAAGAAAGCGATGACCAGCGTGTCCCACAGGCCAAGCGTGAGCACCAGCACGGCGAGCACAAAGCCCGCGACGGCTCCAAGCGTGGTGTTGGGATGACGGACGGCATAGCTCCAGATAGCCGCTCCCGTACCCTTGATGAGACCCATGGCCTCATCAAAATCATCGGCAACCACGCCATGCGACTCGGCGCCCTCTTCCTTGGAATCGACGGCCTCGCTAGCCGGCGCGGTGCTCTGATCGATTGCCAGGCGAGGTGCGCGGACGGTCTTTTCTTGATTGGTATCACTCACCGGAAACCTCCACGGTCTGGACGGTAGTCTTGGACGGCAAAAAACGGACACGCGCGGTCGTGCCCGGCATACCGAGCATGGCGTCGCAGGCCTCCTCGATGCGCTGCTGCATCGCAGCGGCAAGGGAGACCACGTCCTTGTCGTCGAGCGCGATGGCATCGACTTTAAAACGAACGCGCGATTCATCGGAACCCTGGACGCGCGCCTCGACATGCTCGACCATCACGCGGTCGTCGCGCTCCGCCGCGGCACGGGCGCACGAAGAGAGCGCCGCAAGGGTGACCTCGATGCTGCGCTCGCCCGCCGGATGCACGCAAGACGGCTCGCGGCGCGCAAACATAAGTCGGCCGACGCCCACTAACACACCGAGCGCCACAATGGCGCCGCATACCGTAACAACAATACGGAGCGCGGGGTCGCGCAGGAGCAGCATAAATCGATACGTATAGGGACCCCAGTACAGACAGGCAAACGTACCCAGCGCCACGATGGCTGCGGCAAGATACACAATTGCTAGAGCTCGTTTGAGCACGCGCATGCGGCGCTCCCTTCTTTTGGCGACAGGCTGCAAAACGATTCGCATCATTATAAAAGAGCCGGGTCCGGTGCCATACGCACGCGGATCCGGCTCATCTATTCCACGAGACTTGCATGCTCGCTTCATTATGCCCAGATATACACGGCTTAACCCGTGCGGGCGCTACTCCTCCTCGAGGGCAGCGATGACCTCGTCGGTCATGTCCATGGTGCTGTAGACATCCTGTACGTCGTCGAGCTCCTCAAGACGGTCGATGAGGCGCTGAACCTTCTTGGCATCGGCACCGGAGACCTCGGTCGGGGTGGTCGGGACCATGGTGGTCTCGGAGCCCTTGACCTGGACGCCCTGCTCCTCGAGCGCCTTGGAAACAGCCATGACCTCGTTGGCAGTGGTCCAGACGATCCACTCCTCGCCGGCGTCCTCGTAGTCCTCGCCACCGGCCTCGGCGATTGCCATCATGAACTCATCCTCGTCACCGGCAGCACCGTTGGCGATCATGGTCTCCTTCTTAGCGGTCTCGTCGAGGATCTCCTTGGCGACGACAATCTGGCCCTTGCGCTCAAACTGGAAGGCAACGGAGCCGGAAGTGCCCAGGTTGCCACCAGCGTGAGAGAAGGCGGAGCGGACGTCGGCAGCGGTACGGTTGCGGTTGTCGGTCAGGCAGTCGACATAGACGGCGACACCGGCGGGACCGTAGCCCTCATACACGATGTTCTCGTAGACAGCGGCGTCGGCACCAGAGCCGAAGGCCTTATCGATAGCGGACTTGATCTTGTCCTTGGGCATGGACTGAGCCTTGGCCTTGGCGACGGCAGCGGCGAGGCTGGCGTTATTCTCGGGCAGCGGGTCACCGCCGAGACGGGCAGCAACGGTGATGTTGCGGCTGAGCTTGGAGAAGAGGGCGGAACGCTTGGCGTCCTGCGCGCCCTTACGATGCTTGGTTGTGGCCCACTTAGAGTGTCCGGACATACGTGTCTCCTATCGGTTTCGACCTAAAGCCCAGCGCGAATGCTCGGGCAATATAAACAAACGTCGTTATGATATACCTACCAGCCTGCAAGATAAACCCCAAAATGAAGGCGTCGTGATGATGCAAGCCCTTGGTGCATTGGAGTCAGGTTAATCTGCACCAAGTTGGTGCAAAATAACCCGTCCCCAATGCACCAATCTTGTCTCCGATGCACCGACATGCCCTGCAGCCGCTAGGTCCATAGAAGATCACTGCGGGCGATAGTGGCACCGACGGCAAACGGCATGCAGGCAATGACCGGGTACAGGTAGCGCATGTAGGTCGATCCGTTACACGGACCAATCAGGCACACAGCGAGCACGCCCAGCAGCGGCACCCAAATCGCCAGTGCGCGCCATGAACGACGACGCAGCAGATAGACCACCACGGCAATCATGATCCACACGTAGGTGGCCGAGCTCATGGTGAGCGAGATAAAGGGAACACGCTGCACCGCCACACGGTACAGATTGATCAGATGATCGCACCAGCGCACGGCCTTGCTATCGACCGGATGGAAGTCAAAGTACTTGAGGTTATCGGGCTTCGCCATGATCTCGGCACTGCGTGCCGTGCTGTAGACCCACGCATCGCGAGCACTCGGATAGAAATACCCGTAGTAGTTATTGACGAGCGCCGAGATATAGCACTCCGGGTCCTTTTTGAACATCTGAATCCACACCTCAAAATAGGCGTCGATGTCCTCCTGCGAGGCGTACTCGTTAAAACAGTTTTTGACGGCATCCGACTTGTCGGGATTGTAGCGACGGCCCAGATTCTCGTACTTGAGCACCCGATCGATCGCAGCGCGTTCCCTATCGGTCACCAAGCCGTCGCAGGGGGCTTCCTCGATTGTGCCGTCCTCTTTAACCGTGGGTCCAACACCCGAGTTAAGCCCGTCGTGCTTTTGGACAAAGCGGGCCGTTTGCTGAAACGGAATTGAAAGCACTTCACGCTTGGAGCCGGGCGTGATATCGTGCGCCGGCATAAAGACCTTGGTGAAATACGCATTGGAAGCCAGGCAGAGTGCGAGCACGGCGAGGACACCAAGCCAACGAAAACGGGGCACGCTCTGCAGCGGTTCCGCATCTGTCCGCGCTGCGCGGCGGTACGACACGTAAACATCCCATGCGCAAAACGCAGCGGCGATCATGCACGCCGCCAAGGGAAACACCAGTCCGCCATTGCGCAAAAACGTGGAACCCAGGGCTCCCAGCACGAGCAGCAACCAGTCGTGGCGTGCAAAGAGCACAGGTACCTGTTCGCCTGCGCGCTCGGCATTGGCATCGCGACGGGGCAGACCGTCCGCCATGAGCTTAACGGTCTGCACGAGCAACACCAAAAACGCGTCTGCGAAGAGCACGTCTTTGGTCAGTAGCGCCGCATAGTTGGAGAACATCGGCATAAACGCAAAGAACAACAGAATCACGCCGCGCACAGGCAGACCGACACCCAGCTTGCGCAGCGAGGAGACAGAGTATGCCATGCAGGCAGCCGTAACCGTAAACTGAACTGTGGTGTAGATGATGAGACCCGCATTGGCGCTGTTAAAGACCGAAAGCCCCAGCCGCACGCACGAGCCGATAATGGCAGTGTGCACGACCGGGTGGTGCCCGTTAAGCAGTACATCAGGGTTGAGCAGGCGCAGATAGTCGCTCGTACCATTGGGATAGTTGAACCACTGGCGAATCTGGGCGCCCGTATCGCCCATAAAAAATCCCGGCAGCGAAGCAATGAGCGTAGGTGCCCAGGCGACCACAAGCACCAAAAACGGACCGGCAAAGGGATGGATTGAGAGAACGGCATGCGCCACACGCCACACGCGGCCAAAATGCGCCTCCGAAAACGGAACGCGACGGGTGCTCAGCCAATCCAGAAACTCAAAAGCAAGGTAAAAGGAGACGATTGCCAAAAGTGTCCAGCCCGCACCGCCAATCCAAGCGCAAATGATGCGCGCCTTGTCGCCAAGGACAATCTCGGCGGAATCCGTAAGATCATAGCTGCGACCAAACACCATGCAGACGGCAAAGAGTAGCGACGGCAAAACGACCGATGGACGCCAAGCATCGTTGCGCCCAAAGAACACGTAACGGAATGGCAACGTGAGCAGGCAGGCAAGCGCGAGCAACATAACCGCATCGGTGTGGCCTGCAAACGAGAGAAGCACCTCGTAGCACACATAGAGCGTGCCCGTCGCCTTAGGGTCGATCGCCAGGACTGCATTGCTCGACACGGGGGCGGGATCGATGGAAAATGCCGTGGTCGCCAGCAGGGCGAGCAAAAATGCGATGAACGTCTGCTTGGCGGGATAGCGCTTAAACCAAACGATGCGGGCGGCGTCGCGCGCAGCCGTTGCGGAGAGGTCGGAATCCTTCACAGTCCGAAAAGCCTTTCTAGAAACCTGCCAAAAGGGACAGGTTTATTTTGGCAGGTTTTATCTGGGGAGACGTTACGGTTCTGTCATCGTTGCCCGCTAACAACCACCACAAAGGTGCCTGTCCCCTTTGTGGTGGTTTGCACCAATTGGTTAGTCGTCGAGGTAGATGCGCTGGGGACGATTGCGACGGAGGGCAAAGATGATGAGCGCCAGGCCCGCAATCACAAGTGGCAGACTCAGCAGCTGGCCCATGGTGATGACGCCGCCCAGCAGATAGCCCAGTTGGGCATCGGGCACGCGCACAAACTCAACGAGGAAGCGGACAATGCCATAGCCCATCACAAACACGCCCATAAACGTACCCTGGGGTAGTAGCGGCTTTTTGCGGCTGAGCACCCGCAGGATGCAAAAAAGCACAATCCCCTCCAGGAATGCCTCGTAGAGCTGGGAGGGATGGCGCGGCATATCGCCCGCGGCACCGCCAAAGATCACGCCCCAGGGCAGATCGGTCGGTTTGCCCCACAGCTCGCCGTTCACAAAGTTGGCGCAACGCCCCAGGCACAGGGCCAGCGGAGCGCCGATGACGGCAAGATCGGCCAACGTCCACGCGTCAAGCTTGTAGAAACGGCACACAAGCATGCCACCGATGATGCCGCCCACCAGGCCGCCATGAAAGCTCATGCCGCCCTCGTTGGTGGCAAAGATCTCGAGCGGATGCGCCCAGTAGTAGCCGTCGCCGTAAAAGATGACGTAGAACAGGCGGGCGCCAATGATAAGGCCAAAGACCACGCCGACCACGACGCTCGTCAGGTCGTCGACCGTAATGTCGAAACCCCAACGGCGCTGCGTGCGGTACATGACGAACGCCGTGAGCAGGGCTCCGACCACATAGGCCAAGCCGTACCAGTAGATGGTGATGGGACCCGCCGTGATCGCGACGGGGTCAAGCATATGGTAGAGGTCGTTGAGCATGTCGATCCTCCTGCTCCCTACATACAAATGCGGCCGCGGGCCTTTCGCTCGCAGCCGCACATCCGGGCGTAACGTCTATGCGGAGCGCATCGCCCGCAGCCTCCGCTTCTTAGAACGGCGCGTACTCGTCGTACAAATCGTCAGCCTCGCCAGAAGCATTGACCTGCTCGACGCGCGTAACACCGGGCACGTGCTCCTTCAGGATGCGCTCGACGCCCATGGAAAGCGTCAGAGCACTCATGGGGCAGCCGGCGCAGGCGCCCTGAAGCTCCAGCTTGACGACGCCTTCGTCATCAACACCCATATACTCCATATCGCCGCCATCGGCCTGCAGGTTGGGGCGGATCTCCTCAAGAACCTTCTTAAGCAGCTCTTCGTTAACAGCCACAGGGGCTCCTTTCTCACAATAACGCGGGCATGCCCGCGGACAGGGCTATGTTACTACAGCCATGTACCCGCTCAAGCGCCAGCCATGCGCACGGACACGACCTTCACGAGCAGTCAATTTGGGACAGTGCTCTTTTAGCTAGCTCCGCGCCGGATAGCGCCGGCACATCCTACTGCCGAGTTTGCTCCCCGGTACCAATATGAACATCAACGATGACCTGGCGGTAGCTGATGCCACAGGAGTCGAGGATACGGCGGCTGATGCGGCCGTCGTCGGTATCGGCATACTTATTGTCCAGGTAGACGACCTCGCCCACACCGACCTGCGCCAGGATCTTGGCACAGTCATGGCACGGGAACAGCGTGACGTAGACTGTGGAACCTTCGAGGTCCTTAAGCGAGCCGCGGTAGTTGAGCACGGCGTTGGCCTCGGCATGGACCACGTAGTTGTGCTTGTCCTGCAACGGGTCGTCGCTCGTGCCCCACGGGAAAAAGTCGTCGTTGAGCGCCGAGGGCGTACCGTTGTAGCCCACCGAAAGAATGCGGTGGTTGGTGCTGGCGATGCACGCACCCACCTGCGTGTTGGGATCCTTGCTGCGGCGCTGCGCGGCAATGGCCACGCTCATAAAGAACTCGTCCCAGCTAATAACGTCGCGGCGCTTGCCCGACGCGGTTTGATGAAGATCGTCCGACATGGCAGACACCTCCGTGATTGTGACAATTTGACCCATTGTAGCAGGTGGGTGGTGGGACAGATTTCTCAGTAGCGTTTGTCCCATCGACCCCTTCGCCTTTACGCGCGGCGGGGTTTACGGTTGATGCGGTACAGCTCGGCCAGACCCCGCAACGTCAGCGCGTCGTCTACCGTCAGGCTGTGGCCAACCAACGCCGCGAGTGCCTCGGCATCGTCGCCGGTGATGACAATGGGCACGCCGCCCTCCCCAGCCGCCTTGGTCGAGCGCATCTCGGCAAGCACCATATCGAGCATGCCGTCGATGCGGGCCACCTCGCCCAAGACCACGCCCGAGCGCATGGCCTCGCGCGTGTTGCGGCCGATGACATGCGTAGGCGCCGAGGGCTCGACCTGCGGCAGGCGCGCCGCGGCGGCCGAAAGCGAGCGGGCGCCGAGCGCCAGCCCCGGCGCGATGACGCCGCCCGCAAAAGTGCCGTGTGCATCGATGACCTCGATATTGGTCGTGGTGCCCAGGTCAATGACGATGCACGGCGAGCCGTAGACGGCACGAGCCGCCACGGCGTCGGCGATGCGGTCGGGACCG
This sequence comes from uncultured Collinsella sp., assembly GCA_902465105.1. Taxonomy (GTDB): domain Bacteria; phylum Actinomycetota; class Coriobacteriia; order Coriobacteriales; family Coriobacteriaceae; genus Collinsella. Next base: position 10,153 of record CABQLM010000024.1, read on the forward strand.
ATCTCGGCCGGGTCATCGTAGTGCACGGGCATGCCGGTCTTAAGTCCCGGCCCCACGGTAAGCACGCGCCCCGCGCAGGTGCGGGAAAGCGCTGCCTTCCACGGGCGCTCGAGCGCCGGCACCACGCAGCTCAGCACGGCCGCCGCGGGAACGAGCGCGCCCGGCATGCCTGCATCGGCTGCCAGTGCGCTCATGACCTGCGCGAGCCTCATGCGCGCCTCGTCAGCCGTAATGCTCGACGGCGTCGTGATCTCGCACGTCGCAAGCGGGCATTCCTGCGCCGCGGCCGAATCCTCGGCAAACAGGCCAAAGCGAATGAACGTGTTGCCCACGTCGACCGTCAATATATATGCGCATCCATTTAGCATTGTCGGCGCTCCTTTCGTCTGACCAGCAGTATATCCCGTATGCAAATCAGCTCATTTGGGACAGGGCTTTTTAGCCACCCCCGCTTTCCGGATGATTTTTCTGGGACGGGGATTAAATAATCATTCGGTACACAATGATTATTTAATCCCCGTCCCAGAAAAATCATCCTTTGGTCGAGCTTGGGGCAGTTAAAAAGCGCCGTCCCAAATGAACTAGCTTGCGGCTATACTGATGCGCGGTCGTGCGCGAGCTCACGCGGCGGCCCTTGGTAACCCGACTTCCCGTGCCGTATCCGTAGCGGCGCTCCCGGGGGAAGCGGATATACGCAAAGGAGTTCTATATGAGCAACCCCTCGAACCGCGCCTCGATGCGCGGGCAACTTACGCTGCGTGGCGTCATCATCGGCGTCCTTGGCTGCGTGATCATCACGGCAAGCTCGGCCTACACTGCCCTCAAGATGGGCGCACTCCCCTGGCCGATCGTCTTCGCTGCCGTCATTTCGCTGTTCTTCCTTAAGCTCATGGGCAACGCCAGCCTCAACGAGGCCAACGTCACCCACACCATTATGTCCGCGGGCGCCATGGTCGCCGGCGGCCTGGCGTTTACCATCCCGGGCGCTTGGATGCTGGGCTATGCCGACCAGATCAGCTGGCTCGACATGTTTATCGTGGCGCTCGCCGGCACCATCCTGGGCTTGCTGGCCACGGCGCTTATCCACCGTCACTTTATCGTGGATGCCGCGCTTGAGTTCCCCACCGGCAACGCCGCAGCTCAGACCCTGCGCGCAACCGAGGCCGGCGGCAAGACCGGCAAGCAGCTCTTCGGCTCCATGGCCCTCGCCGGCATCTACAGCGTGCTGCGCGACGCCCTAGGCGTGGTGCCCAGTATGCTGTGCACGCTCAACATCCCCGGCGTGACCTTTGGTATCTACAACTCGCCCATGTTGCTGTCCATCGGCTTTTTGGTGGGCTTCGCCCCCGTCGCTTTCTGGTTTGCCGGCGCCCTGCTGGGCAACTTTGGCATCATCGTGGGCGGCACCGCTGCTGGCCTGTTCGACGTTATGACCGCACAGGGCATCGTCAAGTCCTTAGGCATGGGCCTTATGATGGGCTTTGGCGTCGCCGTCGTCCTCAAGGACATCCTGCCGCAGGTCGCCGGCATCGTCCGCGGTCTTGCCGCCGACAGCTCCACGGACACCGACGAACAGTCGCTCATCTCAGGCTCCCTTAAGCTCGACGCCGGCATCATCGGCCTGGGCGCTGCCGCCATCGCCGTGATCATCGCCATCGTGCTTGACCTTGGCCCCGTTCCGGCCGTCATCGTCACGCTGTTCACCTTTGTCACCACCATCATGAGCGCGCAGAGCTGCGGCCAGACGGGCATTGACCCCATGGAGATCTTTGGTCTCATCGTCATGCTCATCGTGGCCGCCTTCGCACAGCTCGCGCAGGTCAAACTGTTCTTTATCGCTGGCATCGTTGCTGTGGCGTGCGGCCTTGCGGGCGACGTCATGAACGACTTTAAGGCCGGCGCCGTGCTGGGCACCAACCCACGTGCACAGTGGATCGGCCAGGCCATCGGCGGCATCGTGGGCGCCCTGGTCGCCGCCGCCGTCATGGTCGCGCTCGTCACCGCCTATGGTCCGGACGCCTTTGGCCCCGACAAGAGCTTCGTCGCCGCGCAGGCAAGCGTCGTCGCCACCATGGTCTCGGGCATCCCGAGCGTGCCGTGGTTCGTTGGCGGCTTTATTGCCGGCATCGTCATGTACTGGCTCGGCATCCCGGCCATGATGATCGGCCTGGGCGTGTACCTGCCGTTCTATATGTCGCTCACGGCTTTCTTGGGCTCCTGCGTCAAGCTCGCCTACGACAAGTGGTCCGCCCACCGCGACGCCACTGCCGGTCTTTCGGATGAGGAGAAGGCCGCCAAGGACGCCGCCTTCCAGGAGCAGGGTCTGGTCGTCGCCAGCGGCCTGCTCGGCGGCGAGTCTATCGTCGGCGTTATCTTGGCGTTTATCTCCGTCGGCTTGAGCCTGCTGGGGTAAGCAGAACAACAACGCGCCAACGCAGAGCGCGGGGTCGGAAACAATCCGGCCCCGCGCTTTTTGTCTATTTGATCTTTTTAATCCACACGGCGTTTTTAGTCATGTCGATTGGCCTGGCTTCTAGGTCAACAAGCCTCGTCTGACACCTCGCTCAACGCGGTGTAGAGTAAAGACAACAGACGCGAAGAGTGACTCGGAAGCCAGACGAGGTAAGCATGGAACTCGACAAGCAACAGATCAAGCGACTGCGCGAGCGCCATCATCGGCGTCACGGCATCCGCCCTGCCCACAGCGAGGCCATGGAGAACGCCAGCCGTTTCTTGAAGCAGGCGTTCAACATTCGCGAGGGGCGCGCGCCCTATCACGTAATCCGTAGGCGCTTTGTAAACGGGGCGCGCCTGACCGGCTCTCACCTGTGCATCCTCATCATCGCGATGCTGATTGCGAGTATCGGCCTCGACATCGATTCGGACATCGCCATCGTGGGCGCCATGCTCATCTGTCCGCTCATGGGCTCGGTCCTTGCCATGGCATACGGCATTGCCACGCTCGACCGCGAGATTACCGTCGAGGCCGTCGCCGGTCTTGCCCTGCAAATGGCCTTTTGCCTGTTCACATCCACGCTGTACTTTAAGCTCTCGCCCCTTGGCACCACTACGGCCGCCATCATCGACAACTCGACGCCCACCGTGTGGGACCTTGTTGTCGCGCTCGCGGGCGGCTTTGCAGGCGGGCTGGGCAACTCGCGCGACCAGGAACCCGCAACGCTCATCGCCGGCGTAGCTGTGGCGACCGCGCTCATGCCACCCCTGTGCGCGGCGGGTTACGGCATCGCCATTGCGAGCGGGTCGCTGTTCCTCTCGGCCCTCTACGAGTTTGGCATCAACGTGGTCTTTATCGCACTCGCGGCCGAAGCCGTGCTGCTTCTTTTGCGCGTGCCGCTCAAGCGCGACCTCAACGGCGACGGCATTGTAACGGCCGAGGAAAATGCCGAGGTCGACGAGCTATCACGCAAGGTGCGCCGCCGCATCATCGTGGGTACGGTGATTTTTGCCATCCCCTGCATCGTCATGACGGCGGGCTCTATCGGCTCGGCGCAGGCAGGCGTGCAGGACGGCTACGGCGTCACCGAGACCACGCGCGAACTTGCCGCGGTGCTGCCGGGCTTTAAGGATTACACCGTCGCCGTCGAGACCTCGGCTACCGAAGGTGACGAGGAAGGCATCGTCGAGCGCGAGATTGTCGCCCATGTGACAACGAGCGAGGCGCTTGGAGCACACGACCGCCGTATCGCCCGCAAGCTCATCGATCTCAACGCGCCCGAACTCGATCGCGTGGAGTATGACGTGAAGTGATGCAGAGCGTGGGATAGATGCGCACACGGGCGCAAGCGGCGATGAAATGCAAACGTGACACGGACACAAGCAAAAAACGGGGCGCAGGCACAACGCCCACGCCCCGCTCGCTATCTTGTTGCCACGAATCAACTGTCCGCATCGACATCGCCAGACTCCACGATAAACGCAGGTTTGGTGCTCACCAGATAAAATCGGGTCACATTGCTATCTCTAAATAGATAGAGCTGGCCTTGCTCGCGTCGGCGTGACATATACGCCACGTGGACCGTACCGAATTCTTCGCCGTTTTCCTTCTTTAATATCAGGATGTTGGGGTCATCCGCACGCTTAAACTGCCCGTCTGTGCAGATTCCGTCTTGGTCGACCAGCTGCCATCGACAGTTGTCCTCCTCATGAAAAGCCAGGGTTTCCCGACTCGTCTTGTCGTCCCGATAGTAACCGTCAATGGCAAAACCTTCGGAGGCGCATTCCTGCATGTAGGACGTTTCTTGGTTTGCGGCAAACAGGCCCGCAGCGCCACAGAGCACTGCCAGGCAGATTACTGCAAGGGCAACCGATATAACGCGGCGACTCATGTCAGCTCACCCGATAGCTGTTCAACGGAGCGCAAAACATACCCGAAACCTCCGATATCAGGAAGAACGTTGCCAGCGGACCAGCGACAACTATATGTCTCCAACATCAAACCATATGGTCAGCATTCGCGGAGAAGGTATCGGCGAATGGCGCGTTTTCGTACTCAGCTGGTCAAACGCAAACGCGCGCTACAGCTCGTACTTGTACACGCGGTAGATGTACTTCTCGGCTTCCATCTCGTAGGTGGCGATGGGAAGTCCATAGCGATCGTACTCGGTAAAGGTCTTGGCCTGGCCCGAAGCCACGAGCATGCTATTCGAATCGCCGACGCGCTGCGCACTGCTTACGTAACCTGAGAACGGCACTGCAATCTGGTCCACAAGCTCGTAGGTGCGCGCCGCCTCGTCCACCGTAAAGATGCGCCCAAACGAATGCGTTCCCTTGCTGTAGTCGGTCACCACCGCGGCGCCCAGCTGGCCCCAATCGAACTTGGGATAGCTCTCAGCCGCACCAAAGTTGTTGTCGTACAGCAGCACCTGATAGCGTCCGGTTGTTGCCGTATCGGTACTTGGCAGATAGGTCACGCTGTGCTGGCCCGCGTTGAGCGAAAAATCGCCTTGGGCCTGCAGCAACTTGTCCTCAAAGCCCGAGCCGGCCCAAAAATCGGGTGAGCCCATAAGCCAATCGATCGTAGGCGTGCCGTAGATATCCGTGAGCTTGATGACCGTCGAGGTCTCGCGCGAGCTCAGCAGAACGGTGCCGTTACCGAGCCACTGGATTGTGTTGATATGGATCCAATCAAGGTCGCCGTCCGAGGCAACCTTGGCGCTCGCCTTGAGGTCGGGGAATATATCACCCAGGTCCACGACAAGAGAGACATTGCCGGCGGTCACGTCAATTTTGATGATGAGGTCCTCGACGTTAGCGCGCTCGCCTTTGTCTTTGGCCGCCGCACGGTCGATGTCCAAATCGGCCTCGGAGCCGGCATGGCTCGCCAGCACCAGCAGATTGCCGTCGTCATCGAAAGCGTAATCGTGGTGTAACTCATAGTCGCCCGTGCTCCAGACATTTACCACCTGGCCGATGGCGTTAATCTGGGCCATCTTGGTCGTCGAGACGCTCATGATCATGCTGCCGTCGCCCGGAAACAGCAGGCGGTGGCTGCGGTAGCCGATAATGGGCACCTCGCCGCGAATCTGGCCCGTGTTGTCGTAGAGGTACATAAAGTCGAGTTTGGACGAATCGTTGCCCAGGATGGTAAAGAGGCCATCGGCAAGCGGCGTGTTGGACTCCCCCGCCGTGACGGCGAGCCGCTCTTCTTCTTCGCCTTTGAGAGCCGGCGTCTCGATCGTGAACGTCGAAGTGCGGCTGGTGCCATCTTGCGCCGTGCAGGTGAGGGCCACCGTGTTTTTATGGTTGGGAATGAGGCCGACGGCGTCGAACTCGTGCTCCGCAGACGGCGTGTCGCCGCCGCGGGGCGTGCGGGAAAACGCGGCGACTTTGGGCGCGTCACCAGTCTTTTTGCGACCGGCGACCTTGTAGGAGACGGTTACGGGATCCGTTGTCGCAAAGCGAACGTAGCAGCTCAGGGTATCGGTGCCAAAGGGATCTGCCTTGACGAACGGGGCGGTTTCGCTGTAGCTGCAGGCAGCGTAATCAGCGTCGAGCCGCTCCTTGATGGTCGCCTGCTTCTCGACGTCGTAGGTCGCAACAATCTGCTTGTAAAGCTTCTTTTGCTCGTCGGTGAGCTCGTCGCTCGCGGTAGATGCGTCGTTTGCGCCGGCTCCGACAGCAGAGCAACCCATGAGCCCCGTGCCCGCCAGCGCCAACACGCCCGCCGCGCCCGCAAGAGCCGTTCGGCGCGAGAACAGTCGACCGCCTTCGCTATTCGATCCCATATCGTCACCGTCTTTGCATGCCATTGTTGCATCCTCTATATCCCAAAGCGCTTGCCCAGCCCTGTCCCATGGTAGCCTGCAGCTTAACAAACGCCCCTTAATGCAAGTTTAGGCTTGCAACGATACGGAAACGCGGAGCGCGAAGGTAATCCGCAATCCTTCCGCTCCCAAGGGATCTTTTTAATACTTGAAGAAGCCCTCGCCCGAGCTTTCGCCCAGCTTGCCTTCGTCGAGCATCTGCTTGAGGACAGATGCCATGGCCTTAAAGTTGTAGGGCATCATCATCTTTTTGAGCAGTGGGCCCACCAAGCCCGGCACCTTCTGATACTGCATAACGATGTTGTAGGCCGTCTGGATACCAACCGTGTCGAATACGCGGAACGGGCCCTTGGGGGCGCCGGTGCCGCGCGTCCATGCAAGGTCGATGCTCTTGGGGTCGCTCACGCCCGAGACGTACAGGTCCAGGCCCGAAAGCAGCCACGGCACCAGCATGGAATTGAGCAGATAGCCGTTCTTTTCCTTGTTGACGGGCAGGGCAAGCATGCGAATATCGTTGGCAAAGTCGACGAGTTCATCGAAGTAGCGCTTGTCGGTCTGGTCCTGAGCCATGACCTCGGTCATGTTGTTCTTCCAGATAGAGTTGGCAAAGTGCAGCGACAGGTACTTCTCGGGACGGCCGGTGTACTTGGCAAAGGTGCTCGGCAGCAGCGTGGAGGAGTTGGTCACGATGACGGTCTTTTGTGGGAGAACCGGGGCGAGCTTCTTGTAGAAATCGATTTTTGCCTGGGTGTCCTCGGCCATCGACTCGATGACCAGGTCGGCGTCGGCCACGGCCTTGGCAAGATCGAGCTCCAGCTTGAGCGTGGAGTAGGCACGCTCGACGGCGGCAAGTGCCGCCTCCTTGTCGAAGGGCTGGCCGCTATCGGCGATGCCGGCGCACCACTCGCCCGTGCCGTCCGCCATGCCCTCGATGGCCGCGATGTATTCCTCGCGCACATGATCAATCTTGGGCTGGGTGCGGCCGATGCTGCCCTCACTGCGCAACCAAATCGTTACATCGAAGCCGCAGTAGGCGGCCTGGAAGGCAATCTGGCTCCCCAGCACGCCGCCGCCGGCAACGCAAACAGTCTTGTAGCTCATAGGAACGGTCCTCTCTTACGTAATTCCATAGATGTGTATTTATTCAACCGTAAAGATGACGCGCGTTGGGGACGGGTTCCTTAAACGGATGGTATTTCGCGGCAAACGGCTACATATGTTCATTATTTCAAGGCTCCGAGGGCGATTTTTGATGCCACCGAGACGTCGTTTGCGGAAGTATGCGGCAAATTCCGGAACCCTTGAGCACACCCCGGTTTTCCGCCAATAAAACCGCAGGTACATGGCTTGGACATATCCGGTGTGCTCGGCCTATTCAGATTTTGCCGCATACTTCCGAAATCCAAGTTCGCAAGAGGTGATAGTTGGGCCGTTTACGCAACATATGTCCAGCAAAACGGGTGGTAGCCGGTACGGCTACCACCCGTTTGTCTCATATCTAGCCCATAGCAGGCCAGCTACTTCTTAATGCCGCGTCCCAGGCGCTTGGCGACCGATGCAACGGCCTCCTCGCTGACCGGTCCACAGCTCACGCAGCCGTCATGGGCACGCATCTGGCCGGTGACCTCGTCCATCGCGAGCGGCGCCACCTTCTCGAGCTTAAAGCCCTTACCGGCGCGCATGTTTTCCTTGGCCACGCTGATCATGAGCTTAATGCGGTTGAGCTGGTTGACCTCGGACGCACCGGGGTCGTAGTCCACCGCAACGATGTTGCTCTCGGGATGTTGACGGCGCAGTTCCTTGATCACGGCCTTGCCCACCACGTGATTGGGCAGGCACGCGAAGGGCTGCGTGCAGATGATGTTGGGTGCGCCATGGTCAATTAGGTCGAGCATCTCGGCCGTGAGTAACCAGCCCTCGCCCATGTTGTTGCACACCGAAAGCACCGTGCGGGCCTTGTCCGCCATGGTGCCGATGCGCTCGGGTGCCTCAAAGCGGCGGGACTTTTCGAGCATCTCTTCCACCGGCGTGCGCATCCAGTCCACGAGCTTGATGAGCGCCTGCATACCAGCGCGCGTGGTAGCAGAGCTTCCCAGCTCGTCCTTCTGCAGCTCGGCGTTGCTCATGGAGTACAGGAAGAAGTCGAGCAGGCCCGGCACCACAGCCTCGCAGCCCTCGCGCTCGATAACGTCGACCACGTGGTTGTTGGCCGTCGGATGGAACTTGACCAAGATCTCGCCGACCACGCCCACGCGCGGCTTGGTGCCCTCACCCACGAGCGGCATGGTGTCGAACGCGTGGATGGCCTCGCGGCACAGCTTGGTGTAGTTGTGGCGGTTGAACTTGGGCGCAATCTTGCGGGCTCGTGCCATGTACTCCTCGTAGAGCGCGTTGGCGGCACCGGGCGTTGCCTCGTACGGGCGGCAGCGATAGAGCATCTGCATCATCACGTCGCCAAAGAGCACCGCGTACACGGCCTGCTTAAGCAGTGCCGGCGTAACCTTAAAGCCAGGGTTGTCCTCGCCGAGCGCCACGGCCGAAAGCGAGATCACCGGGATCTCGGGGTGGCCGCTCTCGCGCAGGGCCTTGCGGATGAGCGCGATGTAGTTGGTGGCACGGCAGCCGCCGCCGGTCTGGCTGATAACCACGGCCGTCTTGGACAGGTCGTATCGACCGCTCTCGATGGCCTCCATAATCTGGCCCGTTACCAGAATCGACGGATAGCAAATGTCGTTGTTCACATAGCGCAGGCCGGCCTCGACGGCATCGTGATCGGTCGAGGGCAGCAGCTCCAAGTTGTAGCCAGCACCACGGAACACCTCTTTGACCAGGTCAAAGTGGATCGGCGCCATCTGCGGGCACAGGATGGTGTAGCCCTCATCGCGCATCTGCTCGGTAAAGGGCACCTTGGGCCATGCGGTCGAAGCGCTCTCGCGCTGCGCCTCGAACGTGTACTTACGGCTCGCGAACGCGGGGGCATCCGTGGAAGGCGCCACCGGCGCGGCATCGCCCTGCTCGTAGGCCTCGCCCGCGGCCGTAGCCTCGGCCAAGCGCTCGGCCTCCTGGTCCTTGAGCGCTGCCATGAGCGAGCGGATGCGGATGCGCGCGGCGCCCAGGTTTGACACCTCGTCGATCTTGAGCACGGTGTAGATCTTGCCGCTGGCCTCCAGAATCTCCTGCACCTGGTCGGTGGTCAGAGCGTCCAGGCCGCAGCCGAAAGAGTTGAGCTGGATCAGGTCCAGGTCGTTGCGCATCGTCACAAAGCGGGCGACGGCGTACAGGCGGCTGTGATACATCCACTGATCGACGACGCGAATCGGACGCTCGGGCTTCACCAGATGCGCAAGCGAATCCTCGGTAAAGACCGCAAAGCCAAAGCTCGAGATAAGCTCGGGCAGGGCGTGGTTGATCTCGGGGTCGTTATGGTAGGGACGGCCGGCGAGCACAATGCCGTGGCCGCCGTGGTCCTCGACCCACTTAAGGGCCTCCTCGCCCATGGTCTGGATATCCTCGTGGAAGCGCGCGTCGGCCTCAAAGGCAGCGTTGACGGCGGCATCGACCTCGGAACGCGTGATTTTAGGACCGCGCACGCGACCGCGACCGGCCTCAGCATCGGCCACGCGGTCGACGGCGAGCACCTGGTACAGGCGGCGCTTGAGCTCGGTCTTGTCGTGATAGGGCACAAACGGATACAGGAACTCGATGTTCTGCTCGCGGATCTCGTCGATGTTGAGCGCCAGCGCCGTGGGGTAGCTCATGACGATGGGGCAGTTGTAGCAGTTACCGGCAGTCGGGTCCTCTTTGCGCTCCCAGCGCACGCACGGCATCCAGATGAAGTCGACATCGCGGTCGATAAGGTTCATCACATGGCCGTGGCTCATCTTGGCCGGGTAGCACACGCTCTCGGACGGCATGGACTCGATGCCCGCCTGGTAGGTCTTCTTGCTCGACTGGTCGGACAGCTGCACGCTAAAGCCCAGGCGCGTAAAGAACGCGTGCCAGAAGGGGTAGTTCTCGTACATGTTGAGTGCTCGCGGGATACCCACGGTGCCGCGCGGAGCCTCGTCGGGACTCAGGACCTCGCGGTTAAAGAGCAGCTCGTTTTTCTTTTTGAAGAGGTTGGGGGCCTCGGTCTTCTGCTTTTTGTGGCCGGCGCCCTTCTCGCAGCGGTTGCCGGTAATGAAGCGCCTGCCGCCGCCAAAGTCGTTGACGGTAAGCTGGCAGTTGTTAGAGCAACGGCCGCAGCGGACATGCTTTTGCGTCACGGTGAGGTGCGCGATGTCCTCGGCCGAAAGGATGGTCGAGGTGCCGTCAGCGCCGGCGCGATCGCGGGCGAGCAGGGCCGCACCGTAGGCACCCATGCAGCCGGCGATGTCGGGACGCACGGCGTGAACACCGGTGAGCTGCTCAAACGCGCGCAGCGTGGCATCGGACATAAAGGTGCCGCCCTGGACGATCACCTGGCTGCCGATCTCCTTGGGGTCGCGCAGCTTAATGACCTTAAACAGGGCATTTTTGATGACGGAATAGGACAGACCGGCCGCGATGTCGCCCACCGTGGCGCCTTCCTTTTGCGCCTGCTTGACGCGCGAGTTCATAAAGACCGTGCAGCGACTGCCCAGGTCGACCGGGGCCTTGGCATGGATAGCGGCGTCGGCGAACGCGCGCACATCCATGTTCATAGAGACGGCGAAGCTCTCGATAAAGCTACCGCAGCCCGACGAGCAGGCCTCGTTGAGCATGATGTGCTCGATAACACCGTCCTTGACGCGCAGGCACTTCATGTCCTGACCGCCGATGTCCAGGATAAACTCGACACCGGGCAGGAATGCCTTGGCGCCGCGCAGGTGCGCAACGGTCTCGATCTCGCCGGAATCGGCCTTGAGGGCCTCGATGAGCAGCGCCTCGCCATAACCGGTGGTGGTCACGTGGCCGATGGTGCAGCCAGCGGGGATGTGATTGTAGAAATCGGCCATGATGACCTTGGCCGTGCCTAGGATGTCGCCGTTGTTGTTGCCGTACCAGGTGTGCAACAGCTGACCGTCCTCGCCCACGAGCGCGGCCTTCATGGTGGTGGAACCGGCGTCGATGCCAATGAACACGCGGCCGGTGTAGCCGTCGAGCTTGCCCTTGGGGACGACCTCGGTGTCATGGCGGTTCTTGAACTCGGCAAAGTCCTCATCGGTGGCAAAGAGCGGATCCAGACGCTCGACCTCGGCGCCCTGTGTGTCACCCAGGGCATCGATGGCCTCGATGAGCTGCGGGAACGTGCTGAGTTTATTGGACTCGTGCGCCATGGCAGCGCCGCTCGCCACAAACAGGTGAGCGTTTTGGGGCACGATACGGTGCTCCTCGTCCAGGTTGAGCGTGAGGTAGAAGCGGTGGCGCAACTCGGACAGGTACTGCAGCGGGCCGCCCAGGAAGGCGACGTTGCCGCGGATGGGACGGCCGCACGCCAGACCCGAGATGGTCTGGGTCACGACGGCCTGGAAGATGGAGGCGGCCACGTCCTCGGGGCGGGCGCCCTCGTTGAGCAGCGGCTGCACGTCGGTCTTGGCAAAGACGCCGCAGCGGCTGGCAATGGGATAAATGGTGGTGGCGTTGGCCGCGAGCTCATTGAGGCCGCTGGCGTCGGTGTGCAGCAGGGTGGCCATCTGATCGATGAACGCGCCCGTACCGCCGGCGCAGGTACCGTTCATGCGCTGCTCGATGCCGTTGTCGAAGTAGATGATCTTGGCGTCCTCGCCGCCCAGCTCGATGGCGACGTCGGTGGCCGGGATGAGGGTCTCGACGGCACGCTTGCTGGCAATGACCTCCTGGACAAATTCAAGGTCGAGCCACTGGGACAGCAGCAGGCCGCCCGAGCCGGTAATGGCGCAGGTCATCTGGGCCATCGGCAGCACGGTCGCGGCGCCCTCGAACAGGTCGCGGGCGCAGGCACGGACGTCGGTGTGGTGGCGCTGGTACTTGGCGTAGACGATCTGGTTGTCGTCGTTGAGCACGGCAAGCTTGACGGTGGTGGAACCCACGTCGATGCCCAGATGCAGGTTGCCACGAGCGTTCTCGGGGTTGAAGATCGCGCCTTCGGGGGCGTGGGCGGCGGTGACGCCCGCGGGATCGGCGGCGGTGGAAGGCGCGGGCGCGTTGGCAGCCTCGCTAGCAGCGGACGTCTCCCCTGCCGCATTCTTGGCATCGGTAACTGCCTCGGCAACTTTCTCGGCAGCTGCGGTCGCGGCCTTCTGCGCGGCATCCACCACGGCGGGCGCAGCCTCACGCGCGGCAGCGACCATACGGTCCTTAATGCCCTCGACGAGTTTGCTCATTGTATCTCCTCTTAGTTGTTGGACTCGACGGTTGCGACGGTGCCGGCCGCGTCCTCGAGCTGCAAATTCAATAGCTTCATGCCATATTCCGGCACGTTGATATCGATGGGTTGGCCATACAGGTCACCAGGGCGCACAAAAGCGAGCACCGTCATAATGCGCGCCATGGCCTCGGGCGATTCGGTGAGCCCACGCTCAAACCAGCGCTGAATCATGCCGACCTCGGCACTCACGACGTAGGTGACGTAATAGTCAAAGAACGTGCCCAGCGCCAGGCCCAAAATGCCCGTCTGCGCACGCGGCACCACAGCCTCACGAGCGGTGTCGATGATTCTTTTAATGAAGGCCTGGTCGCCGCCCGGACCCAGCAGCGCACCGATCAAGTCGCGGTTGGCCGCAAGATAACGCAGCAGCTCAACCGAACCGGGCGCCGGCTCGAGCTCATCGATGTTGTGATAGAGATCAGGCAGCTGAGCTACGGTGATGAGCTCAATGCGCTCACGGATCTCGGCCAGCAAGCCGTCCTCGATTTGATTGATAAAGTCGGGGATATCGCGGTAGTGCGAATAGAACGTGCGGCGCGTAAGGCCGGCACGTTCGGTGAGCGACGCGACGTTAATGCGCGAAAGGTCGCCGCTTTCGGCAAGCTCGCTGGCAAGTGCCTGGCGAAGGGCACGCTGCGAGCGAAGGGACCGGCGATCGCATTTCTCGAGCTGGGACAAGCGTCCTCCTTGTTACTCAGCCTGTGCGCTATTGCACAGTGCGAGTATTATTGCACACCGTGTGCAAGTTCATGGGAATATAACATCGGGAGCATAGTCATCATCACATTTAGGCATGCACAATATGGCACAGCTCATTCGAAAGCCCATTGGAGCATTCTCCAAGAGCAACTACCCAATCAAAGAAAACCTGCCCAAAATGATTCTGAGTCATGCCATAGCAGCAATTCACCCGTTGCGTAGTTGCGCAACAATTTGCGCATCATCAGAACCTACAATCAAAGCCATAGCCACTTTGTCATTTGGAGGACCCCATGATTGACGGCAAACGCGTACTTGCTTTTATCCCCGCCCGCGGAGGCAGCAAGGGCATCCCGCATAAAAATATCCAAGACCTCGCTGGCACTCCGCTTATTGGTCATACCATCAAAGCCGCACTTAACTGTCCTTACGTCGATGCCTGCATGGTATCAACCGACGATGACGAGATTGCCCGCGTAGCGCGTGAACAAGGAGGCTGGGTACCGTTCTTGCGCCCAATCGAACTTGCCACCGACACATCAAAGACTATCGACTGCCTTGATCACGCTGTCAAAAAGCTCGCTGCCGACGGCACCCCCTTCGACATTGTCTGTCTTTTACAAGCCACAAGTCCCTTCCGCACTGCAGAAGACCTAACTGGTGCCATTCGTTTTTTCAGCTCCAATGGATATCGTGGCGTCGCCTCGGTTTCCGAGGTCACCGACTCCCCTATCCTCATGCGCATTAATCCGCAGACCCGTGACAACACCTCAGGGCCTGTCGCCAAGCTCGCAGTGGGCACTTACGATGCGCACGATGAGTTCATACCCGCAATTCCACGAACCAGCACCGTTCGCCGTCAAGATATGCCAACGTTCTTACGCGTCAACGGCGCCATTTATATCAACCTCGTTAGCGATATCAACCCACTGCTAAGTCTAAATGACAACCCGTTGGGCTACATCATCCCAAAGAGCCACGCCTTAGACATCGATGAGCCAAACGACCTCGCTTTAGCGCGCTTCCTGATGAAAAGCGCCTGCTAAGATGCATTGTCAGTCAAAAAGCTAAGCGACGGCAAGCACATCTCACGTATGCAAGCGG
>CABQLM010000025.1 GCA_902465105.1 uncultured Collinsella sp.
ATCCACAAGGCCACGACCGGCCCCGAGATCTGGGATGACACCGACGGCAAGGTCGACATCTTTGTCGCCGGCGTCGGCACCGGCGGCACCGTGACCGGCGTGGGCGAGTTCCTCAAGGAGCAGAACCCCCAGATCAAGGTCGTCGCCGTCGAGCCCGCCACCTCACCGGTGCTCTCCAAGGGTCAGGCCGGCCCGCACAAGATCCAGGGTATCGGCGCCGGCTTTGTGCCCGACGTCCTCGACACACAGGTCTATGACGAGATCATCCCCGTCGAAAACGAGGACGCCTTTGCCACCGGCCGCGCCGTGGGCCACAAGGAGGGCGTGCTTGTGGGCATTTCGTCCGGCGCCGCCGTGTGGGCCGCGCTGCAGCTGGCCAAGCGCCCCGAGAACGAGGGCAAGACCATCGTGGCGCTGCTCGCCGACACCGGCGAGCGCTACCTGTCCACGGCGCTCTTCCAGGACTAGAGCTTCTCGTTCTTAGAACGAGTCCAAGGCACGCCGGTCTCCCCTCTCTTCTGGCAGCCTGAGCTCATACCAACAGGGTGTCCCACAGGACGCCCGAACTTGCTACAATGTCTGCGGCGCGGAACCAGCCTCCCGCGCCGCTTTTCTTTTTTGGCCACATGCCACCAAGGAGAACCTCCCCATGCACAATAAGCGCGTGCTCGTCGCCATGAGCGGCGGCGTCGATTCCAGCGTGACTGCTTATCTGCTCAAGCGCCAGGGCTACGAATGCGTCGGCGCCACCATGCGCCTCACCTGCCCCGCGCCCGACCCCGCCACGGGCATGAGCAAAGTCGATCGCGACATCGCCGACGCAAAGGCCGTCGCCGAACGCATTGGCATCCCCTATCACGTGCTCGACCTGCAGCAAACCTTCGACCGCAACGTGATCGAGCGCTTTGTGAACGCCTACCAGGAAGGACTGACGCCCAATCCGTGCATTATCTGCAACCGCCACATTAAGTTTGGCGCGTTGCTCGATGCGGCGCTGGATATGGGCTGCGATTACATCGCCACGGGTCACTATGCCAAAACGAGCCAGGCGCCCGACGGCACCTGGCAGCTGCACCGCGGCGAGGACCCCAAAAAGGACCAGAGTTACTTTTTGTATTCGCTCACGCAGGAGCGGCTATCGCGCACGATCTTTCCGCTGGCGGGTCTGGACAAAGAGCGCGACGTGCGCCGCATTGCCGCCGAGCAGGGCTTCATCAACGCCAAGAAAGCCGAGAGCGAGGATATCTGCTTTATCGCGGACGGCGACTACGCGGGCTATATCGAGCGCCGCTGCGGACATCCCGCTGCACCGGGCGACATTGTGTGGCGCGACGGCAGCGTGGTCGGACGCCACAACGGCGCGCTGCGCTATACCATCGGCCAGCGCAAGGGGCTGGGCGTCGCCATGGCGCACCCCGTGTACGTAACGGGCGTCGATACCGCCAACAACACTGTGCATCTGGGCGAGGCCGAGGACCTGACGGCCACAGTGCTCGCGGCCAACGACTGGATCTGGAGCGCCCCTGCCGACCGCATGGAGGCCGAGCTCAATGCCGGCGGCATTCGCGTGGGCGCCAAGTACCGCTACCGTCAAAAGGACCAGGTGGCGACCCTTACACGTGGTGCCAACGGACAAATGCTGCTAACTTTTGACGAGCCGCAGCGCGCCATCGCCCCCGGCCAGGCCGTTGTAGTCTACCGCGGCGACATCGTCCTGGGCGGCGGTACCGTAACTGGCGCACTTAAGTAGCCGCGAGTTTATCGCTGCACGTGTCGAAGTACCTCAACAGAGGCACTAACCTCGATTACGCGACGCTCGAGGCCGCGGCAAATGGCCTCGAGTCGACCCCCCGTCGTCGCCCATTCACTCTGCGAAAGAATCTCAATCGCCTCATCAACAAATCCGTTGAGCCGCGATGAATCGAACCAATCGAGCGAGTCCGCAAGCGCCAGCTGGACGGAAGGGTCGGGCCCAAACGGCTTAGCGGAAAACTCAAACTCCCCAGCTGCGAGCACAGCAGTTGGCACGTTGTACCACAGGCAGTTGCCGCTATCGAACAGCGGAGCAGGTTTTATCTCCAGGGTGTCGACATTACGGATGATGCCGAAGTTTCGCCAATGGCGGTCGCTGTTGGTCAAAAGGGCATCACAGACAATCATCTGCGACATAGACCTTCTCACAGCGGCCTCATCGGCACCATGCTTGCCAAGGTAGCGACAGTATCGATCGTATGTCGAGCTTCCTCGCTGGCCGCCAAGGGCGTTCTTAACGTAAACAGCCGGAACGTATTCCTCGCGGCCATCAAGAAAGTCGTCGCACAGACACACAGGGCCATCGAACATCCGCTCAACCGTATAAGGAACAAACTCGCCCTCCGACAGCAAGCGACGATGAAGAGCCGTTGCGACCGCCTCGTTAAAGGGACGTTGATCGTCCATCCCGCACCCTTTAGCCAAAACGCGAATGTCGTTTCGGATCACCCACGATTTAGGGAGCTCGCCCTCGGACGTGTTATCCGGATTTTTAAGACCGATGCCCTCCAGCCAACCCGAACGCTCTTCGGGCGCCGATCGCTCAAATTCGTTCTCAAAGTAATTGATGTTTTGCCATTTGAGTTCGTCGCAATCGGCCGGCCGCAGCCAATAACAATCCGAAAGCGATAGGCCCAGACACCGAACCGGAACCTCGATGCCACTGGCAATTCCCAGTTCACGATAGCGCGAGACGAGTCCGGGGCGGACGTCAGGCACCGACCGATGGCCCCACCACACGTTGAGCGCGCGTTTATTCACCGCAAGAGAAGAGCTCGAGCACGTGCCAAACGGCATCCTCTGCGCATCAAGTACCTCGGCGATTTCGAAGGAAAACTCGCGCGTCGGATCAAACGAAACACGTGCGACCTCGTAATCGGCGGACATCAGCGTAAACTTGCGCCCCACATCGGCCGCAGGACGGCGTCCACGTTTGCGGACCTTTTGATAAGCGACCGCAGAATCATACTCAACCATCTTCCGTCCGCCCACAATATCGCACGCGAGCGTTCCCGATGCGGCAAGTTGAGATATGCGGGCTTTCGTAACGCCCAACAGGTGGGCGGCGTCACCCATAGATAAGTACTCAGATGTATTCATATGCCGCATTACCTCGTTAAGTAATTTACGCGTTTAGTTAATAGATTATATACATCATAATACTAAACGTCCTAAAGAGAAAAAAGGCCCGAGCAATCGGGCCTTAGAGCAATTGGTCAGCCGAGTCGCAAGCTGCTCCCCTAACGCTGAACGTAGGCGCGGACGAGCTCGTAGGTGTTGCGCACGCCGTCCGTGTGGCTGCGCTCGTAGTTGTGGCTCGCGTACACGCCGGGGCCGATCAGGCCATGGCGAATGTCGTAACCGGCAGAAAGCGTGGCCTCGACGTCAGAGCCGTAATGCGGGTACACGTCGATGGCGTAATCAAGCTCCAACTCGCGCGCGATATTAGACAGCGTGGTCACCAAATCGTAGTTGTAGGGACCACCCGAATCTTTGGCGCAAATCGACACCATGCGCTCGGTGCAGCCCAGATCATCACCCACGCAACCCATATCAACGCTGATCATCTCGCGCGTGTCGGCCGGCACGAAGGCGCCGCCGTGGCCGACCTCCTCGTACACGGTAAAGAGCAGCGACACCTTGCGCGAAAGCGTTACCTCGCCGGCAGCAACGGCGCGAGCCAGACCCAGCAGAATCGCCGCGGACAGCTTGTCGTCAAGGAAGCGACTCTTGATGTAGCCGCTCTCCGTCACCGCGGTGCGTGGGTCCATAGCAATGATGTCGCCGGTCTGAATACCCAGCTCGAGCACGTCATCCTTGCTGTCGACATTCTCGTCGAGCAGGATTTCCATGTTCTTCTCGATGGTCTTGACCGGCTCGTCGGCCACGTGCGCCGAAGGCTCGGTATTGAGGACCACGCCCGTGTACACATTGCCGTCACGCGTGTAGACGGTGCAGTTCTCCCCATCGGCCGTAGACCACTGGTGCCCACCAAGCGTCGTGGGACGCAGGCGGCCATTGTCCTTAATGGAGCGCACCATGGCGCCCAAGGTATCGACATGGCTCGCCAACACAAGCGGCTCGCCCTCGCCGCCAAGCTCAACCAGCACGTTGCCCTTATTGGAACGCTCGGGGCCAAAGCCCATATCGCGCAACGTTTCCATTAGATAATCAGTCGCCGCACGGGTATAGCCCGTAGGCGAAGCAATCGAGGTAAGCGCCTTCAACTGGTCAGTAATATAGGAGAGCGCAGAATCCATCTTGGACACCAAAGTCACCCTTTCATATCGAATTAAACCCACAGCAACAATACCACCGCGAACCATCTTTTATCCCCAGCGAGATGACCCATCGAGCTCTTCCGAACAGTGCCCGCCACGACAACGAGCCGGCGGGCCCCGCCCGTTAGCCCCAGAATCTTTCCGCAGGACAGAAGGAGGCCCCGCCGCACGTAGTGCGCAGCGGGGCCTCCGACATGTCCGAGGACGATTCTGGCGCTAACGGGCAGAAGCCCGCCGAACCAAGTTAGGCAGCCGGGCAGATCTTCTTGAAGAGCTCGATAACGTCGTCGAGCGTCGCCTCGCGCGGATTGCCCGGGAAGCAGGCGTCGGCCATGGCGTCCTTGGCCAGGACCTCGATCTCGTCAGCCTTCATGGCCTCGCAGACGTGCGGGATGTTCACGTCGGCGGAAAGCTGCTTGACGGCAGCAATAGCGGCGTCGGCAGCCTCATCGGTGCTCATGCCCGTGGTGTCAACGCCCATGGCGACGGCGACCTTGGCCAGGCGCTCGGCGCAAACCGGCTTGTTGAACTCCATGGCTATCGGCAGCAGCATGGCGCAAGCGACGCCGTGCGGGGTGTCGTAGTGAGCGGACAGGGTGTGAGCCATGGCGTGGTCGATGCCCAGGCCGACATTGGAGAAGCCCATGCCGGCGACATACTGACCAAGAGCCATGCCCTCACGGCCGGAGCCGGGCTGGCCGGACTTGGCCTCGGCAACGGAGTCGCGCAGGTTCTCGCTGATCAGCTTAATGGCCTCAAAGTGGAACATGTCGGAAAGCTCCCAGGCGCCCTTGGTGGCGTAGCCCTCGATAGCGTGGGTCAGAGCGTCCATACCGGTGGAAGCGGTCAGGCCGGCGGGCATGGAGGCCATCATGTCGGGGTCGACGACGGCGACCTCGGGGGCGTCGTTGGTGTCGACGCACACGAACTTGCGGACCTTCTCGGGGTCGGTGATGACGTAGTTGATGGTCACCTCAGCAGCGGTACCGGCGGTCGTCGGCACGGCGATGGTGAACACGGCGTGGTTCTTAGTCGGAGCAACGCCCTCGAGGCTGCGGACATCGGCGAACTCGGGGTTGTTGATAATGATGCCGATGGCCTTAGCGGTGTCCATGGAGGAGCCACCACCGATGGTCACGATAGCGTCAGCCTCGGCGGCCTTGAAGGCCTCGACGCCGTCCTTGACGTTCTGGATGGTGGGGTTGGGCTTGATCTCGGAGTAGAGGCTCCAAGCGATGCCGGCGGCGTCGAGCTCGTCGGTCACCTTAGCGGTAACGCCAAACTTGACCAGATCGGGGTCGGAGCAGACGAAGATCTTCTTGTAGCCGCGACGCTGGAGCTCGCCGGGAATCTCCTTGATGGCGCCGGAACCATGATAAGAAATGGTGTTGAGAACGAAACGATTAGCCATTGATAGCCTCCCATCGTGTGCGGGGCACCCATTACGCCCCGCGCTATAAGTCCCATCCTAACGCTTTTGAAACAAAAAACGCGTGAGAACGTCAAAAGTGTTAAAGCGTTTCAACAGATGATGAAAAATATTGCGGCAAAGGAACAGCCCCTTTGCCGCAATCGGTTACTTTCGGCAGCCCTCTTTCCAAGCCTCGGCCGCAACCTTCCAGCGTAAGCGCAAGTCGCGCTCGCGGTCGATGAACATGATGGCAAACGCGACAAACAGCAGCAAGCTCGCCACGACGATGGCGTGCAGGCCCATGCGCTCAATACACCAGTTGCCCAACACGGCGCCAAACACAAAGGTAAAGATCACGCCAAAATACAGCAGGCCGTTTTCCAAAAAGCCGCGCCTGTGGGTGATGATGTAATCGTCCACGTTTTGCAGCGCGTTGCGCAGGTTACCGATGCACATGGTCGTAGCGATGCCGTGACCGTGGATCTTGCGGAAGCTCTCAACCTGCATGCCGCAGGCAAATGAGGTGAGGCAGTTGGCGAGCAGGTTGAAATCACCGCCGGGAATAAAGCTCACGCCCAGCAAGATGACGGCTTCAAAAAACACCGTCACCTGGCGCCAATGGATGACGCTGCCAAACCGCTCGTGCACTAGATCGGCAAGCATAATGCCCACGGCAAACGACACCACAGGGAAGAAGTAGCGCCCCGCAAGCGCCCAGTTGCCCTCCGAGATGCTCACGCCCACGAGCAGGATGTTGCCTGTCTGCGCGTTAGCGAAAACATGGTCGCGCCCAATGTACGAATACACGTCCATAAAGCCACCGGCGAGCGCCAAGATGATGCCCAGCTCAATAGACTCCGATATCTGTTTGGCACGCTGCATCGTCGTGCATCCTCCTTGTTGACGACTCTCTCGTGCGTTGGCGGACATATAGCCGCCGTTCATACTGTAACCCATTGACAACATGGCGTGCGCGCGAGACGACCCCTTCGACACGGGGATACACAGTCTGGAAACAAACGACATCCGCATCGACGCGCCAATCCGCCAGCTCATGTACTCCACCAGTCTTTTTAGCCCCGTCCCAAAAAGACTGGTTACAATTACGTGCAGCATACAGACACCGGGAGGAATCGTGGCAAAAAAGCCCCAGGACGCTCAGCACAACCAGCACGGCAAACACGGCCAGCAGCAAAAGCGCGGCGGCAAGACGCAGGCCACGGCCTCCCGAGCCGTTCACGGCAAGCATCCCCAGGCGACGCCCGCCCGCCCTTGGCGACCGGGTCGCGATAAGTTCCTCCCCGTCAGCCGCGCCGACATGGATGCACGCGGTTGGGATCAGTGCGACTTTGTCTATATCTGCGGCGATGCCTACGTGGACCATCCCAGCTTTGGCATGGCCATTATCAGCCGCGTCCTCGACGCGCACGGCTACAAGGTGGGCATCATCTGCCAGCCTGACTGGACCGATCCCGCCAGCATCAGCGTGCTCGGCGAGCCGCGCCTGGGCTTTTTGATCAGTGCCGGTAACATGGACTCCATGGTCAACCACTATTCGGTGACCAAGCACCGCCGCCACACCGATGCCTATACCCCCGGTGGCGAGGAGGGTCACCGCCCCAACCGTGCCGTCACGGTCTACGGCAACCTTATCCGTCAGACGTTTAAGGATGTCCCCATCATTATCGGTGGCATCGAGGCAAGCCTGCGCCGCTTGGCCCACTACGACTACTGGCAGGACAAGCTCAAGCGCTCGGTGCTGCTCGACTCGGGCGCCGACATCCTCATCTACGGCATGGGCGAGCACGCGATCGTCGAGATCGCCGACGCGCTCGACGCTGGACTGCCCGTCGATCAGATTACCTATATCAATGGCACCGTCTACCGCACCAGCTCGCTCGACGAGGTCTACGACTACGATCTGCTGCCCAGCTGGGACGATCTTGCCGCCGACAAACTCAACTACGCGCGCAGCTTTAACGTGCAGCAGCAAAACATGGACCCCATCACCGGACATCGCTTGGTAGAGCCCTACCCCAACGGCGTGTTCGTGGTGCAGAACCCGCCGTCGACGACGCTCACCACCGACGAGATGGACGAGGTGGCCGAACTCCCCTACGCACGCGATTGGCATCCCGACTACGATGCCGCAGGCGGCGTGCCGGCCTTTGCCGAGATCAAGTTTTCGATCAGCTCCAACCGCGGGTGCTTTGGCGAGTGCTCGTTTTGCGCCCTCACCTTCCACCAGGGTCGCGTGCTGCAGATGCGCAGCCACGACTCGATCATGCGCGAGGCCGAGCTGCTCACACACGACCCCGAGTTTAAGGGGTACATCAACGACGTGGGCGGGCCGACGGCAAACTTTAGCCGTCCGGCCTGCGACAAGCAGCTCAAGCACGGCGTGTGCAAGAACAAGCGCTGCCTGTGGCCGAGCGTGTGCAAGAACATGGTGGTCGACGAGAGCGGCTACACGCAGCTGTTGCGCGATCTGCGCCAGCTGCCGGGCGTTAAAAAGGTCTTCGTGCGCAGCGGCATCCGCTTCGACTACACCATGGCCGATGCCTCGGACGAGTTTTTGCGCGAGCTGCTGGAGCATCATGTCTCTGGCCAGCTGCGCGTAGCGCCCGAGCACGTGAGCGATGCGGTGCTGTCTGTGATGGGCAAGCCGAGCCGCGCTGTCTACGACGCGTTCTGTCGCAAATTTGAACGATTGAACCGTGAATACGGACTCAAGCAATATGTAGTGCCGTATCTAATCTCGAGCCACCCTGGTTCAACCATGAAGGAAGCCGTGGATCTTGCCGAGGCCGTGCGAGACATGGGCTACATGCCCGAGCAGGTGCAGGACTTCTACCCCACGCCGTCCACCATGTCGACCTGCATGTACTACACCGGCGTGGATCCGCGCACCATGGAGCCGATCTATGTGGCGCGCGACCCGCACGAGAAGGCCATGCAGCGCGCGCTCATCCAGTATCGCAAGCCCGAGAACTACAAGCTGGTGCGCGAGGCGTTAGAGAAAGCCGGCCGCCGCGATCTGATCGGCTACACCAAGCATTGTCTGATTCGCCCCGTGCCGCCACGCCCGGGCGAGACATCGGCCAGCGGCGGACACGGCACTGGCAAGAAGGGCGGCAAGGGCCACGGTGGCGCTGGCGGCGCTGGAGCCAAGGGGCCCAAGGGCAACAAGGGGCACGGCGGCATGTCGCGCGCGCAGAACACCGCAGGCCGCAACCGCGCCGCCCAGGGACGGCAGGGCGCCAACGGCGGCGGACGCCGCAACTAGCGTGGCGAGGGCCAGCCGGCGTCTCTTGGCCAGCCGGCGCCCCTTCATCGGCCCAGGCGTGTTTTCCCTAGGGGGAACACACTTAGGCTGTCTCTAGCCATGATTTCCCTAGGGAGAACACGTTCAGACGCACCTAACCGTGTTTTCCTTAAGGGAATCACGCTTGCTGGTAGGGACGATCCGTCTGGCACGCCTGTCTGAGCGACCGCATCGCCTCTGCCAGCACAAAGCCGGCGATGGCAACCGTGACCACCACGTCGAGCGGCGTGTTCACAAACCACAGCAGGCCCATGAGGTATGACCCGGCGTTAAAGGCAAAGTGCAACAGAATCGTATAGCGGAGCTTTCCGGTCGTCACGAGCACCCAGCCAAAAATGAGACCGGCAGCGCCCGCATAGCAGCCCTGCACCCAGTTCATATGCATAAAGCCGAAGACCGCCGCCTGCAGCACGATTGCCGCGGCGACGCCCCAGGTACTCGGAGCCACCCAGGGCACCATGGCGCCGTCTTGCGGTCGCACGTGACGTCGGAGCTTCCAAAGTGGGCGGCACCGCGGGTTAAACGCTCGGAGCGAAAACTCAAAAATGATGCCGCGCACCAGCAACTCCTCGCAAAACGGAGCGCCGAGCACCGTGGTCAGGACGGCCAGGTAGCTCGTGTCGCCCATGCCCGTTTCCTCGACAAGTTCACTGTAATCGGCCGCGACCTCGGGCAACAATGACAGTACGGCGTCGGTCACGTAGCCAACGACCACCTGCAGGGCAAAGCCGATCACGATAACGCAGGCAATGCGCTTCCACGCGCTACGCAATCCCCCGCCGAGCGGACGCTCACCTTGCCAGCGCGCGATAAACGACCGCGGCCACAAATAACGCCACCACAGCAACGCCATCAAAAACGATGCCGTCTGCGCGGCGGCTTGAAACCATTGAATATCGAGATTCTCGATCGGGAAACCCGTCAGCGCCGACACGATGTCCAGCACGGAGAACAGAACCATACTCAGGGCAATATCGGCAGCGACAACGCCAAAACAGGCAAGCGCCCAAACCAGCGCATTGAGCATGCCAACCTCCTCAAAACCCGGCACTTAGGGACGTTCCTTAACTGCCGGCAGAAAAGGAGCGTCCCCAAGTGCCGGCAGTTTGGGACAGTCATTGTTGATGAGAATCGGGCGCAATGCCAAAGGCCCCGTTGGGCGAGATGTCGAACGGAAAGGTGCCACAACGATTGAACGCGGCGATAAACATGCGAATGGCGTTGGACGGCGTGGTACCCACAAGCTGAGTTGCCGCCGCGAAGGCTGCCTTTTCTTCGGGCAAGACCTTCGCGACAACCGGGGTCATGTGTTCTGCCATGGCGCTTCCTTTTTGAAACGACGGTGGTGCGGATAGATGCGGGCCACGCGGCTGGGCGACGGGCTGTGAAGGCAACCCGATTGGCCCGCATCCGGAGTGTGTTTCTGCGGCGTTGGTATTACTTAGTATTCTTAAGTATTACCCCGCAGATAGAATACCACATCTGACCCCATGGGAACGGAAAACAGGTCATTTTGTTGCTGAGTAAGTATTTAGAGCGTGATGACGTCCGAGATATCGAGCGCCTGAGCGTCGATGGGGTCATGTGTGGCGAGCAGGAGCGTTCGGCCATCGAGCAGTTCGAGCACGATGCCGGCCGTCGCATCACGCGCAGCGGCATCCAAACCGGTAAAGGGCTCATCCAAAATGACGGCGCAACCGCCGCACAGCAGGGCTCGGGCAATCTCGACGCGACGGCGCTGCCCGCCCGAGAGCTCGGCCACACGAGCATGTACATCGACCCCCGGCACCAGCAGGCGCAACAGGGCTGCGGCACTCGAGGCGTCCACGCGCGCATCGGCACACACCAGCACGTTATCCAGCGCCGAGGCGGACTCGACCAAGCGCGCGTCCTGAAACACCATCGAGCACGGCACGCACTCCCCCGCCGCCAGGGCGAGCAGCGTCGACTTGCCCGCGCCCGAAGCGCCCATCACGCAAACACGCCCGCCCGCGGGTACGTTGAGCACCAGACCGTCGAGCGCCGGCGCCCAGGGCGCACGATCGCCCACGGCAAGCGCAAGCACCGCCGCAGCGCCGGCGCCAGCAGAGGCTGCACGTCCGCGAGCACCGCGCCCATGCGCCCGCACGGCCACACGCCATGCCGCTGGCCCCGAAGCCCGCAGCAACCACACCAGCACACGCTCGCATGCCCACGATGCCGCCACGACCAACACGGTCCACGCCAGCAGATCCGCTGTCTCGATAAGCAGCTTTGCCTGATAGATACGCTCGCCCACGGTGCCCGTCGCCATGCCGATCAGCTCCGCCGCCACGCCGGCCTTCCAGCTCATGCCAATCACGGCCCGGGCGCACGAAAGCACAAACGGCAGGACCTCGCGCCAGGTATGGGCGCAAAACAGACGCCAGCCCCGCACGCCATGCAGACGAAACATCTGCTCCAGCGGCTTATCCGCTTGCGTCAAGCCCTCGACCAGTGAGAAATACACGCCCGGCAGCGCCATCAAAAAGACCGCTGCAATGCTCACGCGCGCCGACCCCAGCCAAATGAGCAGCAGGACCACCACGCAGGCAACCGGCGTCGCCTTAACAAACGAAAGCGCCGGCGCCACCAGGCGGGCAAACGTCCGCGATCGCACCGAGACTCCCGCCAGCACGCCACCGCATGCCGTAGCGAGCGCCAGCCCGCCCAAAATTCGCAAGCCCGAGCCTGCCAAAATCGCCCACGTGCCGGCATCGCACACCAGTCGCAGCAACGCTACCACAACTGCGCCCGGTCCCGGCAAGATCAACGGCTGCGCCGCCAGCGCCGCCGCGAGCGCCCACGCGGCAAGCCAAAAGGCGGCGACGGCACCTGCTGCCACCGCCGCCTTCACACGCTCTGTCATTTGCCGAGCAAACGCACACACGGGCTACTCCATGTAGTAGAAATCATCAGCCGGGAGCTTGCCGCCCACGGCGCTTGCATCCGCATCGGCCAGCACCTGCAGGTACCCACCGAGCGCCGCCTTCATATCTTTCCCCGTCTGGCATACAAGCATGCACCCGGGAATCGCCTTTTCGGCAATCGCGACGTTATCGACGATACCCGCATCGACCACGGCCTGCGCCCAGTCCGCCGGTGTCGCATTGACGGCCTTCACGCTCGCCTCATGGCAGCGCAAGAACTCTGCCACAGCCTCGGGATGCTCCTCGGCAAACGCGCGGCGAACCACGGTCACACCCGTCAGCATACGCGAACCCGTGTCACCCGCCAGCTCATCCCACACATCGGTCAGGCTTACCGGCGCCGACAGCTTGCCCTCGCTCTTGGCGATGGCCGCGGTCTTGAATGGCTCCGGCAGCACGCCCACGGCAGACGGGTCGGCAAGCAGGGCCGACAGCACCTCGGTGGGCTCGCTCTTGAACTCGAGCGACACCTGGCCGGTCAGGCCCGCGCGCTCCAGCAGGTAGTTCATGACGTATTCCGGCGTGGTGCCCTTGCCCGTCATGTAGACGGTACGCCCCGCCAGATCGCCAAAAGAGGCCACGCTCGCGTCGCCCGTCACCACGTTCAGCACGCCCAGCGTGTTGATGTCGATGACCTGGACCGCGCCCTCGGTCTTGTTGTAAAGAACGCTCGCCACGTTGGCGGGCACCAGGGCAATATCGACATCGCCCTGAATGACCTTGGGCACGACCTCATCGGCCGCGGCGCTGATCGCAAAGTCGAACTCGTTATCCGTGGCACCCTCGTCTGCCTGGTCCATAAACTGCACCAGACCGATCGACGTCGGACCCTTGAGCGACGCGACGTGTACCTCAACCGGCTCGGCAGCAGCACCGGCGCCGTCCGTGGCAGCCGAGCCCGCGGCGGACCCAGCCCCGGCAGCCCCGCCGCCACAGCCCGCGAGCGCAAGCGACAGGGCGCCCGCGGCGAGCGCCGAGGCAAACCCCCGGCGCGACATCTCAACATCAAACGCGCGCATCGCTAGCACGTCCCCTCGTTAGGCATCGTCCATGCGTGATGGTCGGTATGCAGCAGATCCTCAGCCAGCGACGAGAGCGGCTCGCCCAAGAACTCGCGGTAGCACGCCTGGACATCGGGATTCTCGTGCGAGAAGCGAATGTCCGCAGCGGCATCCAGGCCCCACAGCACCTGACCGCGCTCGGCTGCCAGCTCGCAGCCGTCGTGGATGGGCTGACCGCCGCCACCGACGCAGCCGCCCGGGCACGCCATGACCTCGACGAAGTCATAACTCGCACGGCCGTCGCGAATCGCGTCGAGCAGGCGGGCGGCGTTGCCCAGCCCGTGCACCACGGCAACACGCACCTTAGTGCCATCGATATCGGCGACGGCTTCCTTCCAGCCGTCGAGTCCGCGCACGTCGGTAAAGAAATCCGCATCGGGGTTCTTGCCCGTCACCAGGTAGTAGGCCGAGCGCACAGCAGCCTCCATCACACCGCCCGTGGCGCCAAAGATCACGCCCGCGCCCGTGCCAAAGCCCAGCGGCGTGTCGAGCGGCTCCTCGACCAGCGTGTCCACGCTCACGTGGCTCGCGCGGATCATGCGCACCATCTCGCGCACCGTCAGCGCAACGTCCACATCGGGTGCGCCGTCCTCGCCCACCATACTCGGCAGTGCGCACTCGGCTTTCTTGGCCGTGCACGGCATAACGGACACCACGAACAGGCGCTCGGACTCCACGCCCAGCACCCTGGCGTAGTAGGTCTTGGCGATGGCGCCGAACATCTGCTGTGGCGACTTGGACGTGGACAGGCTGTCGACAAACTCCGGATAACGCGCCTTCACAAAGCGCACCCAGCCCGGGCAGCAGCTCGTAAACATGGGCCAGCCGCGGCTGTCACCCTCGCCCTTGGCGGCGGCGCCCAGACGCTCGAGCAGCTCGGAGCCCTCCTCCATAATGGTGAGGTCGGCCGAGAAATCGGTGTCGAACACGTACTCAAAGCCAACGCGGCGCAGCGCGCAAGCCAGGCGCTCAACGGTGGCCTCCTCGCGCGGAATACCGAGTTCCTCGCCCCAGGCGCTGCGCACGGCAGGCGCAATCTGCACCAGCACGATCTTGTCGGGATCGGCGAGTGCGTCAAACACGGTCTCGGTATCGTCGCGCTCGCGCAGTGCGCCCGTCGGGCAATGTGTAATGCACTGGCCGCACGCGACGCAATCGGTCTTGCCGATCGGTGCGCGCCCGCGGGTACCCACGGCGGTATGCGTAGCGCGGTTGGTCAGGTCCCAAATCCCTAGGCCCTGCACGCTCTCGCACACCTTGATGCAGCGCATGCATTTGATGCACTTGTCGTTATCGCGGATGATGGGGAAATCGAAGTCCCAGCCCTCGCGCGCCAGGTGCTGCTCGTACGGCAGATAGAAAATGCCCAGGTCGTTGGCGATGGTCTGTAGGTTGCAGTTGCCGCTGCGCACGCAGCTCGTGCACTGCGAATCGTGCTGGGACAGCAGCAGTTGCACGTTGGTGCGACGGGCCTCGCGGGCCTTGGGGCTGTTGGTGTGGACCACCATGCCGTCGAGCACGTAGTTGTTGCAGGCGGCAACCAGCTGGTCGCAGCCCTCAACCTCGACCACGCACACGCGGCAGCCGCCGATCTCGTTTAGATCGCGCAGGTAGCACAGGGTGGGAATCTGAATGCCGACGGACTTGGCCGCATCCAGGATCGTGGTGTGCTCGGGCACCACGACTTCGCAGTTATCGATAATGAGCCTGACCATGTTGTGCGCTCCGTTTTCGCTGTTGTCGCCGACGGTGGTTTTGTTGAGCTCTACCATTCCAGGTTCCTCCCTCCGCGGAACGCACCAAAGCCAAAGTGGTCGCAACGCAGGCAGCGACTCGCCTCTTGGCGTGCCTCTTCCTCGGTAAGGCCCTGTTCGACCAGATTCCAATCGTGAATGCGCTCGCCGGCCTCGCGCTCGCCCAGCTCGCAGCGGCCGCACTCGTGCTTGCCCTTAAACTGAACGGTCGGCAGCTCCACGTCGAGCTTAATCTTGTGGTCGAAGCCCAGGTAGCGGTCGATATTTGCCGAAGCCACACGGCCGGCGTTGATGGCACGGATGACGGTGGCGGGGCCGGTCTGGCAGTCGCCGCCGCTAAAGAGGCCATTAAAGTTGGGCACGGCGCCGTCCGAATCGGTGACGACGCGGCCCCACTTGCAGGCGATGCCCATGTCCTCAAACGGCTTGGAGTCGATGTCCTGACCAATGGCCACGAACACGCGCTCGCAGGGAATGACCTGCTCGGGCGTGACGGCGGCACGCGGGGCCGGGCGCCCGCGGCGGGGCTCGCCGATAATCTGCGGCTGCACGCGCAGGCCGCTCACGCGACCGTCCTCGCCCGTCTCGATGGCGAGCGGTGCGGTGAGCTCCAGAACCTCGCAGCCCTCGGCCTGGGCGCCGGCGATCTCGGCATCCTGGGCCGTCATGTCGCAGATGCGGCGGCGGTAGACGATGCTCACCTTTTCGGCACCGCAGCGCACGGCAGAGCGTGCCACGTCCATGGCCACATTGCCGCCGCCGATGACGCATACGCGCTGGCCGCTCAGGTCGGGCAGCTCGTCGTCACCGATGGCACGCAGCATCTTGACGGCCGACTCCACGCCGGGCACATCTTCGCCCGGAAGGCCGAGCTTCTTATCGCTGTGGGCGCCAATGGCCAGGTAGACGGCATCGAACTCATCGCGCAGGCGGGCGAGCTCCTCGCCGTTCACGGAGTGGTCGAGCTCCACGTCGATACCGGCGCTCAAGATCCAGTCGATCTCGGCCTGCAGGCGCTCGCGCGGCAGACGGTAGCTGGGGATGCCGTAGCGCAGCATGCCGCCCAAGTGGTGGCGCTGCTCAAAAATGGTCACCTTGTGGCCCATCACGGCCAGGTAGTAGGCGCAGGAAAGACCGGCCGGGCCGCCGCCAATCACGGCGACGCGCTTACCGGTATCGTCCACTACATGCGGCTTGTGGTCGTTGAGGTCACTGTGCTCAACGGCAAAACGCTTGAGAGCAAGGATGTTCATGGGATCATCAACCGTGCCACGACGGCAGTGCATCTCGCAGGGATGCTCGCACACCAGGCCGCAAACGAGCGGCAGCGGGTTGTTCTTGCGGATGACCTTGACGGCATCGGCATAGCGGCCGGCCTCGACGAGCGAGATGTAACCGGGAATGTCGACGTGCGCCGGGCAGCCCGAGACGCACGGGACGCGGGCCTCGCGGTCAAAGCCGCAGGAGTGCTCGCGGACATGATGCTCAAAGTCGTCGCGGAAGCCGCGAATGGCCGTGAGTGCCATGGCACCGGCTTCGTAGTCGATGGCGCAGTCGCTCGAAAGGTAGATGGTGCGGGCCGTGCGCTCAATCAGGTTGAGCGTGGACTCGTCGGCGCGGCCCTCGAGCACATCGGCGAGCAGGTCGCTCAGCGCGCTCAGACCCACGCGGCAGGGCGTGCACTTGCCACAGCTCTGGGTGGAGCACAGGTTGACGAGCGCTGCCGTAAACTCAACGGGACACGGGGCGAGCGAACTCACCGCCAGACGGCGTCCGAGCGCATCATGCAGGTCGTCCATGACGGCCTGAGCGTGGCTGCGTTCCATTACATGCAGTCGAGCCATAAGATCCCCTCTCACATGGCAGCCCGGAGGCGAGGCCGGGCGAAGTTGCTACACGCACAACACTGACCTAAAAAGTTGTTAGGTCTCCACGCGGTTCGGCAGGCGGTATAAAATGTCACCCTCAGCGGTGAAAAAGAACATTACCGCAGATAAATGCCATATTCGATAAACGCGTTACCCACAATGCGGCACTTAGGGACGTTCCTTTTTCTGCCGGCACCCGGGGACACTCCTCGCTCTGGTGCATTCCCGAGGCAATCAAATATGGACTAGCGGTGGTTACGATAAACAAAAGGGCCCCGAGCGTAGTTGCTCGGGGCCCTTAGCTTGTCTCACGCTAGCGTGCAACGCGTATGTTACTTGCGCTTGCCGCCGCCGTCACCGGGACGACGGGAGCTGCCGCCACGCTTGCCGCCACGGCTGTTGCCATAGCTGCCACGGTTATCGCGACCGCCGGCGCGACCGCCACGGGAACCAGCCTGGTTGCCGCCGCGACCACCACGGTAGCCGCCTCGACGCTCTTCGCGGGTATCGTCGTAGTTGCGCCAGTCATCGCGACGGTCGCGACTGGCACGCGGGTCGCGACGATCGCGCGACTCGTTAGAACGACCAGCGCCGCTGCGGCTGCCGTTACCGCGAGCACTCTCGCGGCGCTCGCCGCCGCGACCGCTGCGCTCTTCAAAGCGCTTGCCGCCACGGGATTCACCGCTGCGGGTGCCACGCTCACCGCGACCCTCGCCGCCGCGACGCTCGTCACGGCCACCGCGCTCGTCATCGCGACCGGAACGACGACGATCGCCCGAGCCACGCTTGCCGCCACGCGAGCCACGGCCCTTGTCCTCGCGCTCAACACGGCGACGACCGCCGCGGTCCTCGTCCTCGCGGCGACGGCGATGTGCCTCGCCCTGGAACTGCTTGGCACGGCGCTCGGCACGGTTGCCGCGCGGGGCCTGCTCGACGGCAGCAGCACCACCGCGTTCCTCGGCAGCCACCTCGCGGGCCACACTCTCCACAGCCTCATCCACGCGAGTCTGAACACCCTCGCGCACGCGGGTCTTGCCGCCACGCTTGGGACGGCTCGGACGCTCGCCGTCGCCGCGACGCTCGTCGCGACCGCGGTTGGAACGACCGGCCACATCGCCGTAGTCATCGCCATTGCGCTTGCCGTCGCGACGTGCCTGCTCAAGCTTCTTCTTGCTCTTGGACTTGCCGCGCTTGGTCTTCTTCTTCACCTTAAAGGCGGCAGGGTCGCGCTCGGGGTCGACCGCGGGCGGATTGGGACCCACGTGCAGGTCGCCGGCTTCGTAAATATCGGCCGTCTTGTCCATGAGCTTCTCGATCTCGTAGAACTCGTCGACGTCCTGCTCGGTAACAAATGTAATGGCCCAGCCCAGCTCACCGGCGCGGCCCGTACGGCCAATACGGTGGATGTAGTCGGTCGGCTCGGCCGGCACGTCAAAGTTCACGACGTAGCGCACGTCGCTAATGTCGATGCCGCGGGCGAGCACGTCGGTTGCCACCAGCACGTCGACGGTACCGTCGCGGAAGGCCGAAAGGGCACGCTCGCGCTGGGCCTGGCTGCGGTTGCCGTGAATCGCGGCGGCCTTGATGCCCTTGCGCTCCAGACGACGGCAGCAGCTGTCGGCGCGGTGCTTGGTGCGCATAAAGACGATGGTGCGCTCCGGGCCCTCCTTCTTGAGGAACTCGGGCAGCAGGTTGTTCTTGGCCTCGATGGACACCGGGAACACAAACTGGTCGACGGTGTCGGCGGTCGACGTTGCAGGCGCGATCTCCACGCGGGCCGGGTCGCTCACCAGGTCGGTGATCTCGCCCACGGCCTCCTCGTCGAGCGTCGCCGAGAACAGCAGCGTCTGGCGCTCGGCCGGCGTCTCGCGCACAATGCGGCGGACGGCGGGCAGAAAGCCCATATCGAGCATGCGGTCGGCCTCGTCGAGCACCAAGACCTTGACCTCGTTCAGATGACAGGCGTCCTGCTCGATCAGGTCGACCAGACGGCCCGGCGTGGCGACCAGGATGTCGCAGCCGTACTTGAGAGCAGCGGTCTGCGGCTTGTAGCTCACGCCGCCCACGACGGTCACGGCGACATGGCCGGTGACGTCGGCGATCTTGCTCGCAACCTCGTCGATCTGCTGAGCAAGCTCGCGCGTGGGGGTGATGACGAGCATCGCGGGGCCACGGCCGTTGCCCTCGGGCTTTTTAGCACCGCGACGACGGTTGCGGCCGCCGCGCTCGCGCACGGGTTTGGGCGGAGCGATGTGTTCCAGATTGTTCATGGTCGGCAGCAAAAAGGCGGCCGTCTTGCCGGTGCCGGTCTGAGCGGCGGCAAGCAGGTCGCGGCCCTCGAGCACCACGGGAATGGAGCCGGCCTGCACGGGCGTGGGTGCCGTGTAGCCCAGGTTCTCGATGGCACGAAGCATCTCGTCCGAAAGTCCCAGCTCGTCAAAGGCGGGCAGGTTCTCGGTCGCGGACTCGACGGTCTCGGCGGCGCTGGCCTCGTCAGCGGCATCGAAGGCAGCCTGGGTCATGGCCTCGCGGGCCTCGTCCAGAATCTCGGCGTCGGTGACGTCGGATACAGAATTACGCATATGTTGTTGTTCCTTATCTGCACGCGCAATGGGCACGGCATGCGGCCGCGCGGGCGTGCTTGGTAGTGCGCTAATACATACAAAAACAGGTGCGCACAGAGAGGACGTTGCTCAGCACGCTGGCGATCGCTTTGGCAGCCCTATCACGCGCCGTCCAGACGCAGCGGCCCTAAGCGATGGAGCAGATTCGCCGCCGGTTAGTATACCCGTACTCCGTATGCCCCCACGTAAACCACAGATGACGGGGCGAACGGGGCGGGTCTGGGCCGATTGTCTCGATCTGTAACATCAACGGAACAAAACCAGGTCTTGCTGTTACAGATCGAGGCATTCAGTCGGCCTCCTTGGCTAACATCTCAATCTGTAACATCTGCAGGCCGAATCTTTGTCTACGTGTTACAGATCAAGACAAACGGTCGACACGGCTCACGAACGTCTCGATATGTAACAGTTACCGAGTAAATCGACCCGTAACTGTTACAGATCAAGACAAACCAATCCGTCTGAAGACAACATCTCAATCTGTAACAGTTACGGAGCAAAACCGGCCCCAGATGTTACAGATTGAGACAGTTGAGTTGTCGGTCGAGGAACAATCTCGATCTGTAACAACTAGACTCCGTATCCCCTGTCAGATGTTACAGATTGAGACAAACGTGCCGAGTACCAGACCCGACAGGCAACAAAAAGGGCCGGACGCCCAATCCTTACAACTGGAACGTCCGGCCCCGTCAAACACCACTAGGGAAGCTGAACCAACGCCCCGCAGCCCCTACTCTGCATCCGGGTCCTTAAAGTTCATGGAATCCAAGACCATGCAGGTGTAGGTGATGTCGTGCTCATCATCGGGAATGGGTTCAAACCCGTTCTTACCAAAGAAATCAACGAGCAGATGCGCGGGCTTAATCGGATCCGCATCGGCATCGTCAAAGAGGTATCCGCTCGGATCCAGGAATGTAGGCTGCTGTTCGCCCTCGCTCTCCCAGTAGGACAACCCGAGCATACGACGCCGTTCAAACATTCCGTTGTGCAACATCGGAAGCTGCGTCAATACCACCGTTAACGGCGATGACGCCTCAGGGCAACGCATGCTATGACAATCGCCAGCAACACCAAGCCCTAGAAATTGATGCGGCTAATAGCGAAGCCCGAAGGAACGATAAAACTGTCGTAGAACATGTCGAGCAGGCCGATAAACACCAGAAACGCGATGAAGATCCAGAACACGCGACTCCTTAAAATGGGAGTAAACATGTCGAGCACCGAACCGCCCGAGGAAGAAGAGCCCTGATAGCCAATCAAATCAAACGGCTCATCCTTCTCTACCTCGTCGGCATCGCTCAAAGCGCCTGAAGACTCGGACTCCAAATCGCGACGATCCGTCCAATACCCGGGCACATGGTCGCACTCACCAAGGTACTCACCGTTTTTGACCACCGGTTCAAACAACATGGCACTCGAAAACTGCTCGAGCTCCTCGCGAATCAACTGGTCAGCACGAGCGTCATGGGGCTCCTCGAGCTCGCACTCAAGCTCGTACCTTGGCGTATATGCCCTATAATGTCTCAATAGTTATGCAAAGCGTTGCGCAACATTTTTCGAGTCGGTACGCTTTGAACGTAGCCATTTCCTAACATGTTTGCAGTACGTCATTAAAATTATCTGGGGAGGCAGCCATGGCGGCGGAAACACCGTGCTCGGTCCTCTACAACGACATCCGCTCGTTCTGCGGCCTTAAGCATCTCGAGATTGCGCGAATGCTCATTAACGGCAATTCGTATGCAGGCAGCACCCTGCTCGACAAATGCTCTACCAACCGCTCGTACCTCACTCGCTACATCGTCCACCGCGAGCCCGATCAGTGTGCGCCAGGTATCTACAATGACCTTACCGTCTCCACGCTTAACCTTGCCGCCGCCATCGGCAACAAGCTCGGCGGAGGCGATCGCGCCTATCAGGAAATATCCGAGCATTACAGCGGCCCGGCGGCCCAAGGCATGATGTCGATTCTCGCCGATTATGGCCTCGACGACCGCCTCTACGCCAATGCCCTGGGGCGTATCAGCAGCTCCGACGACCACAGCCCCCGCGAAAAGAGCACGCTCTTCTTGATGCTCTTTGTGGCAACGGGCGCACTTGCCGATCCCGTTCAAGGCGTGGCCACCGTCGAGCGCTTTTGCGACAGCAAGACAGGCGGGCACTTTGGAACCACCGAGACAACCGTCGGCCGTGGCTTTGTGAGCGGCCACGAGCTGCCGCGCGCCGTCGCCCCCAATCTCGGCCTCCTCAGAACGCACGCCGGCAATAGCGTTGACATGCAGATTCATCCGCTCACGCGCGACCCGCACGGAACCGTGATTGGCTCTTTGCCCAAAACTTCGCCCTGCATCACCGACGTGGGCGCAGATGCATCGCGCGAACATCTACGCATTTGGCTCGAAGATGGGCACTGGTACGCTCAGGGGCTCGAATCGACTAATGGCACGGTACTTGAGTCGGGCGCAGGCGACGGCGATATCGTGATTGAGCCGCCGCGTAACCAACGCGAGCCCGGCAAGGTCTATCCCCCGGTGGAAATCGAAAACAGCGACAGACTTCACTTGGGTCTCTATACAACGTTTCTCGTTATTGTGGACTAGCGCGGGCGATGATCGAAAGACGGTCACCGCCCGTCTTTCGTCTACTACCTTCTACGTCGTAAACGACAATACTCAGCGGTATACGTGAACAGCGCGGCTATTATGGTACTTTACCGATAGCCGCACTGCTCACGTACGCGTGCGGCAACCCATGCCAGACAAAGGAACGCCATGGATACTACCGATAGCGCCTATGGCGACAAACTCATCCGTCTCGACACGTTCGATACCGCCGTAGCAGTCGACCCCAGCGCCGAGGATGATGCCAAGCGCCGGTTTATGACGCTTATTCTTCAGACGGCATACCACGACGGCGGCAATATCGGACACGTGCTGCGCGCGACCAACACGAACGGCGAGGTTTTTGCCGTCAAGCTGCTCAAGGACAACGCCATCCTTTCCGGCCAAGCCCCCGATCGCTCCGCCGAGCAATCGGCCGCGCACCTGGCCAGCACCGCCGCGCTGTTCGAGGAGTACCGCCATCTGTGTACCGTCTCGCACCTGCGCGGATTTCCGCGTGTCTATGGCTACGGTTCTTGCGAGGACGACCCGCTCATCCTCATGGAGTGGGTCGAGGGCACCTCGCTCAAGCAGGCGCTGCCCTTGCTTCCGCACGATGCCTCGGGCGGGCTAACCACCCAGATGGCGGCCGCCGTTGGAAACGCCGTGCTTCGCGCACTCCTGATGACCCAGGGGCTCGTGAATCCGGTCGTCCATCGCGACCTGTCGCCCGCCAATATCATGTTCCGCACCACCAGCCGAACGCTCAAGCAACAGATTGCCGATTGCTCCTTTGACCCCTGTCTCATCGACATGGGCTCCGCGACCATGGCCCTCGGCGACGACACGATCACCCGGCGCGCCGACATCTGGCGCTTTGCCACGCCCGCATACGCCGCGCCCGAGATGCTCACGCAGGATATCGAAGGCATCGCGGCCCTTCGCCGTTCGCCGGCAATCGATGTCTACGCGCTTTCGAGTATTCTGTACCAGCTCTACAGCGGTCGCAAACCGTTCGATGTCGAGTCGACGGGTGCCGCGGCAACCGGCTCGTTCTACCTTATAAAGACCAAGACCAAGCCGGCACCGCTCGAGCCGCGATGCAATGACGACAAGGCGCTCGTCCAGATCATCATGAAAGGCATCTCAGTCGAGCAGTGCGATCGTCCCACCGAGCAGCAGATGCTCGAGGTGCTCTCGGCATACCTCACCGATGCCGAATCCGAGGGCCGCGAAGACGCAGGGGACGAGGCCGCAATTGATATCGATTCTGGCACGCACCTTAAGGTCGACGTCGCCGGCGAGCGAGCGCGAGAGATTCTGGAGCAGGCCCGAGACGCCGCCATGACCCGCCGCCGCTTTATTATCGGTGGCGTTGTCGCAGCCGTTGCGGGGCTCGGCGTTATCGGGGCGGCAACCCATGGCTTTGGCATCCCCGACTACCTGGACGGCATCCGCGGTTCACTTGACGACTACACCTGGGATCAGCTGCAGGAGATTTCGCTCAAGATTAAGGCCGCCGAGACCCGTAGCGAGGCACGCGAGATTGCCAAGCGCTATCACCTGCTCGATGCCGATGAACATATCCCCTATCCATGCACCAAGCGCGTAAAGCTCACCAACGGGCTGCGCGTCGGCGCGCAGCTTGTGGGCATCCGCCACGACGAGCTTCTAGACGGTACGGGCAAGGCAGGGTTAACGTTTATGTTCGACGCCGGTATTGCCGAGTGCGATGCCGCGGCCCAACCGTTGAGCGCCGGCTGGGCAGATTGCGAGCTGCGGGAATGGCTCGACGGCGACGGCCTTAAGCTGCTGCCCAACGAGTTGCGCGCACTCATCAAATCTGTCAAAAAGGTCTCGAATAACGTTGGCGCCGCCAACAACGCGTCGTGTCTGAGCGAGCTGCCCGCGACCCTTTGGCTGCCCGCCATGGTCGAGCTATGCGGTACGCAACCGCCCGATTCGTTTGCCAAGGACTTTCGCTACCTAGCCGACATCTACAACGGCGAGGGCGAGGAGTACCAACTCTTCCGCGAGCTCAAGGTAAGTCCGTATACCACGAACGAGATGTTGGTTCGCCAGTGGAAGGGCAAGGACACCTGTTGGTGGGAGCGCACGGTGAGCCCCGACACATCGGAGAGCGAAGGCACGCTCTACATAAACCGCGTGGGACACAACGGCGACGTGTTCACATACGCGACCCCCGCGGACAGCCCCAAGAAGCGGACCTGCGTGATCCCCGGGTTCTGTATTTAGGGAGCGGGTATCTTCAGGGAGCGGATATCTTGCCGTGGCGGAACCCCTCCCCGGCAATTGTCTCGATCTGTAACACTAGCTCGGCAGATACAGGTCCAGATGTTACAGAACGAGACAAACTCCAACCCCGCGAGACAACATCTCAATCTGTAACAGTAAGGAGTCAAAAACCGGTCTAGATGTTACAGATTGAGACATTTGAGTTGACCGCAGACGTTCTGTCTCGATTTGTAACATCTAGCAGGCAAAACGGTCCCCAGATGTTACAGATTGA
>CABQLM010000026.1 GCA_902465105.1 uncultured Collinsella sp.
CCGGCGGCCGACGTCATCATCGACTTCTCGAACGTCGCGACCTTCGATGCCGTCGTCGCCTATGTCGAGCGCACGGGCGCGGCGTTGGTCTCGGGTACCACAGGCTACACCCCCGAGCAGATGGACCGCCTGCGCGAACTGGGCCAGAATGCCCGTGTCATGCACTCGGGCAACTACTCTATCGGCATCGCCGCCCTGCGCCATCTGGTTGCCCAGGCCACGCGCGAACTGCCCGGCTTTGACTGCGAGATTGTCGAGACGCACCACAACCAAAAGGTTGACGCCCCGAGCGGCACTGCCAAGTTGCTGCTCGATGCCGTCGTCGAAGCCGAGCCCGAGGCAGGCTACCACCCCGTCTATGGTCGCGAGGGCATGTGCGGCGCGCGCGATCCCAAGGAAATCGGCATGCACTCGCTGCGCGGTGGCACTGTCGCCGGCGTGCACGAAGTGAGTTTCTTTGGCCAGGACGAGGAGGTCACGCTCACGCACCGCGCCACGAGCCGTCAGATCTTTGTCAACGGCGCCCTGGCAGCCGCGCAGAAGCTCGTCACCCGCGAGCGCGGCTTCTATACGTTCGACCAGATCATGTTTGCCTAACCAGGTATCAACCGAATCCACCCAAAGGAGAGATAGCAAATGAGCAATGCAGCCGAGATGGATGCACAGGAGATTATCAACTACATCGCCACCGCGCCTAAAAAGACGCCCGTCAAGCTGTATGTGCGCGAGAAGCCCGGCATGAAGGTTGCCTGGGGCGATGCGCATGTCTACGGCGGCCGTCGTGGCAAGACCGTCTTTGGCGACTGGGAAGAGCTCAAGGCCATCCTCGACGCCAATGCCGACTCCATCGACTACTACGACGTAGAGAACGACTGCCGCAACTCCGCCGTGCCCATGCTCGACCTTAAGGGCATCAATGCCCGCATCGAGCCGGGCGCGATTATCCGCGACCGCGTCGAGATTGGCGACCGTGCCGTCATCATGATGGGCGCCATCATCAACATCGGCTCCGTCATTGGCGAAGGCTCCATGATCGACATGGGCGCCGTGCTGGGCGGCCGTGCCACCGTGGGTAAGAACTGCCACATCGGCGCCGGCACCGTGCTGGCAGGCGTCGTGGAGCCCGCCAGCGCCACGCCCGTCATCATCGAGGATGATGTCATGATCGGCGCTAATGCTGTGGTCCTGGAGGGCGTGCGCGTGGGCAAGGGCGCTGTCGTTGCCGCCGGCGCCGTATGCGTCGAGGACGTCCCCGCCGGCGCCGTCGTGGCCGGTGTCCCCGCCCGCGTCATCAAGATGCGCGACGAGAAGACCGACAGTAAGACCGGTCTCGAAGAGGGCTTACGCCAACTCTAGAGTTACGCGGTTTTACCAAACCGCGTAACTAGTCGACGCTGCACTTTTGGTTCCGTCGTTCTAACGAACGACGGACCGGTCGACGCTGCAAACGCCCCTAAGCGGCAATCTGACGTTCAATCGTCGGTCGCGTACCGAAGTACGCTTCCCTCCTCTTTCACGTCACCTTGCTCGCTTAGGGGCGTTTTCGCTGACGTATGCTCAACCTACGGCGCAATTCAGCTCCAAGCAAAAAGGCCGAAGCCCTCATCCGAGGCTTCGGCCTTTGTTTTTTTGCGGCGTCCAAGCGCAGTTTATCGATTCTCAATTGACCCGATGTTTTTGAGCTCGATGGAGATGAGGCCGTTGGGCTCGTTGACGAACTCGATGTACTCGGAATTCGAACCCATCTCGGCCGGGAAGCTGATCTCGATGCCCGTGTCGGTACGAATCTTGTGATTGCGCACGGCCGCGCGTTCGACCTGCTTGCGCTCCACGGGCACGCGCTCGGGCACCTTCTCCTCGGTCAGCGCCGCACGCACGCTTTCCTTGATGACCGGCTCGTCCTCAAAGACCTCATCGACGATATCCCAAGGCGGCAGCTCCTCGTCGTCTTCAACCTTCTCGGCAACGGCGGCTTTGACCTTAGCGAGCGCTACGGCCGTATTGGCACCGTGCTCCTCGGCGACTTCCTCGACCACACGCGTCACGGTGTCGATGACCTCCTTACCCGACACGCCCGTGTCGCACTGCAGCAGGCCATCGGGAATAAGCATACGGTCCTCGCCGGCAATCTTGCGTTTCTTGTCCACGTAGCCGATCTCCATGGTGCTCGCGCGCACGATGGCATAGCTTGGCACCTTTTGCGAGGGGTTTGGCAGAATAGCGTAGTGGCGCGCGATGTCATTGCGCACCTCCCCCTCCTCGCGGCCCACTTCGTGCATGAAAGCCTGCTTGGAGCCCAGCAGCATCACGGCAAACCAGCGGGCATCCTCATCGTCGTCAAAATCGGCCACGAGCACGTCGGTGGACTCGGCTTTCTCAGCCTTGGTGAGCTCGGAGGAGATAAACTCCGCAATCTGCTGCGACAGGTCCACGAACTCGCGCTCGCCAAAGAAATAGCCCTTGAGCTCGCCGCCAAACGCAGAGTTCTCCGTAAACGTGGCACGCTTATTGTCGGCCGAGGTGCGTGCGCGGCGCAGATGCGTGGTCACGAAGTTGCGCACGATACGACTTTCGATATCCAACTCGCGCTGGCTCATAACGTTAACGGCAGAGTCAAAGTCCAGGATATGCAGAATCGCGTGATTGATTTTCATATACGGCATTCCGTTCTAGATCGATTTGAGCACGAACCAGTATAGCGGTCAAGCCCGCCCCAAGCGCATCGAAGATTGCTGCATTGGGGCCATGTTTCTTTGCACCAATGGTTAGCGCAGGAGCTCGGACTGCCAGGCCTCGAGTTGTTCTGCCAGACTCTTACCGGCAGCGGGCATGTTGATCTGGGGTCGTTTGGGCAGCAGCGCGCATTTAAGAATTGCCGCGACGGTCTGTGAGACAAAACGGCGCGTATCCTTGTCAAAGCCTTGAGCAGCCCGGAGCATCACAGGCAGGTTCTCGCGCATGTTCCCGGCGATATCCGCAAAACGTTCGGCGCCCGTAGCCTCAAACACGGAGAACAACGCATCTACAAAACGCTCGCGATCGCCAGGTGACACTGCAAGCAGCATCTCGCGAATAGAGCCGTCAACATATCGCGCGCCAGCAGACAGGCGTTCGCAATACACAAAATCGCAGCCGTCGACCACCCAGCTAAAGGGATTGTGTTGCAGCAGGCTAAACTCGGTGCTTTCGACGATAGCGTAGTCCTCTTGCGTCTCGAACATCATGCCGAAGATCGAAGACTGGGGCAGGGTTTTATCGATACGACCAGAAAGGCTCGCAAAGGCGTCTCCGTTCAGAAACTCCTCGACAAAGCCAGGGCCATCGTGGGAGAAGACCCGCTCAATCCGGTTGCGAGCACCGCTTGAGCACATCGCTGCACCATACACAGCCAGATTTCCGCCCTTGGAATGGCCTCCGCACAAGAGCGGCCCATCAATCGAGGCCGACATCTCGTCCATATAGCGTGCTGCAGATTCCTGAGAGGCCACAGGGCACCGGAACGCCATGTTGAAGTCCTCTTTCCAGCCCACAATCGTGCTGTCGGTCCCTCGGAAGGAAACGTAGCTAAACCCTGCCGGAAATCGGAGCGTCATGGCCGCAAACTGCTCCGTCATCGCAACATCGTTCACGGCGCGATAGCCGCAAATGCGCGCACCGCGGTATCTGGGATTTGCTGCCACTGCCTCCAACAAGGCAAGGCTTCCCT
Source organism: uncultured Collinsella sp. (assembly GCA_902465105.1). Taxonomy (GTDB): domain Bacteria; phylum Actinomycetota; class Coriobacteriia; order Coriobacteriales; family Coriobacteriaceae; genus Collinsella. The sequence continues at coordinate 3,707 of CABQLM010000026.1, forward strand.
CTGGATTCCACAGGTCGCCAACCATATCCCGATAGCACTCGGCACGTAGCAGCTCGCGCACGTCAAGCCCCCGCCAGCCCTCAAGCTCTGGCATGTCGTCCGGCAGGCGCAAATACGACAACCAGGCAAAGATCAGACTGTCCACCGCGCAGAACGGCCGCTCATCAAACGAGTCAAAGGCCGTCTGGGCATAGGTCAAAAAGTTAGGCGAATCAGACATGACCCTCCCATCAACAATGGTGCAAGGGGGACAGGCTGGTTTTGCACCGATTGCACCTCATTTGATGCAAACAAACCTGTCCCCAATGCACCAAAAAGGCGCCCGGGTCACATGAATCCGGGCGCCTTCATTGTAGCTTTACGCTCTAGCGAGCTTGATTTAGCAGGAGAAGTCGACGCTGTCGATGATGTCCTTGAGGGCCTTTGCAGAGACGGTGAGCTCATGCTGCTCGTCATCGTTCAGCGGCACGGGAACGCGGCAAACGACGCCGTCGCGGCCAACGACCGTCGGCATGGAGATGGCCAGATCGGACAGGCCGTACTCGCCCACCATGAGCGAGGAGACAGGCAGAACGGTCTGTTCATCGCGCATGACGGCAGTGCAGATGCGCTTGACGGCCATAGCGACACCGTAGTAGGTGGCGTGCTTCTTCTCGATGATGGTGTAGGCGGAGTTCTTGACGTCCTCGGCGATGCGCTTCTCGGCAGCCTCATGCTCCAGGTGGCCGTGAAGCTCACAGAAGGTGTTCAGCGGCACGCCGGCAACTTGAGCGCTGGACCAAGCGACGAACTCGGAGTCACCGTGCTCGCCCATGACGTAGGCCTGGACATCGCGCGGGTCAACCTCGACGTGAGCGCCGAGCATCTGCTGCAGACGGCCGGTGTCGAGCACGGTGCCGGAGCCGATGACATGGCCCTCGGGCAGACCGGACATCTTGATGGCGGCGTATGTCAGAACGTCGACCGGGTTGGAGACGATTAGCAGAATGCCGTCGAAGCCAGACTTCTTAATCTCGGGAATAATGGACTTAAAGATGCTGACGTTCTTATTGACCAGGTCCAGGCGGGTCTCACCGGGCTTCTGGGCAGCACCAGCGGTGACGACGATCATGGCGGCGTCGGCGACATCGGAGTAATCGCCGGCGTAGATCTTCATCGGCTCGGCAAACGTCATGCCGTGCGCGATATCCAGAGCCTCACCCTCGGCGCGGTTCTTGTCCACGTCGATGAGGACCATCTCGGAGAACAGACCGCTCTGCATCAACGCGAACGCCGACGACGAACCGACGAAACCGCAGCCGACAATAGCGACCTTCTTCTCGTTAACCATTAGAAACTCCCATCTCTCTCCACAAACAAGCCGCCCGGGAACGACCCGAGCGGCTTGCCGTAATCCCAATACATCCAATCGGGACTTTGATTATGCTCCTATTCGCAGCCAAATATCGACCGTTTACCGAAATTATTTGCAGGATTCGTAAAATAACTGCACGAAATCGGTTTCGAGCTATTGACGAGCCGAAACAACTTTCTAATACAGGCCCGCCTCGCGAATGGCCTCGACAGCCAAAGCGATCTGCTCGGGCGGCAGGACCAGTGCCATACGCACGTGCCCCTCGCCCGAAGGGCCAAAGCTCGCGCCCGGCGTCACCACAACGCCGGCCTTCTCCATGAGCTCCTCGCAAAACGCCATGGAATCGGTGCGACCACCGGGAAGCTTGGCCCACACAAACATAGAACCATGCGCGTTGGGACGCTCCCAGCCCAGGCCCTCAAGACCGTCGCACAGGGCATCGCGACGCTCCTGGTACTTCAGACGCTGCGCCTCGACCTCATCGCGCGGGCCATTAAGGCACGCGATGGCGGCCTTCTGGATCGGGAAGAACATGCCAAAGTCGATCTGGCTGCGCAGCTTGGCAAAGGCCGAGACCACATCCTCGCGACCGACCAAAAAGCCGATGCGGGCACCGGTGACGTTAAACGACTTGGAAAGCGAGAAAAACTCCACGCCCACCTCGAGCGCACCGGGATACTGCAAGAAGCTGCCGCCGGGCTCGCCGTCAAACACGATGTCGGAGTACGCGTTGTCATGGACGATGAGTAGATCGTGCTCGCGGGCGAAAGCGATGATCTCCTCGTAGACCTCGGGCGTGCCCACCGAACCCACCGGGTTCGCGGGCAGCGACACGATCATGTACTTGGCACGATCGGCCACCTCGGGATCGATACCCGCCACATAGGGCAGGTAATTGTGCTCGGCAACCAGCGGATAGTACTCGAGCTTGGCATCGGCAATCTTGGCACCCGCCTCAAAGACCGGGTAGCACGGATCGGGAACCAGAATGGTGTCACCCGGATCGAGCAGGGCCAGGCCCAAATGACCCACGCCCTCCTGCGTGCCGTTGCACGACTGCACCATGGACGGCGTAATGCCCGAAACGCCAAAGCGGCGCTCATAGTAATCGCACACGGCTTGCTTGAGTTCGGGCAGGTCGCGCAGGGCATACTTCCACATCTCGGGATCTTGGGCTGCTTGCGTGAGCGCCTCGACCACATGGTCGTACGGCTTAAAGTCGGGCGTGCCCACGCTCATGTTGTAAATGGTCTTGCCCTGAGCCTTCAGCGCGAGAAGCTTGTTGTTGAGCGAAGCGAAGACCTCCGCGCCAAAGCGGTCGAGACGCTGCGATGCCTGCATGGTGCCACCTTTCGATATAAAAAACGCGGCGCTCCGACAAGAGCGCCGCGCGATACGGGCCATCAGATTGCAAAAGTGTAACGCTTGCAACCCCCGCATTGGTTCAATTTAGCCAACCTTAGTCAATTGGATTGAGCGCGTCGATCTGCGCAAGCCACAAACGCGAACTGGCGTCACTCGGCATACGCCAATCGCCGCGCGGGCTGAGCGTCACCGAGCCCACCTTGGGACCATCGGGCAGGCAGCTGCGCTTAAACTGCTGGGCAAAGAAGCGACGATAGAACGTACGCAGCCACGTGTGGACGGTCTTGGCGTCGTAGACACCCTCGAAACTCTTGAGCGCCATGCGGTAGATCTTGCCCGGCTCAAAGCCAAAACGCAGCAGGTAGTAGAGGAAGTAGTCGTGCAACTCGTACGGGCCCACCAAATCCTCAGTCTTCTGCGCAATCTCGCCGTCGCCCGTGGGCGGCAGAAGCTCGGGAGATACCGGCGTATCGAGGATATCGAGCAAGACCTCGGCAATACGCCCGCCAAAGACATCAGCCGCATAGCGCACCAGATGGCGCACAAGCGTCTTGGGCACGCTCGCATTGACGGCATACATGCTCATGTGGTCGCCGTTATAGGTGGCCCAGCCGAGCGCCAGCTCCGACAGATCGCCCGTACCGATGACAAAACCGCCAGCCTGGTTGGCCAGATCCATCAGAATCTGCGTGCGCTCGCGGGCCTGGCTGTTCTCGTAAGTCACGTCCTGCACGGCAGGATCGTGCTCAATGTCCTTGAAGTGCTGCTCCACGGCCGCGTGGATCGAAACCTCGCGGAAGCTCACACCCAGGTCGCGGGCGAGCGACTCGGCATTCGACTTGGTGCGATGCGTCGTGCCAAAGCCGGGCATGGACACGGCCGTGATACCGGTGCGCGGCAGCCCCAGCGCATCAAAGGCGCGCACGGTCACAAGCAGTGCCAACGTGGAGTCCAGGCCGCCCGAAAGACCGATGACGGCCGCCTTGGTACCCGTATGGGCAAGGCGGGTCTTGAGGCCGGCGGTCTGCAGGTCGAGGATGGTCTCGCAACGCTCGGCCAGGTCGCCATGGTCGGCCGGCACAAAGGGCGCGCGGGGGAAGACACGGTCGATGTCGCAGGCGTTGCGCAGGACGGGAGCCTCGGAGAGTGTGCTCTCAAAAGAGAACTCAACGGTCGTGGCCTCCGGCGCATCGTCCGCGCGCGCCCACGTCGTCGAGCGGCGGCGCTCGGCAACCAGACGGTCAAGATCGACATCGGCGACGGCCATATCGCAGGTAAGCAGTTTGGTGGCGGCGAGCTTGGAGCCGTTTTCGTAGATAAGGTTCTCGCCCGCAAAGACCATATCGGTCGTGGACTCGCCCTCGCTCGCATCCGCATAGGCATAGGCGCAGTACAGGCGTGCGCTTTGGTTAGAGATAAGGCTGCGGCGATAGTCTGCCTTACCGATGATCTCGTCGGAAGCAGAGGGGTTGAGGATCACCGTAGCGCCGGCAAGCGCCATCTCGGTCGAAGGGGGCGCCGGCACCCACAGGTCCTCGCAGACCTCAACGCCCAGCACCATATCCTCGGCACCTTCATCACAGCAGCGGTAGACAAGCCCCGAACCCAGCGGGACCGGACCCTGACCGGCAAACTCGACCCACGCGGGATCTGCGGGCGCCGGAGCAAACCAGCGGCGCTCGTAGAACTCGCCATAGTTGGGCAGATACTTCTTGGCCGTGAGGCCCAAAAGCTCACCCGCGCAGCACACGGCGGCGCAGTTGTAGATATTCTCGGCAACTGCAACGGGAAGACCAATGGTAAAGACAATCGGCAGCTCACGAGTCTCGTCGAGGATATGCGCCAGAGCAGCCTCACAGGCATGAAGCAGCGTGCGGTTATGGAACAGGTCGGCCGCGGTATAGCCGGTCAGGTTAAGCTCGGGCAGCACCAGCGCGCGAACGCCGCGCTCGGCAGCCTCGCGAACAGCCGCCAGCGCAACCTCGGCATTGCCTTCGACATCGGCCACGCGAATCTGCGGTGAGGCCGCCGCCACACGCAAAAAGCCATCAGACTGAGAAAGGTGAAGATTCATAAGAATGCTCCTGTGCGTAGACGCCATTCACAACAATTAGCAAGCCCTATTGTAGTTCAACCGCCGGGTGTAACCGCATCCCACCAACTTGGTGAGCTATTGATGAGTTGATGGTATCTGTTAAATGTCACGTACGATTCACATCTGGTGGGTACCCTGATGGCTACATGAAACGAAGCAGATTTACACCGGGAGGGTCCCGCATGACAACCAAGTACACCGACGCACCGCGCACGCGCGTCATGACACCGGCCGCGCTCAACAACGGCGTTCACGAAAACCATTCCATCGGACAGACCATGGCCATCGCGCCCAAAAAGGGCCTGTTCGATGACATTTCCATTCCCCAAATCATCGCCGGCGCTGCAGCCGCCGCCACAAGCGTCGCGCTTGCCTCCAAGATCGGTATCGCTGGTTCAGTAATTGGTGCCGCCGTGAGCTCGGTCATCACCGTTGTGTCCTCACAGGTCTATCGCCACTTTATCTCTGCCAGCGCCAAAGCCCTCAAAGGTACGCACGCCGACGTCGACTACCCCGCCGGCGCCTATGAGCCCGTTGAGTTTAATGCCGAGGAGCACCTGGGCGGCGCCGCGACTACGCAGGAGATGCGCCAGATTGCGGGGCGCGCGACCACGGCACGCGTCGCTCCCAACAGCCTGCGCGCCAAGGCGGCGGCAGAGCGCAGCCAGACGCAAAAGAAGGTCATCATCTTCTCGATCGCCATCGCCATCGTCGCGGTCATCGCCTGCACCGGTGCCATCCTTATCACCACCGCCGGTGAGGGTCTGGGCGAGCGTCCCGAGCCAATCCTTTCGTCGCGCACGACCGAGCACGATGCGGATAGCACTGGTCAATCGCAAAGCCAGCAGGACGACTCGCAGGGCACCTCCGCATCCACCGACTCGTCCTCGAACACCCCTGATCAGTCGCAGAGCGCTGATTCCTCTGCGAACAGCGGCGGCACGCAATCCGGCACGACCGACTCAAGCCAAACGACTGACGGCTCTCAACCGAGCACGGGTGACCAGACGAGCGGCAATACATCGGGCACGAGTTCCACCGACAATAACAACACCGACAGCTCGAGCGGAACCGCGTCCGGCACAGCATCTGACAGCTCGAGCCAAGGCGCGGCATCGGGCAACTAAGCACGTTTGCCCCTCATAGATAACCGACCTGCATAACGGGCGCGAACCGGCAACGGTCGCGCCCGTTTGCCTTGGGCGACGAGATGGCAAGCCCCGCGCGATGGTAAGATGCTTTGGTGTGTAAAGAGGAGATTTGCCATGAGCAAGACAATAGTTAAGCCCACGCTATCGCTGGGCAACCACATCTATCTGTATCGCCTGCTGCGCGACGCGATTGGGTGCGGTAAGCAAACGTTTATGACGCAGGTCGAGGAGGCACTCGCCGACGGCGACATGGCCGCTTATGACCTAGGCTTCGAGTCCACGCGCGAGCTGCTCGAGGAGCTCGACGACTGCATTAAGCTGACTGTCTTTAAGGGCGGTCGCCTGTATGCCACCGTCATCGCCAACGAGACTTGGGATGCCGCCCTTGCCAAAGGCGAGGACAAGCCCAAAGCTGCCAAGGGCGCCAAGCAGTCCTACAAAAAGAAAAAGCGCGGCGAGAAGGACCTCAAGGCCGTGCGCCCCAAGCACGTTAAGCGTCCCGAGCCAGAAGCCATGGTTGAAGTCGTGCCGGAACCCGAGCCCGAGACAGAGATCGAAGTCGCTATTGAGGTAACAGCAGAAGCCGAAACCGAAATCGCCGCCACGACCGATCCCGAAGTCATATCAGAGCAGGAAGCCACTGCGGAGCTCAACGAGGCTCCCAAGTCGACAACCGAAGAAGCCGCCAACCAACCCAAGACGCCTGCGTTCCAAAACAGCGATGTCTTTGGCGACGAGGCCGAGGACGATCAGCCCGACGAGTCCGCCGATCAAGACGCTACCGAGTCGACGCCGGAGCCCGAGACGCCGCAGCCCGCCATCTCGCTCACGGTCGTCTATGACCCCGAGAACGCAAACGCCGGCATCACCACCATGGCATCCACGCCCATCGAGGCAAAGTCGAGCGTCGAGAACGAGAACGCGATGCAGGTTGAGGTTGAAACTGCAGCTGCAGACGCGCCCGTCACCGTGGAGCCCGCAGATTCCGCGATCAAGCCGAAAACGACGCCGGAGTCCGCACCCGTCATCGAGTCCGTGACCACCTCTGCTTGCGACCATATTCCCGCACCAGCACCGGTTTCGGCACCCGCAGCGGCCCCAACCCCCGCACCTGCAGCGCCCGCCATCCCCAAGGACTTCCCCGTCGATTTCACAACCGAGGTCTTCTGCCCCGGCCCGCTTCTGCACCAGCTGTCGACCTATCTCCCCTACGGCGCCGACACCCTCGGCATCGTCGGCGAGTACTACTGGATCGCCCGCGAGGGCGGTACCATCGAGGCCGCGCGAAACCGCGCAATCTTCCCCCTGCGCTACACGCAGGCCGGCGAGCGCCACGAAGTCACCGTGCGCATCCGCCGCAACACCACCGGCGGTCTCGGAGCCGCCTGGGCCATCGACAAAGTCGAAGAACCCGAGCAGTAACGACAAACGGCTCAAATCCAAATCAGGATTTGAGCCGTTTTTATTTGTTGATGTTGCGTAACCAACAGCGAGCGGGCCGCAAGTGCCCCAGGTTGCCGTGAAAGAGGAGCGACGCGTACTTCGGTACGCGAGCGACGGTTTGAACGGCAAGATGGGGTACTTGCGGCCCGCGCAGCGTCGAGCAGTTACGCGGTTTGGTAAAACCGCGTAACAAATTAGTCGCGCGTGAGCTTGCGGTGGATACGATGCGGCTGGGCTGCGTCCTCGCCCAAGCGCTCGATACGGTTGGCCTGATAGGCCTCAAAGTTGCCCTCAAACCAATACCAGTTGCCCGGGTTCTCGTCGGTGCCCTCCCACGCCAGGATGTGCGTGGCAACGCGGTCCAGAAACATACGGTCGTGGCTAATGACCACCGAGCAGCCCGGGAACTCGAGCAGCGCCGCCTCGAGCGAGGACAGCGTCTCGACGTCGAGATCGTTCGTGGGCTCGTCGAGGAGCAGCAGGTTGCCGCCCTGCTTGAGCGTAAGCGCCAGGTTCAGACGGTTACGCTCGCCACCGGAGAGTACGCCAGCGCGCTTCTGCTGGTCCTGGCCCTTAAAGCCAAAGCTCGCCACATAAGCGCGGCTCGGAACCTCGGTCTCGCCGACCATCATGTGGTCCAGGCCGTCCGAGACGACCTCCCATAGGTTCTTATCGGGGTCGATGCCGGAACGGTTCTGGTCGACGTAAGAAATCTTGACGGTCTCGCCCACCTCGAGCTCGCCCGAAGTCAGCGGCTCCAGACCCACAATCGTCTTGAACAGCGTGGTCTTACCGACACCGTTGGGACCGATCACGCCCACGATGCCGTTGCGCGGCAGGGTGAACGAAAGGTCATCGATGAGCACGCGGCCATCGAACTCCTTGTGCAGATGATGGGCCTCGAGCACCTTGTTGCCCAAACGCGGGCCCACAGGGATGCGGATGTCGGTCCAGTCGAGCTTCTGGCTTGCGCGGGCCTCGGCCTCCATCTCCTCGTAGCGAGCCAGACGGGCCTTGTTCTTTGCCTGGCGAGCTTTGGGCGAGCTGCGTACCCACTCGAGCTCGGCCTCCATGCGCTTGGCGAGCTTGGCATCGCGGTTGCCCTGTGCCTCGATACGGGCGGCCTTGGTCTCCAGATACGTGGAGTAGTTGCCCTTGTAGGGATAAAGGTGACCGCGGTCAACCTCGCAGATCCACTCGGCAACGTTATCCAGGAAGTAGCGATCGTGCGTGACGGCAAGCACCGCGCCCTGGTAGTTGTGCAGGAAGTGCTCGAGCCACAGGATCGACTCGGCGTCCAGGTGGTTTGTGGGCTCATCGAGCAGCAGCAGGTCGGGAGCCTCGAGCAGCAGCTTGCACAGAGCCACGCGGCGACGCTCGCCGCCGGAAAGCACGTTGACCGGCATGTCAGAATCGGGCAGCTGCAGGGCGTCCATGGCCTGGCCGAGCTTGGAATCGATATCCCAGCCGTCGGCGGCGTCGATCTCGTCCTGGAGCTTGCCCATCTCGGCCATGAGGGCGTCCATGTCACAATCCGGGTCGCACATCTCCTCGCCGATCTTGTTAAAGCGATCGACCTTGGCAATCATGTCACCAAATGCCATGCGCACGTTCTCGATGACGGTCTTGTCGTCGTCGAGCGGCGGCTCCTGCTGCAGGATACCCACGGTGTAGCCAGGGGTGAGCCTGGCATCGCCGTTGGAGACCTCCTCGATGCCGGCCATGATCTTGAGCAGGGTCGACTTGCCCATACCGTTGGGGCCCACGACGCCGATCTTGGCACCGGGGTAGAAGCTCAGGGTCACGTCGTCAAGGATTACCTTGTCGCCATGGGCCTTGCGAGCCTGATACATCTGGTAGATAAACTCCGCCATTTGTCTGTTTTATCCTTTCTACCTGCTGTTTCCATATTCTTGTTTCGCTTTAGTGGAAACGAAATGAGGAAACCGGCTCTGAAGCTTAACGAAAAAGGGGCATGGTTGCCCACACCCCCTAATACTACCTGGGAAAAGTCCCCCGGAACACACTATGAACTGCGTACGCTAGTTTTCCGCAACCTTAACGAGCGGCTCGCTGCGATTTACGCCACAGCAGATATGAGTAGACGTAGACGGCTCCGACCGAACCAAACGCCAGCACCGCAATCACCGCGGCGACGACTTCACTCGAAAGCACGCTACCCGCCACGCCCATCACAATCAGGCCAAAGCCCAGCACCATAAAGCAGGCACCGCCAAAGCGCTGCGTACGGCGCCAGTTCTCGGGATCGGCAAGCGCCCAAGGCGTCTTGATACCGAGCGTATAGTTCTGCTTCACACGCGGCAAGTAGTTGCCTACGCCGATGAACAGCAAACCGACAACACCGGAAATCAGCACGTTAACCGAACCGACCGCCGGCACCACGCCCCAGACCGTAAGCTCTCCCAGCCAGCTTATGGCGCACATGAACAAGGTGAAGGCGATTACGAAGCCCTGATAGAACTTGCCTGAGGTTCGATATGCCTCACCTTTGGGGTCAATGCGTGGCACTACGCAGAACATTGCGAGAAGCGCCAGAGGCAGCACGCCGAGCGCGGAGGCCATCCAGCTAGGACCCCAACCGTCGACGGCGCCGTTCGCGCCCCAGTGCGTGGGAATCTGCGCCGGCAAGCTCGGCATCACCATGAGGTGCGCTACGACATTGGCGACGCACAGAGCGATCAGCGCAATCCACACACGCCGCGATACCCCCGTGGCGTGAATGCCCTTGTTTTCGTTATTCATCCTTATCACCTTCCGTGTTTGTAAAGCCCATAAACCAACCGATCAAGTCCTGCATGACGGTGGTGTTTAAGCTGTAAACGATGTTTTGGCCATGGCGTTCGTCGGTCACCAACCCGGCGTTTTTGAGCGTCGCCAAGTGATGGCTCAACGACGGCTTGCTGATGTCAAAATGCTCGGCAAGCTCCCCGGCCGTGCGATTGCCCTCGCGCAGCAGTTCCAAAATGTGACGCCGTGTAGGATCGGCCAGCGCTTTAAAACCCTCTCCCGGCATAGGACCTCCTCTCATCATTTCGTTCGACGCGCACACTATACTCGATATTTAGATGTTTGTCTAACTATCTAATCTTACACTCAAAAAATAGCCGCCCCCGCGTAATGCGAAGACGGCCACTTCTCACGCTACAAACGTGTTTTGGAGTTGGCTAACCCGCGGCAACGGGCGCCATCTGTTTCAATCTTATGCGAATCCCGATCCCATTTCAACAAGCTCCAAGGGCTCAAATGGAATCGCAATAATACCTATAATGGCGATAGCTAAAACACGACCCGTTTCCCCCATCGGAGGATGTTTATGACCGAAACCGCAGCCGCAATTCCCAACGAGACACGCGACACCAAGCTCGAGATCATCATGGGCCGCGAGGCACTCGACAAACTCGCCGCCGCCACGGTACTGGTGCTCGGCTGCGGCGGCGTCGGCTCCAATTGCTGCGAGGCACTCGCCCGCGGCGGCATCGGTCATTTCGTCATTCTGGACAAGGACATCATCGCGCCCAGCAATATCAATCGCCAGGCCATCGCCTTTCACAGCACCGTCGGCAAGCGCAAGGTGAACGTGATGGAAGCCATGATTCGCGATATCAATCCCGCCGCCACCGTTATCAAGCGCACCGAATACCTGCTGAGCGACAACATAGATGATTTCTTCGCGAATGTTTTGGAGCAGACGGACGGCAAGCTCGACTACGTCGTCGACGCCATCGACACCATCTCGGCCAAACTCACCGTTGCCAAGTACGCTCAGGACCACGACATTCGTTTGGTTAGTTCCATGGGCGGGGCCAACAAGCTCCATCCCGAGTGTCTCCGCTTTGCCGACATCTTCGATACGGTACGCGACCCCATGAGCCGCATTATGCGCAAAGAATGTAAAAAGCGCGGAATCAAGAGCCTACATGTACTGTTTAGCTGCGAGGAATCGGTTAAGACCCAACCCCGCGACCCGTCCAACATCCACGAGCGTACCGAGTTGGGCACCGCCAGCTTTATGCCGCCCATCATGGGCCAGATGATCGCCGGCGAGGTTATCCGCCAGATCAGTGGGCGCGGCACCGAGCGCGTGCGCGTCGACGGCCAACGCCTAGACTAGCGGAGCGCGCCGAGATGGAGCCCCGGTTATTTGATGCACACTGCCATCTTGATTTAATGGCTCACCCGAACGCCGTTGCCGATGAGGCGATGGCGCTGGGCTTGGGTCTATTTGATTGCGGCGTCGATCCACGCGACTTTTCGGCCGCAAACGAGCGCGCCCGTCGCCAACCAGGCATCATCGCCGGTGTTGGGCTCCACCCCTGGTGGCTCGCCGACGGCCGCTGCGGTCCTGCCGAAGTCAATCTGCTTTGCGAAGTTGCTGTCCAAGAGCGCTACATCGGCGAAGTCGGACTCGACTTTTCCGCGCGCTTTGCTGGAAGTGAGTCGCTACAAATACAGGCACTTGACCGGCTCTGCGGTGCGCTCGCGCAGTATCCTCTTACCGGACGCGTGATATCAATTCACGCCGTTCGTTCAGCAAGAGCCGTACTGGACGTCCTCGAATCGCATGGACTACTCATCCCAAACCCCGACTCCCCCGCTATCGTCTTCCACTGGTTTAGCGGCACTTCGGACGAACTCGTCCGCGCGCGTAATGCGGGCTGCTATTTTTCTGTCAACGAACGCATGCTCACGTCTAAACGAGGACGCGAATACGCACGACAGATTCCACTCGATCGTTTACTGCTCGAGACCGATGCACCGGCGGAGGCAAACACAGAAACAAGCGCACAGTCGCTCATCAGATCGCTCGCAGGGACCTCAGAACGCATCGCCTCACTCAAAAACTGTGACGCAAAGCGCATCGAATCGGCAGTTTTAACAAATGCACGCTCTGTTTTTGATCTTCGCTAACCCCTGTGTGCAAAAAATGCCAAATATGAGTACTGTTGCAAATCTAGTCACATTATTTTACGGCAAAATAGCATCTTGATAATGCACAGCTGTTCATTATCAAGATGCTTTAAGGTGCTTAAAGTCATTTTTAGCAGGATTTAATCGCTCGAAGGCACCCAACTAGACCCTCAAAAGCTTGATTTTGCTGCAACTAAATTAGTGACAGTACTCATATTTGGTATTTTTTGCACACGGGGTCCCGGGGAGACGACAATTCGACTCCCCGGGACTGCTCACCTATTCGGAAATCGGCGCTCCATGGCCCCAAGAGCCTTCCATGCCGCATACGGTCGAGGCAAACCTGGCCGCGAAGTCAAGCGCCCGCTCAATAGTTTCAGGACCATCCTCGCCACGCTTGGCGGAATCGAGATAGCACATCAGGAACGAAGTCAGGAACGAGTCGCCCGCACCCATGGTGTCCTTCATGTCTGCCACAGGCTTGGCACGCTGACGATAGTAACGCTCGCCATCATAGGCAATGCAGCCCTCAGCGCCAGCCGTGGCCGATACAAAACGCGGACCCAGGCTCTTCACCCATGCCAGACGCTCGCGAATCTCATCCTCGCTCGCGGCGTCTGCCGCGCTAAAGAACGCGAAGTCAACATAGGGAGCAATCTGCTCGTAGTACTCGTCGGTCGAATCGTCCGAAAAGTCAAATGAAACCGTGACGCCCGCAGCCTTCAACTTGGGCAGCTCGCGCTCGGTAAAGCAATAGTTGCCCGAATGAACCACATCGAACTGCTTCATATACGCAAGGTCAAAGCGATTGAGGACATAGCGCGCATCGCCACGGATACCGCCCTCGTTGGAGCCGAGGAAGACACGGTCACCGTCAACGACGGTCACGCGAGCCGCTCCGTTCTCGCCAATCATCTGCTCGCACTTGTCAAGTTCGATACCCTCATCCTCGAGGCTTGCAATGACATGCTCGGCAGCGGCGTCATTGCCAAAAATGCCCATGTATGCGGAACGTGCGGCACCGCATTTCTTAGCATAGACGGCAAAGTTCACCGCATTGCCACCCGGATACATTGTGTGGATATGCTCGTAGCGGTCGACGACGTTGTCGCCAAACCCCAGTGCGCTCACGTTAAATGCCATGACGCCGCCCCTCTCTTATGCCAACGGAACCACTGTTGTGACAGCAGTACCGCCCAGGATCTACGCGAGTTCCAGCAGCTCCGGCAGCTGGTCGATAATCTTGTCCGCGGCATCCTGGCTAAAGCCAAAGCGCTCCTCGCGCTTGGCAATGACTGTCAGGCCGGCTCGCTTGCCAGCAGTGATGCCAGGCACCGAATCCTCAACGCAGCAGCAGCGATTCGCGGGCAGCCCCAGCAGGTCCAGCGCATGCAGGTAGATATCGGGCTCAGGCTTGCTCTCCTTAAACTGCTCGCCGCTCACCACATACTCAAAGGCATCCGACAGCCCGCACGCATTGAGCACTTCCTCGATGCTATCCATGGGAGACGAGCTGGCAAGCGCCACGCGAACGCCACGGCGCGGCAGCTCTCGAATCGTATCCACGGCGCCTGGGTTAATCAAAGCCTGATAGTCGCGCGGACGCTTATGCGCCCACTCGTTCCAACGGGCCAACGCTTCCTCGCCAGTGAAATGCCCCTTACCGGCGCGCTCAAACCAATCGACCAGCATATGCAGGAAGAACTGGTGCGAAGTACCGACCTGCCCGTTCAACTCCTCTTGAGTCAGGTTCAACCCAAGCTCCTTGGCAAAAGCTGCGGTCTCGCCCAGGTAGTAATACTCGGTATCGACAATCACGCCGTCCATGTCAAAGATAACGGCGTCGAACGGAAATGCGGACACGGCACCCTCCCTAACAAAAGGACGCCCGCGAGCAGGCGCCCGAGCCATGCATTAATCGGCGATTCTAACCCAGCAGCTTATCCAGCGCCACTGCAATACCATCTTCGTTGTTATTGGCGGTCACCATCTGGGCCACAGCCTTGACCTCATCGACGGCGTTGCCCATGGCAACACCGGTTCCGGCCCACTCAATCATAGACTTGTCATTCTGGCCGTCGCCAAACGAGACGACCTCGCCGGCATCGATGCCGAGCTTGGGCAGGGCACCCTCGAGCGCGCGGGCCTTGTCGATACCGGGCGCCGTGTACTCAAAGTACCAGTCAGCCGTAAACATGCCCGAAAGCGTCTGGGTAAAGGGCGCATACATCTCCTCGTAATGCGCCTGCAAGTATTCCGGATCGCCCGCGGTCAACAACTTGTCCACCGGATAGGCATCCACGACCTCATGGAGACTCTCGACCTCACGGATTTTAAGGTCGCAGGCATCGCGCTCGTACTTAACAATGTTTTTCTGCGAGCCGTCGGGCAGCGTGATCATGCAGCGATACGAATCCTCAACATGCAGGTCGCGGCCGAGCGAGATCATGGGGATGACATCAAAGTTGCGCAGGTGGTTGAGCAGACGATGCAGCTCGTCAGCCGGCATGGCTTGGTCAAAAAGAACCTCGTCGGTTTGCGCGTCGACCACATGTGCACCGTTAAAGGCGACCAGCAGGCCATCGTGGTTTTGAAGGTCGAGCTCCTGCGCCAAGGCATGCAGTCCCCATGCGGGGCGGCCCGAAGCCAAGATGAGCTTAATCCCCGACTCCTGCGCCGCGAGCAACTTCTCACGCGTGCGCGGGCTGATGACCTTTTGGTCGTTGGTGAGCGTACCGTCGATATCCATCGCGATGGCTTTGATTGCCATATATGCCCCCTGTCATTGAGTAGTCTTGTCGGAGTCATGATACAGAACACCTCCCGCAACTCTGTTTGCATCGAATAAAAAGCCACAATGTTGCGAATATGAACCGCGCGCCGCCGAGTATTCACCGGCGACGTCGAGTGCTTTGGGCTCGAAAAGCATCCGTATAGGCAATCCAACACAACCCCAGGGAGCGTTGTCAAGGAGTCGCAGCGAGAGCGGTGCGGGCGTCCCCACATTCCGGCGGGGACGCATCGGCCGAGAGGCGATCTGGCGGGATACAGTGACGCCCGAAGGTATGTGTTCACCGTGTCGTCATCCCCGTCACGCCCGTCACACGAGCCCAAGGGTCCTCGCTCTTTTGGGGTGCAGAAGTCTGGGGGCGGCACGGTCCATCCCCAGGAAACGCCGCGGCTCGCAGCGATGTAGCGGCTGCCGCCAGGGCGATACAATCGCTGTTCTGGAGCAATGTGACTCTTTTTTTCCGAGCCAATACTCAAATCACCTTATCCAATTGATTTCTCGATTACGTAATAGCTGCCGTCATCTGACTTATAGTCCATGGTCACCAAGAACTTTGACCGGACACTTGCTCCATAGGAATTGTCCGAATCAACAAAGCCCTTTATTACGTATCGTTCACATCCCTGATGTGAAAAACTTTTCCCCTGAGAGTAGAATTCGTAGTCGTCGAAACTCCAAGAGAATTTTGCTGAACTCGGAGATTTCAGAAGTTCCTTGACCACGTCTTGGGCATTGGCTACCAATTTGCCCTTGTCGTCATCAGACAGTGCCATGCTTACGTCGGTTCCGCCAACGTTTTCCCATTGGGCGATAATTGCCATGTTGGAGCGAACATTGTTGTAGTCGCCTTTCCATCCAGCAAAAACATATCCTGGCATATTGGGGTCAGCGGGAGGCGTTGCATTTCCGCCGGCCTGGACTTTTTCTTCTTTCAACACAGTCCCACCCGTGGAAATGCCGTCGGTGCTGATTCCGTCGTAGAACGTAACGGTAAATGTCCCATCATCGGGCGGTATTGCAGCCTCTAGCTCGGTTACGTCAAATGAGATGGAATTTAAGACGAAATCAATGACTTCATCAGAAAAGTCACCGCGTCCGTCGGCGTCGGACTTAATTCCAATCGCAAAACCATACCCGTCATCACGGATGGCATAGGCAAACGTGAATTTGTAGTCTCCGTTCTTTGCGGATTTTACGCTCAAGCTCGTGCCGTCGGATAGGCTGACGGAGTCTTCGTCCTCGTAGTCTAGATCATAACTCTGGTCATAGTCGCCTGAAAACGTCTTTGCCTTTGCTTCCTGATTGCCGACCTTCTTAAACGCCATAACAGAGACATAGCCAGTATCGGTATCGCCGTAACTCTGTTGGTAAAAGCTTGGACCGTAGGAGGAATTGTCGTTTTCTTCCCAGTTTGGGTTCAGTTTGAGAGAGACGCCCTTGTAATCGACTGTGGAAAAGTCTTCGGTCTGTATTTCGGACTCGCCTGTGTTTGTCGGCGCAGGAGATTGCCCCGGCGTAGCACATCCAGACATCAGTAATACGAAAGATAGGGTGACGGCAGCGAAGAGCCGCGTCGCGTTTGGCATAATCGGTCCCCTTTCGATAATCTTGAAATCGCCGCCATTACGGCGTTTAAAATGATAGATTTCGCATTCCAGCGCTCCCTCGACAATTCGACAGACGGCGGCTTCAATCATGGGGAACGCCGGATGGCTTTCCCTGCCCCGTGGACGGTGGGCCAGTAGAGCCTGCAGTGATTCATCGAGCAGCGCTAGCGACATCCTGTGCGCCAAGGGGCCCCGGCCTTTTGGCACACAGGGGTCCGGGGAGGGCGCGGCCCATCCCCGGGAAGCGCCGCAGGGGCTATTCCGCCCCAGCCGCGTAGACCATCCGGCCAGTCTCGCAGCCGATAGTATCGACGTCCCCGAGCCCAACCCGGACAGCTGCTCATCCGCCGGCGACTACCAACACGTCGGCCTCGGACCTTGCAACGTCGATGAGGTACTCGAGCTCGGGGCAAGCCCATCCGCTCCACGCAGACCTCCCCGAGGCCCAAAGCGCTCAAGTTGAATACAACTGCTAGCGACACTCGTCCTCCGGCGCGCCCTTGACAATGGCAATGCCCAGCAGCCCAACGCCCTCCCGATACACCCCGCCCCATCCAAATAGCAAAGGGCCCGTATCCTATCGGATACGGGCCCCTGACTATAAGGCGCGATGCGTTAACAGCAGCGACTACTTGCGGTGAGCGCGGTAGAACTCGATGAGCGCCTGGGTCGAAGCGTCCTGCTCGGCCTTGGCGGCGTCGTCGTGGAAGGCCGGGGTAATCTGCTTGGCAAGCTGCTTGCCCAGCTCGACGCCCCACTGGTCGTAGGAGTCGATGCCCCAGACCGTGCCCTCGACAAACGTGATGTGCTCGTACAGGGCGATGAGCTCGCCGAGTGCGAACGGGGTCAGCGTGTCGCCGAAGATCGAGGTCGTCGGGCGGTTACCCTCAAAGCAGCGGGCCGGGACGATCTGCTCGGGCGTGCCCTCGGCGCGCACCTCATCGGCCGTCTTACCAAAGGCGAGCGCCTTGGTCTGGGCCAGGAAGTTGCCCAGGAACAGCTCGTGGACATCCTGACCGCTGTCGGTTGCGGGGTTGGCAGTGTTGGCGAAAGCGATAAAGTCGGCCGGGACCACCACGGTGCCCTGATGCAACAGCTGGTAGAAGGCGTGCTGACCGTTAGTGCCGGGCTCGCCCCAGAAAATCTCACCAGTGTCGGAGGTCACGGCGCTGCCGTCCCAGCGGACGTGCTTGCCGTTGGACTCCATGGTGAGCTGCTGCAGGTAGGCCGGGAAACGGTGCAGATACTGGCAGTACGGAAGCACGGCGTGGCTCTTGGAGCCGAAGAAGTTGACGTACCAGACGTTGAGCAGGCCCATCAGCGCGACGGCGTTGTTCTCGAGCGGCGTGTTGCAGAAGTACTCGTCGATGGCATGGAAGCCCTCGAGGAACTGCTGGAAGCGCTCGGGGCCGAGGACGACGATCAGCGACAGGCCCACGGCGGAGTCGACGGAGTAGCGGCCGCCGACCCAGTTCCAGAAACCGAAGGCGTTGGCGGGGTCGATGCCGAAGGCCTCGACCTTGTCGAGTGCGGTGGAAACGGCGACGAAGTGCTTGGCCACGGCCGCGGCGTTCTGCTCATCGGAACCGTCGATGGCACCCTGAGCCTTGAGCTGCTCGAGCATCCAGGTCTTGACCTCGCGGGCGTTGGTGAGGGTCTCGAGCGTGGTAAAGGTCTTGGAGACGATGATTACGAGCGTGGTCTCGGGATCAAGGCCCTTGAGCTTCTCTGCCTGATCGTTGGGGTCGATGTTGGAGATATAGCGGCAGTCGATACCGGCGTCGGCATAGGGACGCAGAGCCTCGTAGGCCATGACCGGGCCCAGATCGGAGCCGCCGATGCCGATGGACACCAGGTGCTCGATCTTCTTGCCGGTAACACCCTTCCACTCACCGGAGCGCACGCGCTCGGCGAAGGCATACATGCGGTCGAGAACCTCGTGCACGTCGGCGACGACGTCCTGACCGTCGACGATGAGCTGGCCCTTCTCGCTTGCCGGACGGCGAAGCGCGGTGTGCAGAACAGCGCGGTCCTCGGTGGTGTTGATGTGCTCGCCGGAGAACATGGCATCGCGGCGCTCCTCGAGTTTCACCTCGCGGGCAAGATCGCACAGCAGCTTGACGGTCTCATCGGTCACCAGGTTCTTGGACAGGTCGAAGTGCAGGTCACCGGCGTCAAAGCTCAGCTTGTTCACGCGCTCGGCATCGGCGGCGAACCAGGCCTTGAGGTCGATACCTTCGGCCTCGAGCTTCTCCTGATGGGCCTCGAGTGCCTTCCAAGCGGCGGTCGACGTAGCATCGATAGGTGCGGCAACAGTTGCCATAGAGTCCTCCTCAGCATACGGGCGCACGCCTCCATGCGCCCGGACATTCAGATGTCACTATTCTAGCGCAGGTCAAGACTATAATCAGCGAGCGTTACCAATCGGCCCCCAAACGGCAACCGACCAAAAAGGGACAGGTTTATTTTGGCAGGTCAAACACTTTACCAACCAAAAATAACCCATCCCTTTATGCAAAATATTAGGCCGCGGCGCAGACGCTACCGAGCAACTCACGCAGAGGAGACCCGATGCCCTCCAACAGCTCGGGTGCGATAATGGCAAAAACGGGAACCTCGCCGGCGCCCACGACAGCAGGCACCTTGCCCTCCGAGACAATGCATCCATAAGGCACAAAGCCGTCTTCGCCGGCATCGAGCGCCGCCATGCGACGGGCGAGTTCGCGTGCAAAGCCGGCAGTATCGGCATCGCCAATCGCCAAGACAAAGTCCACGCCTTCGTCGGTCGCCAGGGCCACGGCTTCGTCGATCAGCTCGTCTCCCCCGTCGCCCTCAACCGAGCCGCAGCGGAAAAGCACGCGCTCGAGCAGAGCTCGATCAAGCGAGCCGAGTGCCGCCGAGACAAGCTCATCGCGCGCATGCTTTTCACCGCCCAGCACGACCAGCGCCTTGGTGCCACCGTAGTGAGCGACCAATCGTCCGCACCAGCGAGCCACGTCTCCATCCGCAACAAGGCGCGTCGGCATACCAAACCCATAATTGACCATCTTTCCCACAGCCCTTCCGTGCGTATAGGCGGTATCAATCGTTAGACCCATGCTACGAAGCGAGGTTTTCCGAGCTGTTTCGCACTCTTTAGAGCTGCGTTAAAACCCCAATGCAACCGCACGACCATACCTACCAAAACAAACCAGTCCTTTTTGGCAGGTTTTGACGATGTCCGGACGAGCGGCTATTATCGAACAAGTATTCGATAAGAACATGTGTTTGATGGGAGGACGCGTGGGGCACGAGCGTCACACCTATATCTGCATCGACCTTAAGACGTTTTACGCTAGCGTCGAGTGCGTCGACCGCGGGCTCGACCCGCTCACCACCAACCTGGTCGTTGCCGACGAATCGCGCGGGCGCACGACCATCTGCCTCGCCATCACGCAGGCCATGAAGGACCTCGGGATACACAACCGCTGCCGCCTGTTCGAGATTCCCGACGGCATCGACTACATCAAGGCCGTACCGCGCATGCAGCACTACATGGAGGTGTCGGCGCAAATCTACGGTATCTATCTGGAATACGTGAGCCCGCAAGACATTCACGTCTATTCAATCGACGAATGCTTTATCGACGTGACACCCTATCTGGACCTCTACCATACCGACGCTGAAGGCTTCGCCTGTATGCTGCGTGACGAGGTCCTGGGGCGCACCGGCATCACGGCGACGGTCGGCATCGGCCCCAACCTATTCCAGGCCAAGGTAGCGCTCGACATTACCGCCAAGCACGTACCCAGCCGCATTGGCATGCTCGACGACGAGACCTTTCGCAAGGAGATCTGGCCCCACCGTCCCATCACCGACATCTGGGGCATTGGACCCGGCGTGGCAGCACGACTCGAAAAATACGGCGTCTACGATCTG
>CABQLM010000027.1 GCA_902465105.1 uncultured Collinsella sp.
CGCTGCGCGGGCCGCATTTGGACAATCTGACGTTCAACTTCAAGGGCGCGACCGAAAGGTCAGCGCCCTTTCGTTTCACGTCACCTTGTCTCAAATGCAGCCCGCTTGCTGACTTATGCTCAACCTGCGGCGCCATTTTGCTTGAAGGCACCTTGCTCGCTCTGGCGGGCTTTCGCTGGCGTTGCCAAAACATCGGCGTTGCCGGAGTAGTCGTTGGGGACGTTCTTAAGCGACTACCCAACGGCTATTGTGCACATGTCTCGCATGACAGTTGTCTCTTTTATGTTTCCTTTAGCCGTCGCTGTCTAGGATGGGGGTTAGTCGGCAGGAAGGGAGCGCCTATATGGACGATGCGAGCGAGCGCGCAATCGAAGAGGACATGCTCGATCAGTTCAATTACTTTGATGATGAGGACGAGGAGCTGATCGACCGTCGCGAGCCAGCATCGCTTGACTCATTTGACCTAGTGGATGAAGAGGCTGATGAGGTTGAGGATGAATCGGCGGAGCCCCCACAGCCTTCGCGCCTTGACTCGCTGCTTTCGAGAGCCCCCATGCACCACGGTGTCCGTGCTGGCGCGCTCCATATGAAAACTGACTGGCGCCAGATCGTGACCGCGGGCGATGAGCTTGCCGTCGATGCACCGCTTACCGACAAATCATCCATCATCTGCCGCACCGGTATGCTGATGCTCGCGAGCGGAACGGGTGCCTGGCGTGTGCGCGATACCATGAATCGCGTCGCCGCCGTACTCGGTGTCACCGTCCACGTTGACTTAAGTCTCCTGTCGTTTGAGTGCACCTGCATCGAAGGCGGCCACTGCTTTAACGAGGTTGTCAGCCTGCCCACAACGGGCGTCAATACCCATCGCATTTGGATGATGGAGAGCTTCCTAAAGGAAATCGAGACATATGGCCGCCGTTTTACGGTGCATGAGTATCACGAGATGCTCAAGACCGTTGAGAGCTCAAAACCCGATTACGCGCCTTGGCAACAGGGCCTTGCGGCGGCCTGCGCCTGTGGCGCCTTTGTCTTTTTACTTGGTGGCGGTCCCATTGAGATGGCATGTGCGTTCGTGGGCGCGGGCGTCGGCAACTTTGCCCGCTCTCATATCCTCAAACAGGGCCTCGGCCAGTTTAGCGCTTTGACGTTTGGCGTCGCGCTGGCCTGCATCTCGTATTTGCTGGCGTTGCTCGGCCTTGGCCAGGTCATTCCGGGGGCAATGTCGCACCAAGAAGGCTATATCGGCGCCATGCTCTTTGTGATTCCCGGCTTTCCCCTCATTACGGCAGGCCTCGACATCGCAAAGCTCGATATGCGAAGCGGCATCGAGCGTCTTTCGTATGCTGTGTCAATTATTGTGATGGCGACCCTCGTAGGCTGGATGGTTGCCGAGTGTGTGGGACTGGCGCCGGATGACTTCGCCCCGCTCGGCCTCTCACCGTTGGCTCTTACGCTCTTGCGCATACTGATGAGCTTTATCGGAGTATTTGGCTTCTCGGTTATGTTCAACAGTCCGATAAAGATGGCCGCGGCGGCTGGGCTCATCGGTGCCGTGTCTAATACCTTGCGCCTTACGCTCGTCGATGCGCCGACGCTGTTTCCCTTTCTGGGCCTGAGTGCGGGAATGCCTCCCGAGGCGGCGGCGTTTATCGGGGCGCTCGTATCGGGCCTGCTGGCAAGCCTGGCCGAAATCAAGCTCACCTACCCACGCATCGCCCTCACGGTGCCATCGATTGTCATCATGGTGCCGGGGCTGTATCTGTATCGCTCGATGTACTACATGTGCACGTTTGACACGGTTAATATGCTTGGCTGGTTTGTGCGTGCGGTGCTCATCGTGGCGTTCCTTCCCGTCGGCCTGAGCGTAGCGAGAACTCTCACCGATCCCCGCTGGCGCCACACCAGCTAATTGGCGCAAGGGGGACAGGTTACTTTGCACCAATACGTCGAGCATCTCCACAAACTCAACGCTTACGAAGCGCGTGTTGTTCGTGTTAGGGTAGTTCCACCACATAAGTAGTCGCAGGCGCACGTACCACGGGCGGGCGAGATGAAGTCCCAATAACTCCATCTTGCCCGCCCGTTTTTGTTGCGTGGTATTGCGGCGTAACACAGAAAGGATTTCGCCCTTCATGCCTATCAACAAACGAGAGAGCCTGCTGTTCACCTTTATCATGTGCTTTTGCATGGTGCTCTGGATGAGCATCTACAACGTTGCCCTGCAGCACGGGGCCATCAACGGCGAGGTCGTTGCCGCTGCGTGGCTCGGCTTCCCCGTTGCCTATATCTTTGCCGTGTGCTGCGACCGGTTCGTCGCCAGCCCGCTTGCCAAGGGTTTCGCCTTTAAGTACTTGGTCACTCCGGGCAAGAGCTCGCCGCTTGCCATGACGCTCGCCGTCAGCTCCTGCATGGTCGTTCCCATGGTCATCATCATGTCGCTGTACGGTGCCTGCGAGGGTCTGACGCACATGCCCGGCGGCATCCTTGCGAACCTGTATTCCGTGCCCGCGATCTGGATGATCAACATCCCGCATAATTTTGTGATGGCGCTGCCGTGGAACCTTTTGGTAGCCGGTCCGATTTCCCACTTCGTCTTCCGTCGCGCCTTCCCTGTGGGGACGGTTTTCGAGGAGGAGCATGCCGAGCTCTTGGAGCAGGCTATGGCTCCTGAGTGCGAGTAGCTCGCTTGGGGATCTGCTGAGCGCGGGCGACTTGCTTGGTTGGAGCCCTAAGCGTGGATAGCTCTCTCGGCGACATCGCGGTCGTGAGCGGTGCGCATGACCGGAGGGCCCGTGCTGCTCCGTTGCCCGACGTGCTAGCGCGCAGAACAATCTGTTGGTGCATTCGGCGGCTGCTGAAGCGTTTCGGCAGCCGCTTTTTATACGGAATTTAAATACAACAGTCTGTTGTATTACGTAGAGTGGTATATCTCTAGCGGGAAAAATGCGAGAGACGGAGCATTATGGCGTTGCTAGTAGGACTGGACGTAGGGTCGACGACGACCAAAGTTTACGCGATGCACGAGGATATGACCGAGGCGTGGTGGGGATATCGCCGCCACGGGGCGTGTCAGACAGCGAGCGTGCGCGCCATGCTCGGCGAGCTCGCCGAGCGCTTTCCCCATGAGTCGCTGCGCGTTGCGGTGACCGGCTCGGGTGCGCGCGATATCGCGACCGCGCTGGGCGCCTCGTACGTTCAGGAGGTGGTCGCCAACGCGCTCGCGATCAGCAGGTTCTATCCGCAGACGCGCTGCGCCATCGAGCTGGGCGGCCAAGACGCCAAGATGATCTTCTTCCGCACCAACGATAAGGGAGACATCGAGGTTGCCGACATGCGCATGAACGGCTCGTGCGCAGGCGGTACCGGTGCATTTATCGACGAGATGGCAAAGCTCATGGGGGTCGGCACCGAATCGGGCGAGTTCGAGCAGCTCGCAAGCCGGGGAACGACCGTCCACGAGGTCTCGGGCCGCTGCGGCGTGTACGCAAAGACCGATATCCAGCCGCTGCTCAACGAGGGCATTCCTACCACCGACCTGGCGCTTTCGGCGCTTCACGCGGTCGCCCGCCAAACGATCGGCGGTCTGGCCCAGGGTATCGACATCGAGCCGCCGGTAATCTTCGAGGGCGGTACGCTCGCCTACAACCCCACGCTGGTCCGCGTGTTCCGGGAGCAACTGAATCTATCGGACGATCAGGTTATCGTCCCGCGCGATCCGCAGATCATGGTCGCGCGCGGTGCCGCCCTGTCGCTGACCGACATGTTCGCATCGTCCCAACCGATCGACCTTCCCGACGCTTTTGTCCGGCTGGATAAGCTCGAGACGGTCGCGCCCGCAAGCGGGGAGGGACGTCTTGCCCAGCCCTTTTTTGCCACACCTGCCGAGCAGGCGGATTTTATGGCACGCCATGGCAAAGAGACGCCGGCAAAGGGTCCGGATGCGTATGCGCCCGGAGAGACGGTGCGTGTGGCGCTCGGTATCGATTCGGGGAGCACGACGACCAAGTTCGCCCTGGTCGATGAGGCGGGTGAGCTTGTCGATTCGTTCTACGCGTCTAATAACGGCAGACCGCTCGACGTCGCCCAACAGGGTCTTGTCAGCTTGAAGAACCGCTGGGAGACAGCGGGAGTCACGCTTGCGATCGATGCCGTGGGCACCACGGGATACGGCGAGGAGCTTTTCGCGCGCGCGTTCCACGCCGACTACCATACGGTCGAGACGGTCGCGCACGCCCGCGCCGCGTGCGCATGCGTTCCCGATGCGACCTTCGTGCTCGACATCGGCGGACAGGATATGAAGGCCATCTGGCTCAACCACGGCGTGCTGACCGATATCGTCGTCAACGAGGCGTGCTCTGCGGGCTGCGGCTCGTTCCTCGAGGGTTTTGCCAAAAACCTCGGAATAGCCGTTGAGGATATCGCGACCGAGGCATTTTCGTCCAAAGCCCCCGCCGTTCTCGGCAGCCGCTGCACGGTGTTCATGAACAGCAGCGTCGTTTCCGAGCAGCGGCGCGGTAAGGGTCCGGGCGACATCATGGCCGGTCTCTGCCGTTCGATTATCGAGAACGTGTTCACCAAGGTCATTCGCGTTTCAAATCTCAACCGTCTGGGCGACAAAGTCGTCGTCCAGGGCGGCACGTTCCGAAACGACGCGGTGCTGCGCGCATTCGAGCAGTATCTGGGCAAACCCGTCACGCGTGCGCCTCACCCGGGGCTGATGGGCGCTATCGGTATCGCCCTGCTCGCGCGCGAGAAATGCCGCAAGGGCGACGCCGGCACGTCGTTTATCGGGCTCGATGCCGTGGAGCGCTTCGAGCATCGCGAGTTCGGCGGCGTTACCTGCCGTCGGTGCAACAACCGCTGCCAGCGCGCGGTCGTGGCATTTGGCGACGGCTCGCTTTACGTCACGGGCAATCGCTGCCCGCGCGGCGGCGCCATCTCATGGGATGAGCTCGTGCGCGAGGTTCCCGCGGCGGAGGAGCTGCGTCCGCAGGGTGCTTGCGAGGCACAGGCACCCGGCACGGGGCGCGACCGGACCGCGGCTGCCCCCAATCTCTTTGTCGACCGCGAGAAGCTGCTGTTCGAGTCGTGCCCCACGGTTCCCGCCTGCGGGGGGCGCGATGTCACGATCGGCATTCCCCGTGTGCTCGAGTTCTGGGACACCATGCCGTTCTGGTCGACGTTCTTCAGCACGCTCGGCTTTAAGGTGCGCGTCTCGGGACGCAGCACCAAGGCGATGTACGAGCGCGGTCTGGCGCACGTCACATCCGACACCGTGTGCTTCCCGGCCAAGCTCGTCCACGGGCACATCCGCAATCTCGTCGACGCCGGCGTCGACCGCATCTTCATGCCCATCATCACGACGGTGCCCACCGAAAACACCGCCTCTACCAGCGAGTGGATGTGCGCCGTCGTAAAGGGATACCCCTACGTGATGCGCAATTCCGATAACCCGGAGGAGCGTTTCGGCGTTCCGTTCGATACGCCGCTGTTCCACTGGTACGACGAGGGCGACCGAAACCGCCAGCTCAAGGCGTGGTGCAAGGAGACCTTCGATATCGATGCCGACCTGGTTGCCAAGGCGACCGAGCAGGCGGACCGCGCGCAGCAGACGTTTGAGAACCAGCTGCAGCTGCGCGGCAGGCAGGTGCTCGAGAACGTGCGCGAGGACGGCGGCTACGCGGTGGTGATCGCTTCGCGCCCGTACCACAACGACCCGCTGGTCAACCACGGGCTGCCCAAGCTCTTCTCTGAGCGCGGCATCCCCGTGCTGACGCCCGATGCGGTGCCGGGGGTCTGCAACGTCGATCTTTCCAACAGCCGCATCGACATCGTGAACAACTACCATGCGCGCATGCTGTCGTGCGCGGTCATCGTCGCATCGACGCCCGAGCTCGAGCTCGTGCAGATGGGCAGCTTCGGCTGCGGCCACGATGCGTATCTCACCGACGAGATCGCGCGCATGATGGGCGAGATGGGCTCCAAGGTTCCGATGATGATCAAGCTCGATGAGAGCGACGTCGCCGGTCCCATGGGCATTCGCGTGCGTTCGTTTATCGAGTCGGTCAACCGTCGTCGCGCGGAGGAGCGTGCCGAGGGCGCCCGGGTGCACGCGGTCCATCCGCTCGACGACCCGTATAAGGTCAAGTACACCAAGCGCGACCGGCACGACAAGATCGCGCTGGTCCCCAACACCTCCCATGCGTTCTGCAGGCTCATGACCGCGGCGATGCGCAATCAGGGCGTGCGCGCCGAGGCCCTTGATATCGGGCGCGAGGATGCCATCCGCCTGGGCAAACGCTATGTGCACAACGACATCTGCTTCCCCGCGCAAATCGTGATCGGCGAGGCGCTCGCGGCACTCGAGAGCGGTAAGTACGACCCGCACGACGTCGCCGTGGTGACTGGCAAGTATATCGGCGACTGCCGCCTGACGCACTACATGCCCCTGCTGCGCCGCGCGCTCGACGACGCGGGATACGACTATGTCCCGGTGCTCACCAACGACGACGTCGATGCCCACAATGCGCATCCGGGCTTCAAGCTCGGCCTTGGCCCGAGCATCCAGATCGCCTACGGTCTTCCCATGATCGATGCCCTCGAGGCCATGCTTAGGCGCATCCGTCCCTACGAGCTCGAGAAGGGCGCGGCGGACGCTGCGTTCGACCGCGCGCTCGATGAGGTTATCGAGGGCATGGAGCGCTCCGGGCTGAGAGGCCAGGCGACGGGCTTCAAACGCGCGCTTGCGATCATGGACGCCGTTCCGTACGACCGCTCGAACCCGCATCCGACCGTTCTCATCGTGGGCGAGTACCTGCTCAATTTCCATCTCGGCGCCAACCACGAGATCGAGCGCTACCTCGAGGACAACGGGCTCGAGGTCATCGAGGCGCGCATGACCGACGTGATCCGCAAGACCTATTTCTACAAGCATGCGCAGTCGCGCGAGTTCCACGTCGACCTGTCGCTGCCCGAAAAGGCCTGGTACGCCACGGCAGACAACCTGTTCGAGCTCGCGCACGACCGTTGCGACCGCCTGGGCGCGGCGAGCCCGCTCTACGAGCCGCCGACGCGCATGCCCGAGCTCGTGCGCGCGAGCGATAAGATCCTGCACCATACGTTCGATGCGGGCGAGGGCGTGCTGATTCCGGCGGAGATCCTCGAGCACGCCAAGCGCGGCTGCCGCAACTTCGTGATCCTGCAGCCGTTCGGGTGTCTGCCCAACCATGTCGTGGGGCGCGGGCTCATCCATGCGCTCAAGGAGCAGTATCCCACGGCGCAGTTCCTGCCGCTCGACTACGATCCCGACGTGAGCTTCGCCAACGTGGAGAACCGTCTTCAGATGCTCATCATGAACGCCAAGGCGCAGGGGTGCGGTGAGGCGCATGGCGAGACCGCGTAAGGACGCCGATGCGCCCGATGCACGCACCCGTATCATCGAGGCGTTTTGGGAGCTCATCGAGAACAACAGCATCTTCGAGCTGTCGGTTGGCGAGGTGACCCGCGCCGCCCAGTGCAATCGCGGAACGTTTTACTACTATTTTCACGATTTCGATGAACTCGTCGCCATCGCCATAGCCCAGCTGCTGCAGGATAACGAGCTCATCACCGATGCCCTCTGGCATTTTTCGAGCGAGGGCGACCTTTCGGCGTTCGACCGGCGCGACGTCCGCTGCCTGCTGCGGCGCATCGTCATCACCATGAGGGCGGGTGCCGCCGAGCAGGTCGTGCAGG
The DNA here is from genome assembly GCA_902465105.1 of uncultured Collinsella sp. Lineage (GTDB taxonomy): Bacteria > Actinomycetota > Coriobacteriia > Coriobacteriales > Coriobacteriaceae > Collinsella. The sequence goes on from CABQLM010000027.1 coordinate 7,738, forward strand.
GCATCCATACGATCATCATCGACCGCGTGAGAGAGATCGTCCACCCCGACGGAGAAGAGCTCAAGGCAGATTCGAACTTTGCGGTGGGCTTTCTGGTCTCGGGCATCATGGGCTTTGTGATGGCGGTCGGCTTTGCCCGGGAGGGCGGCGAGGAGATAGACCTCGAGCAGCTGGGGGACAGCGCGTGCGCGTACCTGAGGGCGGTCGCCATGCAGACGGTGGAAACGGTCGCGCAAGTCGAGGGCGTCGATACATCCGAGCTGCTCGAACGCGTCTCCAAGGAGGCCGATGCCTATCGCGCATCGCGTGCGACGAGTCCCGACGTGGTGAAAGACGCCTAGGGTTTCTCTTGCGGGGCGCCTGTCGCGCATCGCGCGGTGAGTCCCGCGATGCGGTCATAACCTGCATTCATGTGAGCCGGGTTTATAGATATTCCTCCAGCTGTTAACATAGACAACCTGTGGGTAAAGAAACAAAAGCGCCGCCGACGGGCGGGCGTTTTGATTTCGATGAACTCATGTAAGGAAACGAGCATGTTAGATAGATTTACCGATCGCGCGCGTAAGGTCATGTCAATGGCCAAGCAAGAGGCGCTCGATCTACACTCAAATAAGGTGGGCACCGAGCACCTGCTGCTCGCACTCGCCAAGGAGGACGAGGGCATCGCTGCCGAGGCGCTGCGATCGCTCGATATCTCCTACGACGACATCATGGACACCCTCAAGGAGGTCCAGACCACGGTGCCCGAGCCCAGCGAGGAGACCGAGGCCGCCAAGCTTGCCTTTACGCCGCTCGTCATTAGCGTGATGGAGCGTTCCTTCCGCGTGGCACGCGAGAACAACCAGACCTACGTGTCGACCGAGCACCTGCTCATCGGCATCGTCGAAGAGGGCAACGGCATGGCCATGGACATTCTCATGCGCCTTGGCGTGTCGTCTGCCTCAATTAAAAAAGCCATCGAGAAGCTTACCGCCAAGGACCAGGACAAGAAGCGCCCGCTCGCTGGCGCTGGTGCCGGGCGTCCCGGTGCGGGCCTGCCGTTCTTTAGTGGCTCGGATGCCTCCCAGCAAAGGGGGGGCGGCACTGACACGCTTAAGCAGTTCGCCACCAACCTCACGCAGAAGGCCCGCGACGGCAAGCTCGATCCCGTGATTGGCCGCGAAAAGGAAGTCCAGCGCATGATGGAAATCCTTTCGCGCCGCACTAAGAACAACCCGCTCATCTTGGGCGACCCCGGCGTGGGCAAGACGGCCATCGTCGAGGGCCTGGCCCAGCAGATCGCCGCCGGCAACGTGCCCGAGAACCTCATGAACCAGAATATCTGGACACTCGACCTGCCGGGCCTCGTTGCGGGCGCCAAGTATCGCGGTGAGTTCGAGGAGCGCCTCAAGAACGTGATCCAGGAGGCGACCGAAGCCGACGACGTCATCTTGTTTATCGACGAGATGCACACCATCATCGGTGCCGGTTCTGCCGAGGGTTCTATCGATGCGAGCTCCATGCTCAAGCCGGTGCTCGCACGCGGTGCCTTCCAGATTATCGGCGCCACCACGGCCGAGGAGTTCCGCAAGTACCTCACCAAGGATCCGGCCTTTGAGCGCCGCTTTCAGACCATCGATGTCGAGGAGCCGAGCGTCGAGGACACGGTCAAGATCCTGACCGCGCTCAAGCCGCGCTACGAGGAACACCACCATGTGCGTTACACACAGGGTGCTATCGAGGCTGCCGCGAACCTCTCCAACCGCTACATTCAGGACCGCTTCCTGCCCGATAAGGCCATCGACCTCATCGACGAGGCCGGTGCCCGCGCCCGCATCGCCGCCAACCGCGCGCCCGAGCCGGTGCGCGAGGCCGAGCATCGCGTCGAAGAGCTCAAGGCTGCCGCACAGGAGGCCACCGAGAGCGACGACATGAACAAGGCTGCCGAGATCACTGAGCAGCAAAAGGCTGCCGAGATTGAGCTTGCCGAGGCCAAGGCTGCCTGGACGGCCGAGCTCGACGCGAGCCCGCTCACCATCGACGTCGCCCAGATTGCCGACATCGTCTCCGTGACCTCGGGTGTGCCGGTGTCTTCGCTCACCGAGAGCGAGAGCCGTCGCCTGCTGCAGACCGAAAGCGTGCTCAAGACCCGCATTATCGGCCAGGACGAGGCAGTCGAGGCCGTCGCCAAGGCCGTTCGCCGCAGCCGTTCGCCGCTCAAGGACCCGCGTCGCCCCGGCGGCAGCTTTATCTTCCTGGGCCCCACCGGCACGGGCAAGACCGAGCTCGCCAAGACGCTCGCCGAGTACCTCTTTGGCAGCAAGGATGCGCTCATCAGCTTCGACATGTCCGAGTTCGGTAGCGAGTTCGAGGTCTCCAAGCTTATCGGTAGCCCTCCGGGTTACGTCGGTCACGACGAGGGCGGCCAGCTCACCAAGGCCGTGCGCCGTCATCCGTACTCGGTTGTGCTGTTCGACGAGATCGAGAAGGCGCACCCCGATATCTTCAACATTCTGCTGCAGGTGCTGGAGGAGGGCCGCCTGACCGATAGCCAGGGCAAGACGGTCGACTTCCGCAATACTGTGATCATCATGACGTCCAACGTGGGCGCCCGAGAGATTGCGCAGGATGCGAGCGTTGGCTTTGGCACCACCGGCGAGCAGGGTCTCACGTCGAGTGAGATCAAGAGCCGCGCGATGGGCGAGCTCAAGCGCCTGTTCCGCCCCGAGTTGCTCAACCGTATCGACGACATTGTGGTGTTCCAGAAGCTTTCGGGCGAGAATCTGACCAAGATCGCGCACCTGCTGGTGGACGACTTGCGTCAACGCCTGATTGCCAACGGCATGAACATCAAGCTCACCGATGCGGCCTACGACAAGATCGTGGCCGAGGGCACCGACCTCACCAATGGCGCGCGTCCGCTGCGCCGTGCCATCCAAAAGCTCATTGAGGACCCGCTGTCCGAGGAGCTGCTGGCCGGCGAGTGGGGCGAGGGCGATACCGTCCTGTGCGATGTGGCCGACGGCAAGTTTGTCTTTAGCCACGGCACGGGCGAGATTCCGGCACCGCGTCCGGTCGGCGCGCTCGGCGGCGATACCGCTCCGGCGGCACCGCACACCGGCAACGCCGCGTCCGTAAGCGGCGGAGTGAGTTCGGGTCCCGGCGGCATGATGCAAGCCGGTTCCGGCGCGCTGTAGGGCGTAACAAAAACCTTGTGTCCACGAGGGCGTTCCAAAGGAGCGCCCTTTTTCTGTTGGAAAGGCCCCTTCGTTCAAGGTAAATCTCATTAAACATACCAACGGCGTATGCATAAACGTTGATCAAGCGTTGAGGTTGGTTGAAGGGCCCAACGTTCCTTCGCGCGGCCCGTCTAACCTGCTTTATCTTAATAAAGTGGCGTTTCCCCGCCGTTAGCCGATGATGCGGGGGCGCTCGGCGTTTTCGACTGGTTTATGCACGCAAAGTCTGGGAATATACAAGTCGCATGTCTTACTGTCTAACCAGTTGCGCCAAGGAGGCACCATGGACTACAAGATTACCGGCTACGAGCCCGCCCAGCTGTTCCATTTCTTTGAGGAGGTCAGCGCGATTCCCCGCGGGTCTGGTAATGAGAAGGGCATCAGCGATTTCCTGGTCGCGTTTGCCAAGGAGCGCGGTCTCGATGTGTACCAGGACGAGGTCTACAACGTCATCATTCGCAAGTCCGCGTCTGCCGGCGCCGAGAATGCCCCGACCGTGATGCTGCAGGGTCACATCGACATGGTGTGCGACAAGCTGGGTTCCGTCGAGCACGACTTTACGACCGACGGTATCGACTTGGTCGTCAAGGACGGCGTCCTTACCGCCAACGGCACCACGCTGGGCGCCGACAACGGCATCGCCGTCGCTCTGATGCTCACTGTTCTCGATGACGATTCGATCGTTCACCCCGCTCTCGAGTGCGTATTCACCACCGACGAGGAGACTGGCCTGGTCGGCGCCGAGACGCTCGACAAGTCCCAGATTAGCGCCCGCACCATGATTAACCTTGACTCCGAGGAAGAGGGCGTTGCTACCGTCAGCTGCGCCGGCGGTGTCGTCGTTACCTACACCTGCCCGATCGCGCGCGAGCACAAGACCGGTAGCACCCTCACGCTCGACATCTCCGGCCTGCTGGGCGGCCACTCCGGCAGCGATATCAACCTGGAGCGTGGCAATGGTAACCTCATCATGGCCCGCATCATCGACCGTCTGATGGTTGCCGGCGAGCCCGCCATCGTCAGCTTCAACGGCGGCACCAAGGACAACGCCATCAACCGTGAGTGCAAGGCCGTTCTGGTCTACGCCGACCACGCTGCCGCCGAGGCCGCGGCCCAGATCGCAGAGGGCATCATCGCCGACGTCACTGCCGAGCTCGAGGTCTTCGACCCCGGCTTTACCTGCACCGTCGAGATTGCCGACAACGCCGAGGTCGAGGCCATGGACCAGAAGTCCGCGCTTGCCCTCATCCGTGCCCTGCGTCTTGCCCCTAACGGCGTGATTCGCCGCAACGTCGCCACCGACGGCTCCGTCGAGGTTTCCTCCAACATCGGTGTGGTTGCCACTTCTGACGACGAGGTCAAGATCATGCTGTCCCCGCGCTCCTCGATCACCTCGCTGCAGAACGAGTTCAAGGACCGCCTGCAGACGCTGGCCGATGTCCTGGGCTTCGACGCCAAGTTTGAGTTCGAGTATCCCGGCTGGAGCTATGCCGAGCATTCGCCGGTCCGCGACGTCTTTGTCGAGAGCTATCGCGAGCTCTTCGGCTCCGAGCTGCGCATCGAGTCCATTCACGCCGGCCTTGAGTGCGGCCTGTTTGCCGAGGCCCTGCACGGCCTGGACGCCATCGCCGTGGGCCCGACGCTCTCCGATGTCCACACCCCGGACGAGAGCATGGAGCTCGCTTCTGCCGAGCGCTTCTACGAGCTGCTCATCGACGTCCTTAAGCGCCTCGCTGCGTAAGGTGCGAGAAGTCAAATCTAGGTATCGGTAACAATTATTAAAGCGGGGTCGAGCTTGATGCACGGTCCCGCTTTATGCTGCAGATTGCTTGATGTGGCATGATCCGTGCATCAATGGGGCATCGGTGTGCGGAGTAGCTTTGTGGCGTAGATGATAAATCGTTTTAGCTGATATGGAATGCCATGATATTTCGGAAGTATGCGGCAAAATCTAAGACTCCTGAGCAGACCACGTTTTTTTATGACAAAATGCCTGATAAATTGAGTTAAAAAGTCCAGTGTGCTCGTGGGTCTTGAATTTTGCCACATACTTCCGAAATCGGCTCGATATTCCGTGGCAATATGGCACGGTGGAGGGCCGAATGCGGCTACAGCACGAAGATTCCCAGGTGCTCCAGCAAAATTTTGAGCCCGATGAGGATGAGTACGACGCCGCCCACAATGGTGGCGGGCTTTTCGTAGCGCGCGCCAAAGGTATGGCCAATCGCCACGCCGGCAACGGAGAAGATAAAGGTCGTGACTCCAATGAGCGACACGGCGGGAACGATGTCGACCGAGAGCGCCGCGAATGAGATGCCCACGGCTAGGGCATCAATTGAGGTAGCGATAGCCAGAATCAGATATTCGCCCAGGTCGATCTTCTCGGTATCCTTGCCGTCGCCCTCGCCCTCGTCCTCGGTAAAGGCCTCCCACAGCATCTTGCCGCCGATGAAGGCCAACAGAATAAAGGCAATCCAATGGTCGATGGGGCCGATGATGCCCATGAACTGGCTGCCGAGCGCCCAGCCGATCACGGGCATGCCGGCTTGAAAGCCTCCAAAAAACAGGCCGAGCACCACGGCGACCTTTAGGTTAATCTTTTTCATGCCAAGGCCCTTGCAGATGGATACAGCAAAAGCGTCCATCGAAAGACCAACGGCGAGCAGCACAAGCTCTGCGAGTCCCATAGTTTGGCTCCCTCTCTGCGGGCAGATCCGCGTGTGCCTTTTGGGGAGCAACAAAAAAGACCCGTGGCGTACGCGTTGCGCGCACAACCACGAGTCTCGTTCATTAAGGCAAGCCAGGTCGATTCGACCAGTATGTTGACTTGCCGCGCCACCGGAGGCGAACCCGGCCACGCGACTACTCCCTCATTTGTGTGAGACCCGATGCTATCACAAGAGCAGCCAAATTGGGACGGGGCTCTCGGCAGCGTTCGCTCATTCTGTAAGCATCGGATTTCGCGAGGGTGGCGGGGGCAAACCGTGAGAAACTATTTAGCGTTTATGGAGCGTATAGGATTGGAGCGATGCCTTGGATAAGAACGAGTTGCAAAAGCGTATGGAACAGGCCATTCGTCTGACGGCACCTGGCCAGCCGATCCGCACCGCCCTCGACATGATCATTGCCGGTCACCTGGGCGCCCTTATCTGCGTCGGCGACACCGAAAACGTGCTCGCTGCCGGTAACGATGGCTTCCCGCTCAACATTTCGTTCACCTCGAACCGTCTGTTCGAGCTCTCCAAGATGGACGGCGCCATCGTCATTGATGGCGACCTCACCCAGATCCTGCGCGCCAACTTCCACCTCAATCCCGATCCCTCGCTCGCCACGAGCGAGACGGGCATGCGTCACCGCACCGCCGCTCGCATGTCGGTGCTTACCGACGCCATCGTGATTTCGGTCTCGGCCCGTCGTGCCGTCGTCAACGTGTACGTCCACGGTAAGAGCTACGAGATCCAGCCCGTCACCACCATCATGAGCTCGGTCAACCAGCTCGTCGCCACGCTCCAGACCACCCGTCAGTCGCTCGATCGCTCCCTGTTGCGTCTGACGGCCCTCGAGCTGGACGACTACGTCACGCTCGCCGACATCACGAGCATCTTCTCGAGCTTCGAAATCATGCAGCAGGCAAAGACCGAGCTTAAGGATTGCATCGTCAAGCTGGGCAACCAGGGCAAGCTCGTGCAGATGCAGCTCGAGCAGCTCGCCGGCTCCAGTATGGATATCGAGTATGACCTGATGATCCGCGACTACGCGAGCGATTCTTCTGAGGCCAACGCCGAGAAGATCCGCGCTGAGCTTGCCCGTATGACGCCCAAGGACTTGTCCGACCCGCAGCATGTGGCGGCGGTTTTGGGTTACGACGATCTGGACGAGGACTCCGTTATGACGCCGCTGGGCCTGCGCACGCTTTCGCGCGTGTCCGTCGTGCGCGACGGCGTGGCCGAGAAGATCGTCGACGAGTACGGCTCGCTGCAGGAACTCATGGACGACATCAGCGAGGACCCGGAGCGTCTGGGCGACTTTGGTGTCAACAACCCTGCCATTCTTGCGGACTCCCTGTACCGCATGAAGGGCACCAAGCAAGGGAACGCATAATGGCGCCCGTATGCGCCGTGGTCGTTGCCGGCGGCAGCGGCCAGCGTTTTGGAAACCCCGGCGGCAAGCAGCTCGTTAACGTGGCGGGTCGTCCGCTTATGAGTTGGTCCATCCGCGCGTTTGATCGGAGCGAAAAGGTCGGTCGCATCGTGGTGGTGTGTCCTGCCGAGCGTCGTGCCGAGATGCGCCGCCTGGCAATCGACCCGTTTGACTATGACACGCCCATCAGCTTTGCCGATGCCGGCGATACCCGCCAGGATTCCACCCGAGCCGGCGTGCATGCGGTCCCGGCAGGCTTTGAATATGTCGCCATTCACGACGGCGCCCGCCCGCTCATTACCACCGAGGCCATCGACCATGCGATCGACGTGCTCGTGGGCGACCGCTCACTCGACGGCGTCGTGTGTGGACAGCCCGCGATCGATACGCTCAAGATCGTCGACGGCGATAACATCGTTGAGACGCCGCCACGCGAACTCTATTGGGCCGCGCAGACGCCGCAGATCTTTAGCGTCGACGCCATGAAGCGCGCCCATGCCGCGGCGATTGCCGAGGGCTTTATCGGTACGGACGATTCGTCTCTGGTCGAGCGCATGGGCGGCCGCGTCCGCTGCGTCCAAAGCCCACGCGACAACCTTAAGGTGACCGTGCCCGAGGACCTGCGTCCCGTAACCGCGATTCTGCTCGGCCGCATGGCCGAGGGAGAGGACCTTCCCCATGTTCAGTAACCTGCGCATTGGACACGGCTACGATGTCCACCGTCTGGTGGAGGGGCGTCGATGTATTATCGGCGGGGTTGACATTCCCTACGAGCGCGGCCTGCTGGGCCACTCGGATGCCGATGTGCTCGCGCACGCGCTGGCCGACGCCATTCTGGGTGCCTGCCGCGGGGGAGACATTGGCAAGTTGTTCCCCGACACCGATCCTGCCTATGAGGGCGCCGACTCGATGGTGTTGCTTGCCCGCGTGATGGACTATGCACGCGAGCTGGGCTTTGAGTTTGTCGATGCCGATTGCACCATTGCCTGCCAGCAGCCTAAGATCACCCCGCACCGCGATGCCATGCGCGCGAACCTCGCCCATGCTCTGGGCGTTGATGTCGAAAACGTGGGCGTCGCCGCCACTACGACCGAAAAGCTCGGTTGGGAGGGCCAGGGCGAGGGAATTGGCGCCTGGGCCGTCTGCCTGCTACAGAAAACCGCTAAGGAGTAACGAATGCGTATCTACAACAGCGCTACCCATAAAAAGGAAGAGTTCCAGCCCATCGAGTCCGGCAAGGTCCGCATGTACGTGTGCGGCCCCACGGTCTACGACAACATCCACATCGGCAACGCTCGTACGTTCATCAGCTTTGACGTGATCCGCCGTTGGCTCATCGCGAGCGGCTACGAGGTCACGTTCGCCCAAAACCTCACCGATGTCGACGACAAGATCATCAAGCGCGCTAACGAGCAGGGTCGTACGGCCGCTGAGGTCGCGACGGAGTTCTCCGACAAGTTTATTGGCGTCATGCGCGCTGCCAACGTGCTTGATCCCGATGTGCGCCCCCGTGCCACCAAGGAGATCGGCCCCATGATTGCCATGATCAAGACGCTCATCGAGCAGGGCCACGCCTATGCCGCCGATAACGGCGATGTGTACTTTGCCGTGCGCAGCGATCCCAACTACGGTCAGGTCTCGGGCCGCAACATCGACGACCTTATGGTTGGCGCGCGCATCGAGGAGAACGAGGACAAGAACGACCCGCTCGACTTTGCCCTGTGGAAGGCCGCCAAGCCCGGCGAGCCCAGCTGGCCGAGCCCCTGGGGCGAGGGCCGTCCCGGTTGGCATACCGAGTGCGCCGCCATGGTTCACCGCTACCTGGGTACCCCGATCGACATTCACGGCGGCGGTTCCGACCTGGCCTTCCCGCATCACGAGAACGAGTGCGCCCAGGCCACCTGCGCCTGGCACCAGGGTTTCTCCAACACCTGGATGCATACGGGCATGCTGCTGGTCGACGGAGAGAAGATGTCCAAGTCGCTCGGAAACTTCTTTACGCTGGCCGAGGTGCTCGAGCAGCACTCTGCCGCGGCCCTGCGCCTGCTGATGCTGCAGACGAGCTATCGCTCGCCGCTCGACTTTTCTTGGGAGCGCCTGGAGGGTGCCGAGAATTCGCTCACGCGTATCGCCGGTACGGTCGAGAACCTGCGTTGGGCTGCGAACCACTCGACAGCCGATGCTGATGGGGATGCTGCCGAGGCGTTTGCCGCCAAGGCCGCCGAGACCCGTGCCGCCTTTAAGGAGTGCATGGACGACGACTTTAACACCGCCGGTGCCATGGGCGCCGTCTTTGGCTTTGTGACCGAGTGCAACCAGTACCTGGAGCAGGCGGGTGACGCTGTCGACAAGGCCGCTGCCCTTGCCGCCGCCGATACGCTGGCAGAGTTGCTCAATACGTTTGGCGTCGAGCTTCCCGAGCCCAAGGTCGAGCTGCCGCTGGGCCTGCTGGGCGTTGCCGCCGGTCTGGTCGCCTACACGGGCGACGACGTGGACGAGGCCGCTGCCAAGATTCTCGAGGCCCGCGCCGAGGCCCGTGCCGCCAAAAACTGGGATCTGGCCGACGCCATCCGCGACCAGCTCAAGGACCTGGGCCTCACCATTGAAGATACGGCCGCGGGTACTCGTATCAAGACTCTCTAGTATTTGTCGACCGTTCGAGGTGTGGCAGATTGCCTTGAAAGAGGAAGGTATAGACCTGGTGGTCATGCCCGACGATTGAAAGGCAAGGTGCCGTGGCTCGGACGGTCGATTCTTATTCGTTTTCTATTTAAGGAGGCCGTCTTATGGCCGACAATCACAAGCGTGCTCCGCGTGGTGGCAAGCAGACCGCCTCTGGCTCGCGTTCGATTCGCCGCAACGACCGCACTGCCGCTCCCAAGGGCCAGCGCGAGCGCTCCCAAGCCCAGGCTGCGCGTCCGCAGCGAGATCGCAACCGCGACAACGTTCAGGCTCCCAAGGGCGAGTTTATCGAAGGTCGCCGTGCTGCCGCCGAGGCGCTGCGTACCGGCTTTCCCGTCAAGTGCGCGCTCATCGCCGAGGGCGGGGAGCGCGACGCCGCCCTGTCTCGTCTGGTCGATGATCTTAACGCCGCGGGCGTCCGCATTAAGTACGTGCCGCGCGCACAGCTCGATGTGCTTTCGAGCCATGGCGCTCACCAAGGCATCGCGCTCGAGGTGGGCAACTTCCCCTATGCCGATGTCGCTGACATCCTCGACCGCGCGGGCGACGGTCCGGCCCTTGTCGTCGTGCTCGACCATGTGACCGACGACGGCAACTTTGGCGCCATCGTGCGCTCCGCCGAGGTTGTGGGCGCGGCTGGCGTCGTCGTCGCTAACAAGCGTGCCGCCGGCGTGACCGTTGGCAGCTACAAGACTTCTGCCGGCGCCGTCATGCATCTGCCTATCGCTCAGGTCCCCAATATCGCCCGTGTGCTCGATGACCTCAAGGCCGCTGGCTTTTGGGTGGGCGGTGCCTCCGAGCATGCCGAGGGCAGTTGCTGGGATGCTCCCTTCGAGGGCCGCGTGGCGCTCGTTATGGGCTCCGAGGGCGACGGCATCTCGCGCCTAGTGCTCGAGAAATGTGACTTTTTGACCAAGCTTCCCCAGCGCGGCATGACCGAGAGTCTCAACGTTGCCCAGGCAACCACCGCGCTGTGCTTTGAGTGGCTACGTCGCAATGCCGGCGAGCTCATGGGGGAGGAGTAGCACATGTCCAAGAAAAACCGCGCCAAGTCCAAGGCCAAGCGCTTTGGCGAGGGCTCGGCTAAGCCGATTTTTTCGGCCGCGACCTACGGCGTGGGCGGCAATGCGTTTGCGCAGGCCATCGCCGACCCGGTCTCGACGGTGCACTCCAATAAGCCCGAGCTGTTGGTGGTCGACGGCTACAATGTGATCCACTGCACGCCGCGCTACGAAAAACTCGTGTACGACCATTCCGACGATCCGTATTCCAGCGACGTTCACGATATGGCGCGCACCGCGCTCATCAACGACGTCGCCGCGTTTGCTCAAGGCCGCTACGAGGCCGTAATCGTGTTTGACGGTGCAGGCAATATCTCCAGCGAGCGTCCCAACCTGCCGGCCCGCGGTGTGCGCATCGAGTTTTCGCCGACGGGCGTTTCGGCAGATACTGTGGTGCAGAAACTTTGCATCGAGGCGCGCGAGGAAGGCCGCGCGTGCTCTGTGGTGTCGAGCGACGGCACGATCCAAGCCGTCGTCATGGGCAAGGGCGTCACGCGCATCTCGAGCCGCATGCTGGTGGACGAGATCAAACAGATCGATAACGACGTTCACGAGGCAGAGGAGGCTCCGCAGATCAAGATGACCCTGGGCAGTCGCCTAAGCCCCGAGGCGCTGGCCAAGCTCAAGGCCCTCCGCGGGAGGTAGGGGAGTTGGCGGGGCGATGCTGTCTCGCTAACTCCATTCAGCGATGTCGATCATTCTTTTGAGGCGCCATGTTAGCGCCTCTTTTAGATAAGGCAGTCTCGCTGTAAGAGCGTCGTTTTTGGATAGGATTCCGATTGCCTCGTCAACGAAGCCTTCGAGTTTGTCGCCGTCAAACCAGCTCATATCCTCAACAAGCAGCATTTGTTTCGCGGGGTTTGAATGAAACTGCGCGCTGGTAAAACTGTGCTCTCCCGCCCTAAGCTCCTCTAGAGAAACGTTGCACCAGAGCGATGAGCCCGAATCGAAGATGGGGGCAGGTCTGCAGGCTAGCGTGTTGACGTTTCGCACAAGGCCAAAGTTACGCCAATGACGGTCATAGTTGGCGATGATGTCGTCGCACGCGATCATGCGGTCAAGGGCATCCTTGACGCCTGTTACCCCGAGCTTCTCGCAGTTTGCTACATATCGCTCGTAGTCGGTTAGTCTTTCATCTGCGTTTGCGTACTGGTTTACATAGAACGCAGGGATATACTCTTCTTCATCAGTTAAGAAGACATCGCATATGCTCAGGGCGGAAGTGCCCGTGCCCTCGAGCGAGTAGGGCACATAGTCGCAGGCGTTTAGGATGCGACGATGGAGCGCGGTCGCTACCAGCTCGTTATATGGTTCTTGGTTCAGGTGCGCTCCTGCCTTGTGCAGAATTCGACGCCCGCCCTCGCATGTCCAATACTTCTGAAGGTTGCCGTCCGAGGTGTTATCGGGCTTTGCGGCGGCTGCTTTGCCCTCTGGGGCGAAGGGTGCGATGGACAGAGAGACGTCGTCAAAAGCATTATTGAAGAAGTTAATATCTTCCCAGGTGAGACCGGAATCTTGGGGTCTAATCCAATACTGGTCGGATAGGGAGAGGCCGAGATTTCGCTGGATGAGTTCGTCGGGAACATCGACTGCTGCTTCTGCCAACAGGGATGCAAGCCCAATGCGCGCGAGCGGGATACCGCGGCCTCGCCACCAACTGCGGAAAGAGTCGAGCGACACGGGACTATTGGGGCCAAGTACTCCAATAGGGGCGTGGCACGATCGACGTCGGCGCCGATGTGGGTAAAGTCTTTTCGCGATGTGCTGTAGACCAGCTGGGCGACTTCGTGCGTGCGGTTCATGAGGGTAAACGTAATCTCACTTTTTCCATGGCCTCGACGGGGGCGTCCCCCCGTTTTGGTCACGGAGCGGAGTCGTGCGTTGACGCTGCCTTTGTCGATGAGCCATACACCAGAAGCCTTGCGGGCCTCAAGTGCTCCGTTTTTTATGAGCTCCTGCACCCTGCGCGGAGTGATGTCGAGTAGCTCTGCAGCTTCCTTCGTGGTCAACATCGCGAAACCCTTCGCCAGAACGAATAGTTTTATCTATTCCATTGTAATTAAAACTATTCGTTTTGACGAATAGTTTTGAGATGTGGTCGGTCAAAGGGCCTGTTGCACCCCGTCCGCAATTCCTTTATTCTTAATTGGCTTCGCGCGAAAGCGCCAAGTGTGCCAGTGTGGCGCAACGGTAGCGCAACTGATTTGTAATCAGTGGGTTGCGGGTTCGATTCCTGTCACTGGCTCCATTAACAAAAACGCAGGTCAGAGATTGTTTTCTCTGGCCTGCGTTCTTGTTTATAGGACGCTGTGTGCAACTGACTGTGCAATGCTGTGTGCAATAAAACGGGTTTTAACTCTTCAAAATTGAAATGCGTATTCACAATCTCGTCACGTTTAGAACGTCTTGTCGATGTTATTCGGAATCGAAACCCCGTGCTTTCCGATCCATCCGGCGTATAGCTTGTCTCTCTGCTTGAACCATGCGACGCGCATGTTCCTCATGCGCCTTTGTGCAATATGATTTCTGTTTCTTAGTCGTCCTCCTCGGTTTTGACTGCTCCTTCTTCGCGGCCTCTGGGCTTGTAAGTGCGTGCATCGTTTGCTGACGGATCTTGTAGGGACGTCTGCAGAGTTCACAAGAACGCCAGGCTTGATTGCTCTGAAGATATTCCAGAAGCTGCGCAGTAAATGCCCTGGTAAGACTCCCCGCAAATTGTTTTTCAGGTTCCAGGTCTATTTTTGCCAGTTTTAGAAGAGTGCGATCAAGGATGATGCGGTGATTTTCGGGATAAGGATGCAGAGCGAGATCCAGAAAGGCGGCGAGGGGCGCTTCGAGCGATTCCAAGTAACGAGAGGCGACAATTCTTGCAGCGATGACATTCGGTTGTAAATCGTGCTCATTAATCTTTGAATTGATTTCTACGGGCAACTGACAAGCGACGGAAAGCTGGCCGAAGTGTTTCATGACGCTCTTGTTATTAGGCAATTTGGTCAGCAGCTTAATTGTCATGTCATAAGCCTTTGGCCCAAACGCAGATTTACACGCGAAGAGAAGCGCTGCGACTTGCATGATAGATATGGTAGAAAGCAGGTCATCCATCAGAATGACTTGCTCGTTATTCTTCCTTATACCCTGAATCAGGTTTGCCGCTTCTGTACCAGCTGAACCGTCGCGTCCTTTGTAGTGATTAAACAACGATAAATCAAAGGCGTCTCTGATTTCGACACTTCTTTGTGAACCGTCTAGTGCGTCTTGCCATTTTTCAAAGCCGTCACCTATCGGATTGTCAGAGAACTCATCGTTAGAGATATATCGTTTTTCAACCCGCTCAAACTCTCCGGCGTAGGGTGAAACGGGGAGACCGTAGGCTTCGATGAAACGTTTGACTTCACCTAAGTCACTCGTATCTAAATTGAGTAGGGCACCCGTTGCAAAGCCGTCTGGAAGACCGTATGCCTTGGCTCCGGCTTTGCAAAGGAACGCCGGACGCTCTGAGCCGTCGAAATTGACGTAAATCAGTCGGGCAATTGGCAATGTCCAAGGGATTAAGTCGTCGTTAGTGGTGGGAACTTTAATTTTTCCTGTACTCATAAGTGCTCCTCTAGCTGCTCAAAGCCCGTTAAACTCCATTCTGCTAAAAATAATAGTTAGCGCCATGTCGCAGGTCAAGTAGTGTGAACTACGTAAACCACACGAACGAAAGGAGTTCAGATGAACGATATAAACGCGAATCAAATGAGCACTGTGAGGCGTAAGGAATGGTGTCGAGCTTTGAACAAGATTCCGTATGCTTGTGTCACAGCGCGTGATATCGCAATGCTCATGAACGTTTGTAAGACGACTTCAATTGAGATTCTAAAAGCAGCGGGTGGAATCAAGATCGGTCGGGCCTGGCGCGTCGACAAAGCTGACCTGATCACATACCTTGCCGGTCTGGAGTGCGATAACAATGACCGCTAAGACCGTAGCCTCACTGCTCGACGCCGCGTTACCCGTTGGCGGTACGCGCGGCGTCGCCGCGCACGTCGCCGACGCGTGTGGCGCTGCCGAGCGTACCGCCAACGGTCCTGCGCTTGTCGATAATACTGGCTCAGCGTACAAGATGGACTCCATGGATGGTGCCAATGCCCCCACCCCCATCATCCATATCAAGACGACTGTCACCCCTGAAGAGTGGTTGTTGCTCTGCAAAAAAGAGGGCTCGAGGAATGAGGGACGGGGTGTGGGGGTGAGGAATACTCCGAAACTGATTGAAGAGGAGAGCTCTAAAAGACTTGAGAAGATAGCGAGGAACCAAGAAGCAATTGATGACGATTGGTTCGTGAAGGGGAAATGGCTCTGGGTTACCGGCAAGGATCAAGATGAAGCTGCAGTTGAAGCGACGTTGAAGGCGATTGCAACGGGATCTGAGTTCGAGTTCGCTTCGGCGAAACAAATGGTGTCAGCCTGGAATAGCGCTGATTTGTACGGCTCGAACAACAAAGACAGGACTTTGGATAAGTATCGCTCGGTTCAGAACCTGCTAGTGTCGTATCTGGGTTATTCGAGGGACAAGACAGAAGTCAGCATGCTGTACGAGCTTCTCGACGAGCGTCGTCTAAATAAACTTGCGACCATTCTGTCGTCGATTTATTCAGGAAAGGAGCTGCGTAGCTACTATTTGCGTCTCGGCGCTAAAGCGGAAGAAGTCGACAAGCTGTTTGACTGTTTAAAGAAAACGGTTTGCACGACTGCGTAATGATCATCATCGACATTCGAATATAGTTGAGCCCGGCTATGCCGGGCTTTTTGATAAGAGGTTGCTAATACTGTATTTCTCTTCGCCGATTCGCCTTCAAATGAGCATTAACCGATAAATGACTTTATCTAAAATGATGACATCTGAGCTGTAACGAAGGAGTCGCTATATGAAGACCGTCTACGATGCCCTTGACCCTATCGTCAACGGGTCGGCAACGACCAAGGAGAAGGGTGACAAGTACGAGGCGGCCTGCGTCTACTATCTCAAGAACGACCCTTTCTACGCGCTGTTCTTCTCCCGTGTCGGGACGATAGACCAGGCACTCGATTGGGACGATTGCCCCGTCCACGACACCCAAGACAACGGAATCGACCTCATGGCCCAGACCGCCGAGGCGGGGGAATGGTGGGCGATCCAATGCAAGTGCTATGACGGCGAGAAGGACCTTCCCAAGGGCATCTGCGACTCGTTCTTCGCCCATGCGACATT